>NZ_QDFT01000003.1 GCF_003075375.1 Microbacterium testaceum | reverse complement strand
CGCGACCATCTCGGTCTCGGCCCGGGCGTCTTCGTCCCCCGGCCCGAGACCGAGATGGTCGCGCAGTTGGCGATCGACGCGCTGCGCGCCGTGGCCTCCGACGCCCCCATCGCCGTCGACCTCGGCACCGGAAGCGGGGCGATCGCCCTGGCGATGGCCACCGAGGTGCCGCACTCCCGGGTGTTCGCGGCCGAGAACTCCGTCGACGCCTTCGTCTGGACCCGCCAGAACGTCGACCGGGTCAGCGCCGGCAACGTCACGCTCGCCTTCATCGACCTCGCCGACGCGTTCGGCGAGCTCGACGGCACGGTCTCGGTCGTGGCATCCAATCCTCCGTACGTTCCCGACGACGCGATCCCGCGCGATCCCGAGGTGCGGCTGTTCGATCCGCCCGCGGCCCTCTACGGGGGACCGGACGGTCTGGATGCCGTGCGGCAGCTGAGCCGGGTGGGACTGCGCCTCGGGCACCCCGGCGCGACCATCGTCATCGAGCACGGCGAGTGGCAGGGGGCGGCGATCCGCGAGATCCTCACGAACGACGGCTGGCGCTCGGCCGCGACGCACCCCGACCTCACCCGACGCGACCGGGCGACGACCGCGATCCGCCCCTGACCACGCGGGACGCCCGTGACACCGGGGGCGGTGCCGACCGCCGCCCGACGGTGGCCGCGCGGGGTCGGGACAGCGCGGGGTCGGCGGCGCGGCTAGACTGGCGCGCGACATGTCACCCGTCTACGACTGCCGTGACGAGTCGCAGCTGCTGTCCGGGATGCGCCACGCGCGTCAGGCCATCGGCAGAGGCGAACTCGTCGTGCTCCCCACCGACACCGTCTACGGAATCGCCGCGGACGCGTTCAACGCGCGCGCCGTCGCGGGCCTGCTCGAGGCGAAGGGTCGCGGTCGCCAGCAACCGCCGCCCGTGCTGGTGGCGGGCGTGGGCACGCTGCGCGCCCTCGTGGCCGAGATCCCACCGGCCGTCGAAGACCTCGTGCGCGAGTTCTGGCCCGGTGGGCTCACCATCGTGCTGCCCGCCCAGCCGTCGCTGTCGTGGGACCTCGGCGACACCCACGGCACCGTCGCCGTGCGCATGCCCGCGCAGAAGCTGACCCTCGAACTGCTCGAAGAGACGGGTCCCCTCGCCGTCTCGAGCGCGAACCTCACCGGACGGCCCGCGGCCGTCGACATCGACTCGGCCCGCGACATGCTGGGCGACAGCGTCGCGGCCTATCTCGACGCCGGCCCCAGCGAGACCGGGGTGGCCTCGACCATCGTCGATGCAACGACCCTGGTCGGCGGTGCCGAGCCGCAGGTGCGGGTGCTGCGCGAGGGCGCGATCTCACGTGAACGCCTGCGCGAGGTGCTGGGCGATCTGCTCGAGCCCGACCCCGTCGACGACGCGCCTGCGACCGACCTCGGTCCGGCGTCGCCCGCGGGCGGCACTGCTCCGGATGCCGAGGCTCCGGGTCCGTGACCCAGTACCTCCTCACCATCCTGTTCACGGCGGCGGTCACGCTCGCGCTGTCGTGGGTGGTGTGGAAGCTCGCCCTGCGCTTCAAGCTGTACCCGGGCATCCGGGAACGCGATGTGCACAAGACCCCGACGCCCCGGCTGGGGGGCGTGGCCATGTTCCTCGGCGTCCTCGCCGCGTTCGCGCTGTCGAGTCGCAACCCGTACTTCGCGATCTTCTGGACCGATCCGGTCCCGGTGCTGTCCCTGCTGGGGGCGGTGCTGCTGATCGTGCTGGTCGGCGTCGCGGACGACCTGTGGGACCTCGACTGGATGATCAAGCTCGGCGCGCAGTTCGTCGCGGCCGCCGTCATCGCGTGGTTCGGCCAGCTGCAGATCCTGTCGCTGCCGATCGGGGCGCTCACGGTCGGGTCGAGCTGGGTCAGCTTCCTGCTCACGGTCTTCGCCCTGGTCGTCGTCATGAACGCCGTCAACTTCATCGACGGTCTCAACGGTCTCGTCGCGGGCGTCTGCCTCATCGCCAACGGCGTGTTCTTCGCCTACTCCTACCTCCTCGTCCGCGATACCGGGGCCAGCACCTATTTCAACCTCGCGTCCTTCATCGCCGCGGTGCTCGTCGGCGCCTGCCTCGGCTTCCTGCCGATGAACTGGACCCCCGCGAAGCTCTTCATGGGCGATGCGGGTGCTCTCATGCTGGGGCTGCTCATGGCCAGTTCGGCGGTGGCGATCACGGGCCAGCTCGACCCGGCCGTGCTCGACCCCGAGAAGATCGGGCGTTCGCAGCTTCTCGGTGCGTTCATCCCGATCCTGCTGCCGGTCGTGATCGTGCTGCTGCCGCTGCTGGACTTCGGTCTCGCCGTCGCGCGCCGCCAGTGGGCGGGGCGTTCTCCCTTCTCGCCCGACCGCAAGCACCTGCACCACCGCATGCTCGACATGGGCCACAGCGACCGCGACGCCGTACTGATCTTCTACGCCTGGACGGCGGTCGTCTCGTTGGCGTTCCTGCTCATGTACATCGGCACGCAGCAGAGCTGGCCCGGCGACTACGCCATCGGCATCGTCTTCGGCGCCGCGGGCGTCATCGCGTGCGCCGTCCTCACCCTCCTTCCCTCTCAGCACCGTCTGCGCCGGCTCGCCCGTCGCGTCCGACCCACCCGACCGGAGTCCCCCTCATGAGCACCGCCCCCGCCGCCCGCCGTCCCCTCTCGAGTACGCCGGTCCTGCGCACCGCCCTCGTCTGGGGCGGTGTCGTCACCGCCGCACTCCTGATCGCCGGTGCCGTCGTCGGCTTCGCCGTCGGGGGAGCGGGGGGTCTCGGCAGCGCCCTCGCGGGGGTGGCCGTGAGTGCGATCTTCCTCGCCGTGACCGCGACGAGCATCCTCGTGGCCAACCGCTGGTTCGGCGACCCCCTCTACGTGCCCATCTTCTTCGGCATCGTGCTGGGCGGGTGGTTGCTCAAGCTCATCCTGTTCATCGTCGCGATCGTCGTGCTGCGCGGCCAGGACTGGGTCGATCCGGTGGTGTTCTACGTGGCGCTCGTCGTCAGCGTCATCGCATCGCTCGCCGTCGACGTGGTGGTGCTGCTGCGCATGCGGATCCCCAGCGCCAGCGACGTCACGCTTCCCACCGACCCCGACGCCGGAGACCGACGCGCCTGAGCGGCCCATAGCCCACCCGCTCGCGTCGCCGCGCACGTTAGTCCGGCGCCGAGACGATCGCCCCCGCGGACTCATGGATCCGCCGGGAGTTTGATAGGGTGGCATAAGTACCCGCCCGCGATGGGAAATCTCCTCCAGGTTCGCACTTCGGGTACTATCACCGACCATCGTCGCAACGGTTCACACCGATGCCCCGAAGCTGGAGCCAGCGCTGACTACTCAAGCTGCGACCCTGATCACGAACTTCGCGTCTGCGGGTGCGGAGTTCCACCCGCCCTCCATCTCCGAGTTCTTCCCCGACGCGGTCATCACCTTCCCGGGGCTGTACATCTTCGGTGCGCCGTTCGAGATCACGCGCATCAACCTGGTGCAGTTCCTCGCGACCGCCGTCCTCGTGATCTTCCTGGTCGTCGGCACGCGTCGCATGAAGGTCGTCCCCGGCCGGTTCCAGAGCATCGTCGAGATGGGCCTGGACTTCGTCCGCGTCAACATCGCCGAGGACATCCTGGGGCGCAAGGACGGCAAGCGCTTCCTGCCGATCCTCACCACGATCTTCTTCATGGTGCTGTTCATGAACATCACGGGCGTCATCCCGGGTCTGAACATCGCCGGCACCAGCGTGATCGCCGTTCCGATGCTGCTCGCGATCGTCGCCTACGTGACCTTCATCTACGCCGGTATCAAGAAGAGCCCCGGCGGGTTCTTCAAGAACGCGCTGCTGCCCTCGGGTGTGCCGTGGCCGCTGTACATCATCATCGTGCCGCTCGAGTTCCTCTCGACCTTCATCATCCGCCCCGTCACCCTGACGCTGCGACTGCTGATGAACATGGTGGTCGGCCACCTCATGCTGGTGCTGTTCTTCTCGGCCACCCAGTTCTTCGTCTTCGGCCTGAGCGGCGGATGGATCGCGCTCGGCGCCGGTTCGCTCGCCTTCGGCCTCGCCTTCACCCTGTTCGAAATCTTCGTCGCCTTCCTCCAGGCGTACGTCTTCGCGATCCTCACCGCGGTCTACATCCAGCTCGCGGTCGCAGAAGAGCACTGAGCGGCCCGGCGCACGCCGAGCCACCCAACGAAAGGAAAAAACCCGTGGACGCAACTACGGTTCTCGCCCAGGTCACCGGTAACGTCGCCACGATCGGCTACGGCCTCGCGGCCATCGGCCCCGCCATCGGCGTGGGTATCGTCGTCGGCAAGACGATCGAGGGCGTCGCCCGTCAGCCCGAGCTCGCGGGCCGCCTGCAGGTCCTGATGTTCATCGGTATCGCCTTCACCGAGGCGCTCGCCTTCATCGGTATCGCGACCGGCTTCATCTTCACCTGATCCGGCCGCTCTCGACTCACTGTAAGGAGACAGGATGCTGAACGCTCTTGTCACTCTCGCCGCGGAACCCAGCGGAGAAGCACCGGAGAACCCGCTGCTTCCGGCGACGTACGACATCGTCTGGTCGCTGGTGTGCTTCATCATCATCGTCGTCGTGGTCTGGCGCGTTGCGCTGCCGCGCATGGCGAAGCTGCTCGACGAGCGCAGTGCTGCCATCGAGGGAAACATCGCCAAGGCCGACGAGGCCCAGCGACAGGCCGAAGCCGCCCTCGAGCAGTACACGGCACAGCTCGCCGAGGCGCGCCGCGAAGCCGGTGAGATCCGCGAGAACGCCACCCAGGACGGCCGCAAGATCGTCGCTGAGGCACGCGAGACCGCTGCCGCCGACGCGGCACGCATCACCGCCGCCGCCCACTCGCAGATCGAGGCCGAGCGCCAGACCGCGCTCGTGCAGCTGCGCACCGAGGTCGGAACCCTCGCGGTCGACCTCGCGGGCAACGTCATCGGAGAGACGCTGTCGGACGACGCGCGTGCCAACGCCGTGGTCGACCGCTTCCTCGCCGACCTCGAGGCATCCGAGAAGGCGGCCAAGTAATGGGCAGCGCGACCACTCAGGCGCGGACCGCGACCGCTCAGGCCCTGGCCGCCACGCCCGACGTCGACCTCGACGTCGCGCGCGAGCTGTTCGCGGCCGTCGGCGCCGTCAGCGGCTCCGCTCAGCTGAGCGGCGCGCTGTCCGACTCGTCGGTCCCGGCGGACGCGCGGGCGGGCCTGGTCTCGGCGGTCTTCGGCTCGTCGTACCGCCCCGCGACCGTGGCGATCCTCACCAGCGCCGCGCAGCAGCGCTGGTCGAGCGCCGCCGAGTTCGTCGAGGGCCTCGAAGAGCTGGCGATCCAGGCGACCTCGGTCGCCGAGCCGGCCGACATCGAGGCGGAGCTCTTCTCGTTCTCGCGCACCGTCGCCTCCAACGGCGAGCTCGAGCTCGCCCTCGGCGGTCGCATGGGCGGCTCCGCGGCCAAGGGCGACCTCGTGTCGTCGCTCCTCGGCGGGCGCGCGAGCGCGGGTACGACGCTGATCGTGTCGTCGCTCGTCAGCCAGGCTCGCGGCCGCCGCGTGCGCGCCCTGCTGCGTCGCGCCGAGCGCATCGTCGCCGACCAGCGCTCGCGCATCGTCGCCACCGTCTCGGCCGCAGCCCCCCTGAGCGCCGATCAGCAGACCCGTCTGCAGAACGCTCTCAGCGCACGTTACGGATCGTCGGTCACGCTGAACACCGTGATCGACCCGACCGTCCTCGGCGGACTGCGCGTGCAGGTCGCGGACGACGTCATCGACGCGAGCGTGTCCGCACGCCTCGCCGACCTCCGCCAGCGGATCGCCGGCTGAAGACTTTCCGCCCGAGCGGGCGTGATCTTGGGGGCCCCGGGCCCCACGAACGAAGGAAGACAATGGCAGATCTCTCTATCAGCCCCGACGTCATTCGTGACGCGCTGAAGGACTTCGTCAACGCCTACGAGCCCACCGGCGCCGCGGCGACCGAGGTCGGCGTCGTCGTCGACGCGGCCGACGGCATCGCCCACGTCGAGGGCCTTCCCGGCGTCATGGCGAACGAGCTCATCCGCTTCGCCGACGGCACGCTCGGGCTCGCGCAGAACCTCGACGAGAACGAGGTCGGTGTCGTCGTGCTCGGCGAGTTCTCCGGCATCGAAGAGGGCCAGAGCGTCACCCGCACCGGCGAGGTCCTCTCGGTCGGCGTCGGCGACGGTTACCTGGGTCGCGTCGTCGACCCGCTCGGCAACCCGATCGACGGTCTCGGCGAGATCGCGACCGAGGGTCGTCGTGCCCTCGAGCTCCAGGCCCCGGGCGTCATGCAGCGCAAGAGCGTGCACGAGCCCCTGCAGACCGGCATTAAGGCCATCGACGCCATGATCCCCGTCGGCCGTGGCCAGCGTCAGCTCATCATCGGCGACCGCCAGACCGGCAAGACGGCCATCGCGATCGACACGATCATCAACCAGAAGGCCAACTGGGAGTCCGGCGACGTCAACAAGCAGGTCCGCTGCATCTACGTCGCGATCGGTCAGAAGGGCTCGACCATCGCTTCGGTGAAGGGCGCCCTCGAGGACGCTGGTGCGATGGAGTACACCACCATCGTCGCCGCCCCGGCCTCTGACCCGGCCGGCTTCAAGTACCTCGCCCCTTACACCGGTTCGGCCATCGGCCAGCACTGGATGTACGGCGGCAAGCACGTCCTGATTATCTTCGACGACCTGTCCAAGCAGGCCGAAGCCTACCGTGCCGTGTCGCTCCTGCTGCGCCGCCCGCCGGGCCGCGAGGCGTACCCCGGCGACGTGTTCTACCTGCACTCGCGTCTGCTCGAGCGTTGCGCCAAGCTCTCGGACGAGCTGGGTGCCGGCTCGATGACCGGCCTGCCGATCATCGAGACCAAGGCGAACGACGTCTCGGCGTACATCCCCACGAACGTCATCTCGATCACCGACGGTCAGATCTTCCTGCAGTCCGACCTGTTCAACGCCAACCAGCGTCCCGCGGTCGACGTGGGTATCTCGGTGTCCCGCGTCGGTGGTGACGCCCAGGTCAAGTCGATCAAGAAGGTTTCCGGAACGCTGAAGCTGGAGCTCGCGCAGTACCGCTCGCTCGAGGCCTTCGCGATGTTCGCGAGCGACCTCGACGCGGCCTCGCGTCGTCAGCTCGCCCGCGGTGCGCGTCTGACCGAGCTGCTCAAGCAGCCGCAGTACTCGCCGTACCCGGTCGAGGAGCAGGTCGTCTCGATCTGGGCCGGAACCAACGGCAAGCTCGACACCGTCGAGGTCTCGGACGTTCTGCGCTTCGAGCGCGAGCTGCTGGACTACCTGCGTCGCAACTCGACCGTGCTCGACACCCTGCGCGAGACCAACGTGCTCGGCGACGACACGCTCGCGGAGCTCGAGCAGAAGATCGACGCGTTCGCCCAGGAGTTCCAGCCCGGCAAGGACCAGAGTGTCGTCGGCGCCGAGAAGGTCGACGCCGCCGAGGCCGGAGACGTCAACCAGGAGCGGATCGTCAAGGGCCGTCGCTGAGTAGCGGCGACCTGAGGACGTTAATCATGGGCGCACAACTGCGGGTCTACAAGCAGAAGATCAGTTCTGCTCAGACGACCAAGAAGATCACCAAGGCGATGGAGCTCATCGCGGCCTCGCGCATCCAGAAGGCGATGGCGCGTGTGCGCGCGGCATCTCCCTTCGCGCGGGCCGTCACGAGCGCCGTCTCGGCGGTCGCCACGCATTCCTCCGTCGATCACCCGCTGACGACCGAGCGCGAGAACATCCGTCGCTCGGCCGTGGTCATCTTCACCTCCGACCGCGGCCTCGCCGGCGCGTTCAACTCGCAGATCCTCCGCGAGGGTCTCGAGCTGGCCGAGCTGCTGCGCTCGCAGGGCAAAGAGGTCGTCTACTACCTCGTGGGTCGCAAGGCCGTCGGATACTTCCAGTTCCGCCGCATGCCGAGCGTCGCGCAGTGGGTGGGCGACACCGACACCCCGCAGTTCTCGACGGCCGAAGAGATCTCGGATGCCGTGATCCAGGCCTACCGTGCCGGTGGCGAGAACGAGGGTGGCGTCGACGAGATTCACCTCGTGTACAACCGCTTCGTCAGCATGATGACGCAGTCGCCCGAATCGGTGCGTCTGCTCCCTCTCGAGGTGCTCGAGGCCGATGAGGCCCCGGCGCAGTCCGAGGTCTACCCGCTCTACGAGTTTGAGCCGGACGCCGAGACGGTTCTCGACGCGCTCCTGCCGACGTACGTCCAGAGCCGTATCTTCAACGCCCTGCTGCAGTCGTCGGCCGCCAAGCACGCCGCGACCCAGAAGGCGATGAAGTCGGCCAGCGACAACGCCGACAAGCTCATCACCGACTACACCCGTCTGCGCAACAACGCGCGTCAGGCGGAGATCACGCAGCAGATCGCCGAGATCGTCGGCGGCGCCGATGCTCTGTCATCCGGCAAGTAAGTTCCCAAGGAGAGAAGAAGCCATGAGCCTCACCGCCGAGAAGACCGACGCGGCCGTCGTCGGACGCGTCGCGCGCGTCACCGGCCCGGTCGTCGACATCGAGTTCCCGCATGACGCGATCCCCGAGATCTACAACGCGCTGAAGACCACGATCACCATCGGTGACGAGTCGACCGAGATCACCCTCGAGGTCGCGCAGCACCTGGGCGACGACCTCGTCCGCGCCATCGCCCTCAAGCCCACCGACGGCATCGTCCGCGGCCAGGAAGTGCGCGACACCGGCGGCCCCATCTCGGTGCCCGTCGGCGACGTCACCAAGGGCAAGGTGTTCGACGTCACCGGAGAGGTGCTCAACGGCGTTCCCGGCGAGACCATCGAGGTCACCGAGCGCTGGGGCATCCACCGCAAGGCGCCCAGCTTCGACCAGCTCGAGTCCAAGACCGAGATGTTCGAGACCGGCATCAAGTCGATCGACCTGCTCACCCCCTACGTGCAGGGTGGAAAGATCGGTCTGTTCGGCGGCGCCGGCGTCGGCAAGACCGTCCTCATCCAGGAGATGATCCAGCGCGTCGCGCAGGACCACGGTGGCGTCTCGGTGTTCGCCGGTGTCGGCGAGCGCACCCGTGAGGGCAACGACCTCATCGGCGAGATGGAAGAGGCGGGCGTCTTCGACAAGACCGCCCTCGTGTTCGGCCAGATGGACGAGCCGCCGGGGACGCGTCTGCGCGTCGCCCTGTCGGCCCTGACGATGGCGGAGTACTTCCGCGACGTGCAGAAGCAGGACGTGCTGCTGTTCATCGACAACATCTTCCGCTTCACGCAGGCCGGTTCCGAGGTCTCCACGCTGCTGGGCCGCATGCCCTCCGCCGTGGGTTACCAGCCGAACCTCGCCGACGAGATGGGTGTGCTCCAGGAGCGCATCACCTCGACGCGTGGTCACTCGATCACGTCGCTGCAGGCCATCTACGTCCCCGCCGACGACTACACCGACCCGGCTCCGGCGACGACGTTCGCGCACCTCGACGCGACCACCGAGCTGTCGCGTGAGATCGCTTCGAAGGGTCTGTACCCGGCCATCGACCCGCTGACATCGACCAGCCGCATCCTCGACCCGCGCTACATCGGTGCCGACCACTACCGCGTCGCCACCAACGTGAAGCAGATCCTCCAGAAGAACAAGGAACTGCAGGAGATCATCGCCATCCTCGGTGTCGACGAGCTCTCCGAGGAAGACAAGATCGTCGTGTCGCGTGCACGTCGCATCCAGCAGTTCCTCTCGCAGAACACCTACATGGCCAAGAAGTTCACCGGCGTCGAGGGCTCCACGGTCCCGATCAAGGAGACCATCGAGTCGTTCGACGCGATCGTCAAGGGTGACTTCGACCACGTCGCCGAGCAGGCGTTCTTCAACGTCGGTGGCATCTCCGACGTCGAGGCCAAGTGGGCGCAGATCCAGAAGGAGAACGGCTGACATGTCGTTGCGCGTGAGCCTGGTGTCGGCCGACGCCGAGGTGTGGACGGGAGAGGCCTCGCTCGTCGTGGCCAAGACCGTCGAGGGTGAGATCGGCTTCATGCAGGGGCATGAGCCGGTGCTCGCGATCCTCGCCCAGGGCGAGGTGCGCATCACCCGCGCCGACGGCACGAAGATCCTGGCCAACGCCGAGGACGGCTTCCTGTCGATGGCGAACGACGAGCTCACGATCGTCGCCGGAAACGCGGCCCTCGTCTCCTGACATCGCTTCATCCCGACGCGCGTCGCCCGAACACTCGGGCGGCGCGCGTCGGTCGTTTCACCGGAGGTTCCATGCTGGTCCTGCTTCCCCCGTCCGAGACCAAACGCCCCGGGGGCGAGGGTGCGCCTGTCGATGTGGACGGGCTCGCGCTGCCCGCGCTCCGTCCCCAACGCGTCGCCGTCGTCGATGCCCTCGTCGCCCTGTCCGCCGACGAGGACGAGGCCGCTCGCGTCCTCAAACTCAGCGCGAAGCGACGTCACGAGATCGCCGACAACGCCGCGCTGCGCACCGCCGCGACCATGCCCGCGATCGACCGGTACACCGGCGTCCTCTTCGACGCATTGGATGCCGGAACCCTCGACGAGGCCGCCCGTTCCTGGCTGGGTGGGCACGTCGGCATCCATTCCGCGCCCTTCGGACCCGTGGGGGCGCTCGACCTCATCCCCGCCTACCGCCTGGCGGCGGGGACCAGCCTGCCCGGCGTCCCTCCTCTGCGACGCGTCTGGGCGGCGGCGGTCACCGAGGCTCTGCGCGCGTCCGCTCCGACGTTCGTGCTCGATCTGCGGTCGGAGGCGTACGTCGCGCTGGGACCCGTTCCCGTCGAACTGCCCACGGCCTACGTGCGCGTCGTGACGGCGGGGGAGGCGGGGGCCGTACGCGCCCTCAACCACTTCAACAAGCACGCGAAGGGCGACCTCGTCCGCTCGCTCGCGCGGACAGGTCCGCGCATCGGGGGCCTCGACGACCTGTTCGACTGGGCCGGCGTCAACGGGTGGACGCTGCGCCCGGGCGCACCGGGCGAGATCCACCTCGTCGTGTGACACGCAGCGCGGGGGATTTCAGCGAACACTCAGGTTCGCTAGCATGTGTCGCGCGGGAGACACCCGCCGGTGGCGCCGACGAGCGTCCGCCGTTCGAGAGGATCGAAGTGGACATCAACTATCTCGCATATTCCGACTACGGGGCGCCGAGCGCGGGCGAGGCGGCGTTCCTGGCCATCGCGTATCTGTTCCTTTTCCTGTTCGCCATCGCCGGCTACCTCATCACGTCGTTCCTGCTGATGCGCATCTTCGACAAGGCGGGTGTGCAGGGCAAGTGGCGCGCGTGGGTGCCGCTGTACAACTACCTCGTCTTCGCCAAGCTCGGTGACGTCTCGCCGTGGGTCGTCCTCGGCCTCGCCGTGGCGAGCGCCATCCCGATCCTCAACTTCCTGGCGGGTCTGGGGCTCGTCGTGGCGCTGATCATGATCTCGTACCGCGTGAACGCGAAGTTCGGTCGCGATTGGCCCCTTCTGCTGCTGTTCATCCTGGGCCCGCTCGGCCAGTGGATCTTCCTCGCGATCCTGGCGTTCGGCAGCAACCCGTGGAACCCCGCGATCCGTCCCGCCCCCTGGGCGAACAGCTTCATCGCCGACAAGACCGTCTGGAACGGCATCCCCGTCCAGCCCGGTCAGCCCGTCGCCGGTGGCCCGAACGGCCCCGGCTACGGTGGCCCCGGCTACGGCGGCTCGGCCTACGGCACCCCGCCGGCCCCGCCCGCCTCGGGGGCCACGCCTCCGCCGCCGGCCCCGCCCGCGCAGGGATTCACGCCGCCGCCCGCTTCGGGCACCACGCCTCCGCCGCCGGCCCCGCCGGCCGGACCCCGGGTCTGACCCGATCGCGCTGAGCTCCCCGCCACGGCGGGGAGCTCAGTCGTTCCCGCGGGGCTAGCGTGGAGGCATGACCTCCGCCGCCCTTCCCCTCCGTCCCGTCGGTCGCTCCGGACTCCGTGTCTCGGCCGTGGGCCTCGGCTGCAACAACTTCGGTCGGGCCGGAACGGCCACCGAGACCCTCGAGGGGACCCGTGCCGTCCTCGACGCCGCGATCGAGGCGGGCGTGACCTTCCTCGACACCGCCGACGTCTACGGCCGCGAGCCCGGCCTGTCCGAGAGCCTCATGGGAGAAGCACTGCAGGGGCGCCGCGACCGGGTCGTGCTCGCCACGAAGTTCGGCCATGCCGATCTCGCCCCCGCGCTGATCGGCGGGGCGAAGGCGTCGCGCGCCCACGTCCGGCGGGCCGTCGAGGCGTCCCTGCGTCGCCTGCGGACGGACTGGATCGACCTCTACCAGCTGCACACGCCCGACCCGACGACCCCGATCGACGAGACGCTCGACGTGCTGGACGACCTCATCCGCGAGGGCAAGGTGCGCTACATCGGCCACTCGAACTTCTCGGGCTGGCAGATCGCGGATGCCGATCACCGCGCGACGGGCGAGCGTTTCGTGTCCGCGCAGAACCAGTACAGCCTGCTCTCCCGCGCCGTCGAGCGCGAGGTGCTGCCCGCGGTCGAGCATTTCGGGCTGGGGTTCCTGCCGTTCTTCCCCCTCCACAACGGCCTGCTCACCGGCAAGTTCACCCGCGACGGCGGACCCGAGGGCAGCCGCATCATGCGCCGGCGCCCGCACCTGTGGCGCGATGCACCGTGGGACGCCCTCGAGCGGTACGAGGCGTTCTGCGCACAGCGCGGCATCACCATGCTCGAAGCCACCTTCGGATGGTTCCTCGCCCATCCGCTCGTGTCGAGTGTGATCGCGGGGGCGACGAGTCCCGAGCAGGTCCGCGCCAACGCGGCGGCCGCGACGGCCTGGACGCCCACCGCGGACGAGGTCGCCGAGATCGACGGCATCCTGCCCCTTCCCGCCGACCCCGCCGCGGGATGAGCGGCTCGACGGTGGTCGCACGCGGCGCCTCCCCGGAACCGGCCCGGGCGTCGACTAGGATGACAAAGCCGTGCGTACCCGCCGGCGTAGCTGTCGGCCAACCGGAGGATCGTTCGTGCCCGAGGTGACCACACACACGCGCAGCGTCCCCCTGGACGACGGCACCCTCGATCTGGCCTGGGCCGCGACCACCGACACGGGTCGGCGGCGGGAAGTGAACCAGGATGCCGTCCTCGCGGACTACCCTCTCTTCGTCGTCGCCGACGGGATGGGCGGGCACCTCGGCGGCGAGATCGCCAGCGCGAGCACGGTCGACCGCCTGCGGGCCATGGTGGCCGGCGGGAGCGTTTCGACCAAGAACATCGAGAAGGCGCTGTCGCGCGCGGTGAAGGACATCATCTCGCACCCCGAGACGACCGACGAGGGCACGGGCACGACGCTGACCGGCGTGTACCTCGAGACCCACACCGACGAACCCCACTGGGTGACGCTCAACATCGGCGATTCGCGGGTATATCTGCTGCGCGACGGCGAGATCGTCCAGGTC
Organism: Microbacterium testaceum; assembly: GCF_003075375.1. Lineage (GTDB taxonomy): Bacteria > Actinomycetota > Actinomycetes > Actinomycetales > Microbacteriaceae > Microbacterium > Microbacterium testaceum_E. Next base: position 124,897 of record NZ_QDFT01000003.1, on the reverse strand, counting down.
ACGACAGACCATTCCGTGGTGCAGGAGCTCATCGCCGCGGGCCGGTTGAGCCCCGAAGAGGCCGAGAACCACCCCTACGGCAACGTCATCACGCGGGCCGTCGGCCCCAGCGACAGCGTCAAACCCGATTACCTGCGCCTCGACGTGCTCGACGGCGACCGCTTCGTGATCTGCTCCGACGGGCTCACCAAAGAGCTGACCGACTTCGGCATCCGGCACTTCCTCGAGGCCAACAGCGACCCGGCCGCCGCCGTCGAGGCGATGCTGGCCGCCGCGCTCGAGAACGGCGGCCGCGACAACATCACGATCGTCGTCCTCGACGTCGCCCGTCGCACCGCCTGAGAATATTCCTTGACCGCGGCCAGCCGCGGATTCTACGTTCGGCATATGACCTCCGCACCCGAACGGACCGACGGCAAGGGACTGGCCAGCGGCACTCTGGGGCTCTGGGGCTCGACCGTCATCGGTCTGGCATCCACCGCCCCCGTGTACTCGCTCGTCGCCACCCTGGGTTTCGTCGTCCTCGCGGTGGGCGCCCAAGCCCCCATCGCCTTCGTCCTGGCCTTCATCCCGATGCTGTTCATCGCCTTCGCGTACCGCGAGCTGAACAACGACGTCCCGGACTGCGGGACGACCTTCACGTGGGGGACGAAGGCGTTCGGCCCGTGGGTCGGGTGGATGGGCGGCTGGGGCGTGGCCGTGGCGGGCATGGTGGTGCTGGCCAACCTGTCGCAGATCGCGGGCATCTACCTGTGGACCCTCGTCGGCGACGGCTCGCTGGCCGAGAACGTCCCGCTCGTCACGGCGACGGGTGTGGTCTTCATCGCCGCGATGACGTACGTCAGCTACCGCGGCGTCGAGATCGGCGAGCGCATCCAGAACGTCCTGCTCGCGGTGCAGTACCTCGTCCTCGCGCTGTTCGTCGTGCTGGCGCTGTGGAAGTTCTTCGACGGGACCGCCCCGAACCCGACGCCCTTCGACCTCGCCTGGTTCAACCCGCTGGGATTCACCGACTGGAGCGGGTTCACCGAGGCCGTGCTGCTCGCCCTGTTCATCTACTGGGGCTGGGACACCTGCCTCGCCCTCAACGAGGAGACGAAGGACCCCAAGCGCATCCCCGGTCGGGCCGCGCTCCTGACCACCGTCATCCTGCTCGGTACGTACGTCACCGTCACGGTGGCGGCGATGATGTACGCGGGAGTGGGGGAGGACGGTGCGGGCCTGGCCAATCCCGACAACGCCGACGACGTGTTCCTGGCCCTGAAGGACGGCCTCTTCGGTCCGTTCGGGTGGCTGCTGGTGGTGGCGGTGCTCATCTCGGCGGTTTCGTCGACGCAGACGACCATCCTCCCCACCGCGCGTGGCACGCTGGCGATGGCGGCGTACAAGGCCCTGCCGGAGCGGTTCCGCACGGTGCACCCGACGTACCGCACGCCGTCGTTCTCGACCCTGGTGATGGGGATCGTCGCGAGCGTCTACTACATCGGCATGACGATCATCAGCGACAACATCCTGCAGGACTCGATCCTGTCGCTGGGCCTGGCAATCGCGTTCTACTACGCGATGACCGGCTACGCGTGCGTCTGGTACTTCCGCCGGGAGCTGTTCTCGTCGGCGAAGAACCTCGTCTACCGCGGCGTCCTGCCCCTGCTCGGAGCGCTCATGCTGACCTACGCCTTCGTGCAGTCCGCGATCGACATGTGGGACCCCGAGTACGGCAACACCGTCCTGTTCGGAATCGGGGGGACCTTCGTGGTGGGTATCGGCGCGCTCGCCATCGGCGTGGTGCTGATGCTGGTCTGGTACGCGTTCGCGGGGTCGAAGCCGTTCTTCCGCGGCGAGAGCCTGAACCGCGACACCGAGGTGCTCGTGCCCGAGGAGCCGATCGCCTACCCGCGCTCGGTCGACGGCGGCATCTGAGACCGCCGGTCGGCGTCAGACCGCGGAGCGGATGGCGCCGACCTCGCGGCCGCCGCCCGAGATGCTCAGCGGCAGCAGGGCGAGGGTGTCCGCGACGTCCTGAGCCGAGAGGGCTCCGACCCGCTCGAGCAGGCGCAACGCCACCGCCCATCCGGCCCGGTTGGATCCGTCGAGCATCTTCAGCGCGACCGTGGTGCCGTCGGGAGCCGTCATGACCTGCACGCCCTCGGCGCCCATCTTGCTGAAGACGCCCAGGCGCTCGATGACGACGGTGTCGGGGCGCCCGGGACCGTCGATGGTCCAGGCGTTCTCGCGCACCGCGCGCACCAGGGTGCCGGCACTGCGGTGCAGGGCGAACGGCGAGCGCTCGGACGACGTGGCGATGCGCTGGATCGCCCGCGCCAGACCGACCAGGCTCATGGCGTAGACCGGGGCGCCGCAGCCGTCGATCGCCGTCGTCGTCATGCGTTCGCCGACGAGACGCTCGATCACCTCGCGGATGTGCACCTGCAGCGGGTGCTGCACGTCGAGGTACCCCTCGGTGGGCCAGCCGTTGGCCACGCACGTCACGAGCATGGCGGCGTGCTTGCCCGAGCAGTTCATGCGCAGCGGTGACGGCGCGGCGTGATCGCGCACCATCTCGTCGCGCGAGGCGGTGTCGGTGGGCCACGCGGCGGGGCACCCCAGGTCGTCCTCGGTGAGACCGGCGGACTGCAGGATGCCGCGGGCGACCTCGGCGTGACGTTCGGTGCCGCAGTGGCTCGCCATCGCGATCGCGAGGCGCTCGTCGGCGAGCTCGGCCCCGGCCGACAGGCACGCGAGCGCCTGGAGCGGCTTCATGCTCGACCGGGGGAGGAACGCGGCGGTCACCTCGCCCAGGGCCAGCTTCTCGGTGCCGTCGGGGGCGAGCACGACGGCGACGCCGTGATGGCGTGACTCGACGAAGCCGTTGCGTTCGACGACGGCGAGTTCGACGGAGGCGGGGGGCGTGGCGGGCATCCGACCATCGTATCCCGGCGGGTCCGGCGTTCCTCCGGCCCGCGCGGGCGCGGGGGAGGGGCAGACTGGGGACATGAACGGAGAGCACCACTACCGCCTGCGCTCGACCTGGACCGGTGATCGCGGCACCGGGACGAGCGGCTATCGCGACTACGACCGCGCCGTCACGCTCGAGGTCGACGGGAAGCCCGCGATCGCGGCATCCGCCGACAAGCCCTTCCGCGGCGACCCCGCCAAGTGGAACCCCGAGGAGCTGCTGCTCGCGGCGCTCAGCGAATGCCACCTGTTGTCGTACCTGCACGCGTGCGTCACGACCGGTGTCGTGGTGACCGGGTACGAGGACGACGCGTCGGGGACGCTGCAGGAGGACGGCAACAGCGGAGGAGCGTTCACCGAGGTGGTGCTGCGACCCCGGGTGCGCGTCGCCGAGGAGTCGATGGTCGAGGCCGCGACCGCCGCCCATCGCCAGGCCCGCGAGTGGTGCTTCATCGCCAACTCGGTGAACTTCCCCGTGCGCCACGAGCCGGTGGTCACCGTCGGCTGACGGGGCGGTGCGACGGGCGTTCCGGCTGCGCGTCGTATTGTGAGCGCATGCAGCTCGAACCCGCCCTCCGCCGCCTCGACCGGATCGCCGGAGGTCGTCAGGCCGACCACCGCGTCGCGGTCTCGGACGATCCGAAGGTGCGCCGTGCGTTCACGGCGATCACCGTCCTGCTGGGGGCGGGCTTCGTCCTGGGGCTGGCGACGGTCGTCGTCGCCCTGGTGATGACGAGCCGCGGCGACGACGTCGGTTTCTCCGTGTGGATGCGGTGCCTGGTGGTGCTCGCCATCACGACGACGCTGTTCTATTTCCTCTGGCGCGCGCGGGCGGGGTGGTACTGGGCGTTCCGGCGCCTGCAGCTGTTCAGCCGCATCTTCCCGGTGGTCGCCCTCGTGCTCGCGGCGATCCCGGGGCTCTATCCGTTCTGGGTGGTCACCGAGCAGATCCTGTTCGCGCTCCTGCTGATCGGCGTGAGCGACTACCTGCAGTCCGACACCATGCGGGCGGCGTTCCCCAAGCCGCGGCGCTGAGGGGACGGCATCCGGATGCCGTGACCCGGCCGCCCCGCACGGGCCCGGGGACCGCGGCCGCCGGAGACGACGGAACCCCGCCGGCACGGGGCCGACGGGGTTCCGATGTTCACGCGGGGATCACTCCACGTCGTCGTCGACCCAGTCCATCGACTTGGTGACGGCCTTCTTCCACAGGCGCAGCTGGCGGTCGCGCTCGCCGCCGTCCATGTCGGGCTCCCAGCGCTTGTCCTCCTGCCAGTTGGCACGCAGGTCGTCCAGGTTGTCCCAGAACCCGACCGCGAGGCCCGCGGCGTACGCGGCGCCCAGGGCGGTGGTCTCGGCGACCACCGGGCGAACGACCGGCACGCCGAGGATGTCGGCCTGGAACTGCATCAGCGCGTCGTTGGCGGTCATGCCGCCGTCGACCTTGAGCTCGGCCAGGTCGACGCCCGAGTCGGCGTTGACCGCGTCGAGCACCTCGCGCGACTGGAAGGCCGTGGCCTCCAGAGCGGCGCGGGCGATGTGACCGCGGTTGACGTAACGCGTCATGCCGACGATCGCGCCGCGCGCGTCCGGACGCCAGTAGGGCGCGAACAGGCCCGAGAACGCCGGCACGAAGTACACGCCGCCGTTGTCGTCCACGCTCGAGGCGAGGGCCTCGACCTCGGGGGCCGACGAGATGATCCCGAGCTGGTCGCGCAGCCACTGGATGAGCGAACCGGTCACGGCGATCGACCCCTCGAGCGCGTAGCGCGCCGGCTGGTCGCCCAGCTTGTAGCCGAGGGTCGTGAGCAGACCGTTCTTGGAGTGGACGATCTCTTCACCCGTCTGGAAGATGAGGAAGTTGCCCGTGCCGTAGGTGTTCTTGCTCTCGCCCGGGTCGAAGGCGGCCTGGCCGAAGGTCGCGGCCTGCTGATCGCCCAGGATGCCGGCGATCGGCGTCTCGCGCAGCAGCGACGAGGACTCGACGGTGCCGTACACCTCGGACGAGGAGCGGATCTCGGGGAGCATCGAGGCGGGCACGCCGAAGTCGGCGAGGATGTCCTCGCGCCACGACAGCGTCTCGAGGTCCATGAAGAGCGTGCGGCTGGCGTTGGTGACGTCGGTGGCGTGCACGCCGCCGTCGATGCCGCCCGTGAGGTTCCACAGCACCCAGGTGTCGGTGGTGCCGAACAGCAGGTCGCCGGCTTCGGCCTTCTCGCGCGCTCCGTCGACGTTCTCGAGGATCCACACGATCTTGGTGCCCGAGAAGTAGGTCGCCAGGGGCAGGCCGACGATGCTCTTGTAGCGCTCCGGGTCGCCGTCGGCGAGGCGGTCGACGATCGTCTGCGTGCGGGTGTCCTGCCAGACGATGGCGTTGTACACGGGCTTGCCGGTGTTCTTGTCCCAGACCACCGCGGTTTCGCGCTGGTTGGTGATGCCGACGGCGGCGATGTCGTGGCGGGTGATGTCGGCGCGGCTCAGGGCGAGGCCGATCACTTCCTGGGTGTTGCGCCAGATCTCGAGGGGATCGTGCTCGACCCACCCGGCGCGCGGGAAGATCTGCTCGTGCTCCTTCTGTCCGACGGAGACGACGCTCCCGGACTTGTCGAAGATCATCGCGCGCGTCGAGGTCGTGCCCTGGTCGATGGCGAGGACGTAGTCGGCCATGGATGGACTCCTTTGTCTTGTTCGTTAAGTGGTGAAGGTGTGACGTGGAGAGGGGGCGCCGCGCGAGCGTCGACGCCCCCGGGAGGAGAAGGTGGGTTACTTGCCCAGGCCCAGCAGGACAGGAGCGAGCACACCCGCGAGCAGACCGCCGACGAGGGGGCCGGCCACGGGGACCCAGGCGTAGCCCCAGTCGCTCGATCCCTTGCCCTTGATGGGCAGGATCGCGTGGGCGATGCGGGGGCCGAGGTCGCGAGCGGGGTTGATGGCGTAACCGGTGGGTCCGCCGAGCGAGGCGCCGATGCCGACCACGAGCAGGGCGACCGGAACGGCGGCAAGGCCCCCGATGCCTCCGGGCACGCCGATGTCGGCCACGCCGTAGTCGCTGAAGCCGAAGATCACGAACACCAGCACGAAGGTCGCGATGACCTCGGTGAGGAAGTTGAAACCGTACGAGCGGATCGCCGGTCCCGTCGAGAACACGCCGAGCTTGGCGGCGGGGTCGGGCTCGTCGTCGAAGTGCTGCTTGTACGAGGCCCAGGCCAGCACGGCACCGATGATCGCGCCGACCAGCTGCGCAGCGACGGCGACCAGGAACTGGACGAAGCCGATCTTGCCCGCCACCAGCAGGCCGATCGACACGGCGGGGTTCAGCTGCGCACCGGAGTACGCCGAGACGATGACACCGGCGAAGACCGCCAGGCCCCAGCCCCAGTTGACCATCAGGGTTCCGCCGGCATTGCCCTTGGTCTTGGCGAGGGCGACGTTGGCCACCACGCCGCAACCCAACAGGATCAGCATCGCGGTGCCCACCACCTCCGAGAGGAAGTACAGCCCCAGGTTCACTTCTTGCATGTCGTCATCGACCTTTCTTCTGACACCCGGACACCTTCGGCTCGGGTGGTGATGCGGCTCGGTGATCCGAACCTATGGGGCGCGTGCGGGCGTGCAACAGACGGCACGCCCGCACGTTCTCTCAGATTCGAGCGACCCCGGCCTGAGCGAGATCGACGCGGTGCGCCGACCGCAGGATCTCGGTGGTGCGGGTCACCTCGTCGTCGATGCGCGCGGCGTCCCAGCCGAGCGGGCCGGCGACGGCCTCGGCGACCTCGCGCAGCGTGCGCTCGGTCATCCCGCCGACGAAGGCGAGGTGCGTGCGGCGCAGCAGCACGTCGATCAGGTGCACGACCTGCTCGTTCTCGGCGATCCAGGCGAGCTCCTCGCGGTAGTACCCGGGGGCGTCCTCGACCGGCGTCGGCTCGGCCGGCAGGGCGGCGAGGATCACGTCGGCGCGGGTGCCGTACCGCTCGAGCATGGCATCCACGAGCTCCGCCGAGTGCGCATTCGTGCGGGCCGAGATCCAGCGACGCCGCTGTTCGGGCGTGGACGGGAATCCGGCTCCGCCACCGATCGACAGCCCCTGGGTGCTCACACGGTGCGGACGACGGAGCTTCTGCAGCGTCTTCATGCTGAGGTGCTCGGCGAGGGCGCGGAAGGTGGTCCACTTACCGCCGACGAGGCTCATGGCGGGCACGCCCGCGATCTCGTCCTCGACGATGCGGTAGTCGCGCGAGACGAAGCCCGGGGCCGTGTCGTCGTGCCGGGGGAGGGGGCGGATGCCGGAGAAGGTGTAGACGATCTGCGAACGGTCGACGCCCACGGTGGGGAAGACGTGGCCGATCAGGTCGAAGAAGTACTCGATCTCGTCGTCGGTGCAGACGACCGGCTTGCCGGGGTCGGCGTCGATGTCGGTCGTGCCGACGAGGACGCGGTCCTTGAGCGGGTAGATCAGCACGATGCGGCCGTCGGAGTGCTCGAAGAAGATCTCGCGTCCGCCGGTGGCGGCGAGCAGCTCGGGGTTGTCGAGGACGATGTGCGAGCCCTTGGTGCCGCCCATGAACTGGGTCTTGAGCCCCATGGCCTCGTTGGCGAGGTCGGTCCAGGGGCCGGCGGTGTTCAGGATGACCTTGGCCTTGACGCTGAACTCCTCGCCCGAGACCTCGTCGCGCACGCGCACGCCGTTCGCGTCGGCGCCGACGGCCGAGACGTAGTTGACGGCCTGCGTGCGGCCCGCGCCCGCCTCGATGCCGTCGCGCAGGACGTCGAGCGCGATGCGCTCGGGGTCGTGCATCGACGCGTCGAAGTAGGTGGCCGTGTAGGCGAGGTTGTTGTTGAGCTGGGGCAGCTCGGCGAGCGACTTCTTCTTTCCCAGGAACTTGTGGCGGGGAACGGTGCCGCCGTCGCGCGAGAAGGTGTCGTACATGATCAGGCCGACCTTGATCAGCAGGGCGCCGCGCTCGTTGGGCTTGCCGCGACCGTGCGTCACCAGCAGGCGGAACGGAGCGGAGAGGATGCCCGAGAACGTCTTGTAGATCGGAATCGTCGTCTCGAGCGGCTTGACGTAGTGGGGGGCCGTCTTGAGGAGGTCGTTGCGCTCGGTGACCGCCTCTTTGACCAGGCGGAACTCGCCGTTCTCGAGGTAGCGGATGCCGCCGTGCACCATGTGGCTCGATGCCGACGACGCACCGGAGACGAAGTCCCCGCGCTCGACGAGCGCGACGCTCACGCCCTGCAGGGCCAGGTCGCGCAGGGTGGCGAGGCCGTTGATGCCTCCACCGATGATGAGGACGTCGAGGTCCTCGGCGTCACGGAGCGCCTGGACGTCGGCGCGGAGCGGAGAAGCGGGAGACGACATGTCGACTGCGACCTTTCGTTGTTTGTACGACGATCAGGATGCGCCCGTCTGCACGTTGTTGCAAGCCCCTTGAACAAACGTGCACAATGGTATCCATGCATGAGGATCGATCGTGACGACGGCGGCGGAGGAGCGTTCCCGAGACGCTCTGCGTGCGGCGCAGCTGTACTACATGCAGGACCTCACGATGGATGCCATCGCCCATGAGATGCGGGTGTCGCGCTCCTCGGTGTCGCGCCTGCTGCAGCACGCCCGCGACGTCGGACTCGTCACGATCTCGATCAGTCCGCCCGACGACGCCCGCGGGCAGATGGCGCAGCGCATCGCCGACCGCTTCGGCATCACCGCCCACGTCGTCCCCACCCCCACCCGCACCTCCGAGGCCGAACGCCTGGAGCGCACGGCGCTGACGGCGGCACGCATCCTCGCCGAGCGGGTCGAGTCGTCCATGACGGTGGGCGTCGCGTGGGGCTCGACCCTCTCGGCGGTCGCCCGCCACGTTCCGCTCAAGGACGTCCACGACACGCACATCGTGCAGATGAACGGCGCCGCGAACGTGCGGACCTCCGGCATCCCCTATGCGGGGGAGATCCTGTCGAAGTTCGGCGCGGCCTGGTCGTCGTCGGTGCACCAGTTCCCGGTGCCGGCCCTCTTCGACGACCCCCGGACCAAGCAGGCGATGTGGCGCGAGCGCTCCGTGCGCTCCGTGCTCGAGATCCAGCAGCGCGTGGGCCTGTTCGTCTTCGGCCTCGGATCACCGCACGCCGACGTGCCGTCGCACGTGTACAGCGGTGACTACTTCGACGAGCGCGACCGCGCGGTCATCGAGCGCGAGGGGATCGTGGGAGACTGCGCCACCGTCTTCTACCGCGCCGACGGGTCCAGCGACGTGCCCGAGCTGAACGAACGCTCCAGCGGGCCCGACCTCGACACCGTCCGCCGCATCCCGCGCCGGTTCTGCGTGGTGTCGAGCCTGTCGAAGCTCGACGGGCTGCGCGGCGCACTCGCCGCCGACCTCATCACCGAGCTCGTCGTCGAGGAATCGCTCGCCCGGCGCCTGCTCAGCGTCACGCGCTGAGACGTCGACGGGTCGAGGCGGCGCTCAGCGCTCGCCGAAGCCGTCGTCGATGAGCGCGCGCAGCTCGTCCAGCGCCTGTCGCGCCTGCGGGCCCGTCGCGCGGACGCGCACCCGTGCCCCTTGCCGCACCCCCAGCGCCATGAGCGCGAGCAGACTGCGCGCCGACACCTCGTCGGAGCCGGCGTCGAGGTCCTCGATGCGGACGTCCGCGTCGTAGCGCGACGCCGCCTTGACGAACGTCGCCGCGGGCCGCGCGTGCAGGCCCGAGGGGTTCACCACGACGGTCTCGAAGAACGTGTCGTCGCCCTCCCGCACCGCAGGCTCATCGGGGGCGGGGGATGCCGGGGACCCGCCGTCGTCGCCGAGGTGGACGCGTTTCGCCTCGGCGGCGCCGCGGATCTCCGCGGCGACCGTGTCCAAGTCGGCACCGCCCGCGGCGGTCACCACCGCGGCCACGAGACCCTCGACGAACGGCGCGGAGCTGAGCGTCACGCGGTCCGGGGATGCCACGAACTCGAGAGCCGTCTCGGCGCTCAGGAGCGCGGACCCCAGATCCATCAGCACCAGCACCCCGTCGCCGCCGTCGGCGTCGTCGATCGCGGCTGCGATGGCCACGGCATCCGTGCCCAGATCGCCGTCGGGACCTCCGGCGGCGACGCGGACGCGGGGCGGGTCCTCTCCGCCCATCTGCAGAGCGAGCTCGACGGCCGCCTCTGCCAGGGCGCGACTGTGCGAGACCGCGACGATGCCGATCACTCGGTGCCCGCCAGGGTGTCGCGCAGCGCTTCGAGCAGCAGCGTCGCCGAGGCGGCGCCGGGGTCGAGGTGCCCGGCGCTGCGCTCGCCGAGGTAGCTGGCCCGGCCCTTGCGCGCCACGAGCGGGACCGTGGCGTCCCGCCCACGGGCGGCCGCCTCGGCCGCGGCGCGGGCAGCGTCCGCCGCAGAGCCGCTCGCGGCGGCGTCCCAGGCGTCGAGGGCGGGGGTCAGGGCGTCGATCATCGTCTTGTCGCCGACCTCGGCCTTGCCACGGGCGACGACCCCCTCGACGCCGGCGCGCAGCGCCGCGCCCAGGGCGGTGGCATCCATCTGCTCCGCCGACGCGAGAGCGGGGCCCATGCGCAGGAACAGGGTTCCGTACAGGGGGCCGCTCGCCCCGCCGACGGTCGACACCAGCGTCATCCCGACGGTCTTGAACAACTCGGCCGGGGTCGCGGGGGCGGGGTCGAGTCTGGCGACGACCGCGTCGAGGCCGCGCGCCATGTTGGAGCCGTGGTCCGCGTCGCCGATCTCGGAGTCGAGGCGGGTCAACTCGTCCTTGTGGGCGGCGACGGCATCGCGGAACGCGCGGATCCACGCGACGAGGTCGTCGGTCGACACGGCGCCGCTCATGCGCCCCACCGCAGGCCCGGCGTCACGACGGGAGCGTCCCACAGGCGGAGCATCTCGTCGTCGGCCTTCACGACGGTGAGCGAGACGCCCGCCATGTCGAGGCTCGTGATGTAGTCGCCGATCAGCACCCGCTGCGCGTCGATGCCGGCCGCGGTCAGCAGGGGGGCGATCTCGCCGTAGAGCAGGTACTGCTCGATCAGCGGCGTGGCGCCCAGGCCCGACAGCAGCACGATCGCGGGCCCGACGGCGTCGCCGAAGTCGTGGACGATCGGGTCGACCAGCAGCTTCGCGATCTCGCGAGCCGAGGCGAGCTTCACGCGCGTGCGGCCGGGCTCGCCGTGGATGCCGACGCCGACCTCCATCTCGTCGTCGGGGAGCTCGAACGTCGGTCGGCCCGCCGCGGGAACGGTGCAGCTGGTCAGCGCGACGCCCATCGAGCGGCCGGCTGCCGAGACGCGGCGCGCGAGCGCGGCGACCGCGGCCAGGTCGGCGCCCTCCTCGGCGAGGGCGCCCACGATCTTCTCGAGGACGACGGTGGTGCCCGTTCCGCGACGACCGGCGGTCCAGGTCGAATCCTGCACGGCCACGTCGTCGGCCACCAGGACGGACTCGACCTCGACGCCCTCGGCGGCGGCGAGCTCGGCGGCCATCTCGAAGTTGAGCACATCGCCGGTGTAGTTCTTCACGATGTGCAGCACCCCGGCTCCGGAGTCGGCCGCCTGCGTCGCCGCCAGCACCTGGTCGGGGGTCGGAGAGGTGAACACCTCTCCTGCCGCGGCGGCGTCGAGCATGCCCCGGCCGACGAAGCCGCCGTGCATCGGCTCATGTCCCGAACCGCCGCCCGACACCAGCGCCACCTTGCCCGCGCGCGTCGGTTCGGCGCGCAGGATGACCCGGTTCTCGGCATCCACGCGCAGCTCGGGGTGTGCCGCGCCGATACCGCGCAAGGCCTCGGCCAGCACGTCTGCCGGGTCGTTGACGAACTTCTTCACGGTGCCTCCTCGTTGTGGCGTCGACGGTTCGGGCCGTCCTCCACGACGATGCTCGTCGGCGCGCCCCGCGTCAAGGGCGACCGGCGAGCCGTGCTCAGAGACGTTCGTGCGGAAGGACCTGCTTGATGCGCTCGATCGGGTTCTGCGCGGGCGCCTCGTTGTACGCGTTGGCCAGCTCCTGCCCGCTGAGGGCGTGGATAGCGGCCATGATCTCGTCGGTCGCCCCGCGCCGAGCGCGCCCCGACGAGGCGGGACCGTGCGGCGAGACGTCGAGCGGCGTCCCGAAGCGCACCGTGATGCGCTCCTTCGTGCTGGGGAACTTCGCACCCACGGGCATGGCCTTGTCGGTGCCGATCAAACCCACCGGAACGACGGGGGCACCGGTCTGCAGCGCGAGGAACGCCACCCCGGTGCGGCCCTTGTACAGGCGCCCGTCGAGCGACCGGGTGCCCTCGGGGTAGAGGGCGACCGCGCGGCCGTCCTCGAGCAGCACCCGCTGCTGGTCGAGGGCGTCGAGCGCCTTCTGGCCCGCGCCGCGCTCGACGGGGATCGCGCCGATGGCGGTGAAGAACTGCCGAGACGCCCACTTCTCGAAGTACGCCGACTTCGCCATGAAGTGCACGGGACGCGGAGCGGCGACCGGGATCGCGATCGAGTCGATGAACGACAGGTGGTTGCTGGCGAAGATCACGGGTCCCGTACGCGGGACGTTCTCGCGCCCCTCGACGCGGGGGCGGTAGACCGCACGAGCCAGGGGAGCGATGAGGAAGCGCCCCAGTCCGTACGCGGCGCCCATCTGCTGCGGCTCTGCGGCGGGGGTTTCGGCGGAGGGGTCGGAACTCACCCGACGACTTTACTCGCCGCCGCATTCCCGGGCGTGCATGGGGGCGGACACGGCCCTCTCAGCCACGCCAAAGCGTCATGCGCAAGGATGGAGGCTTCCCGATCCCCTTCGAGAGGTCTGCCGTGCGCTTCCGCCCGATCGCTTCCCTGTCCGTCGCCGCCGCCGCGGCGCTGCTGCTCGCGGGCTGCTCGGGCTCGCCCGATCAGGCGCAGACTCCGGATGCCACGGGCTCGGCCGACGCCGGGCAGTGCCAAAGCGCCCTCACCGAGGCACCGGCCCCCGAGGGGCTCGAGGTGTCGGGCGACTTCCAGTCCAAGGTGACGGTCGACCTGCCCGCGGGGTACAACCCGACCGAGCTCCAGCGCACGACGCTCGTCGAGGGCTCGGGTCAGGAGGTCCGCGCCGGTGACGTGCTGAAGGCCAACTACACCCTCATCGACGCCGCCTCCGGCCAGGTGCAGCTGCAGTCGCTCGACACCGCCCCCGACGGCATGGACACGCTCATCGCGTCGCAGCAGATCTTCGGTGCGGCCCTGGAGTGCTCGACGATCGGTTCGCGCACCGTGTCGTCGTTCCCCGCCGGGACGCTCGGCGAGGGCTCGCCCGCCTTCGTCCTCGTCGCCGACGCCATCTCGGAGCAGCCCACGCGCGCCGAGGGCGCCGAGGTCGCCCCGGTCGAGGGTCTGCCCACCGTCACGTTCGACGACGACGGCGCGCCGACCATCACCATGCCCTCCACCCCGGCTCCGACCGAGGTGCGCATCGAGAACCTGCGCCAGGGCACCGGCGACGTCGTCAACCCCGGCGACCAGGTGATCGTGCAGTACACCGGTGCGCTGTACGACGGTGGCACCGTCTTCGACTCCAGCTGGGAGCGCGGCACCCCCGCGCAGTTCGTCACCAACCAGGTGGTGGACGGCTTCCGTCAGGCGCTCGAGGGACAGACCGTCGGCTCGCAGGTGCTCGTGGTCATCCCGCCCGCCCAGGGGTACGGCGACCAGGCGCAGGGAGAGATCCCGGCCAACTCCACGCTCGTGTTCGTGGTCGACATCCTCGGCGTCCAGCACGCCACCGCAGCCGGTCAGTAGGCTGACGGAATGCGCCGCGTCCTCATCCTCGGTTCCACCGGTTCGATCGGGACGCAGGCGCTCGACGTCATCCGCGCCAACCCCGACCGTTTCGAGGTCGTCGGTCTCGCGGCCGGGAGCAACCGCGCCGGAGTCGAGGCGCAGGCTGCCGCCTTCGGCGTGGACGCCGTCGCTCTCGGTGCCGTCGAGGCGGAACAGCTGGTCCGTGACGTCGACGCCGACGTGGTGCTGAACGGCATCACCGGCTCGGTGGGGCTCGGTCCGACGATCGCCGCGCTCGAAGAGGGGCGCACCCTCGCCCTCGCGAACAAGGAGTCGCTGATCGTCGGCGGCGACCTGGTGACCGCGCTCGCCGCGCCGGGTCAGATCGTGCCGGTCGATTCCGAGCACTCGGCCATCGCGCAGGCGCTCCGGGCGGGCGACGCGCACGAGGTGCGCCGGCTGGTGCTCACGGCATCCGGGGGTCCTTTCCGGGGACGCTCACGGTCGGAGCTCGCCGACGTGACACCCGCGCAGGCCCTCGCGCACCCCACCTGGGACATGGGCCGTGTCGTGACGACCAACTCGGCGACCCTGGTGAACAAGGGCCTCGAGGTGATCGAGGCGCACCTGCTGTTCGACGTCGCCTACGACCGGATCGACGTGACCGTCCACCCGCAGTCGATCGTGCACTCGATGGTCGAGTTCGTCGACGGCTCGACCATCGCGCAGGCCTCTCCGCCCGACATGCGGCTGCCGATCTCGCTGGGCCTGGATTGGCCGCACCGGATCGGCGGCGTCGGCGCGCCGCTCGACTGGACGCGGGCCTCGCAGTGGACCTTCGAGCCCCTCGACGAAGAGGCGTTCGGCTCGGTCGCCCTCGCCAAGCGCGTCGGACGAGCGGGCGCGACGTATCCCGCGGTCTTCAACGCCGCGAACGAGCAGGCCGTCGACGCGTTCCACGAGGGGCGTCTGAGTTTCCTCGAGATCGTCGAGCTCATCGAGCGCGTGGTCGACCGGCACGAGGCCCCCTCCGCGCTCTCGCGCGAGTCCCTCGCCGAGGCCGAGGCGTGGGCGCGCCGGACGGCTGACGAGATCATCGCCGCGCGCTGAGCGCGCGCGAGCGTTGCACACCCCCTGCGAGGCGTCGCAGACGGGGGTTTCCGCGGCGTGCGGCGCGAATGTGCAGGAGTCGCGCGGCGCCGGCGCCGCGAGGCCCCGATCCGTCGCCGACCCGACGTCAGGCGGGGAAGTCGACCGGACGCTCGGGGTCGGACGACGGCGTGGCGTCGGCCGGGTAGGGCACCGGCCACTGCGGATCGGGCACGGCCCATCCCGCGGCGCGCAGGGCTCGGCGCGAGAGCTCGCGCGCCGAGTAGGGGGTGCGCACGCCGCGGATGTCGCGGTAGTCCTGGTGGCCGGGTCCGGCCCACAGGATCGCATCACCCTCGCCGACGAGCTTGACGGCCTCGAGGATCGCGCGCTCGGGCGGGGTGAACTCGTGGATCTCGCCGTCGGGACGCGCGCGACGCGCCCCCTTGACGAGGACCGCGCGGATGGCATCCGGATCCTCGTGGCGCGGGTGATGGTCGGTGATGACGAGGATGTCGCTGCCCTCGACCGCGGTGCGTCCCATGTCGAGACGCTTGGTGGCGTCGCGATCGCCGTCGGCGCCGAACACCATGACGACCTTGCCGGGCGTGACGCGACGGACGGCCGCGAGCGTCTTCTCGAACGCGTCGGGGGAGTGACCGAAGTCGACGTAGACCGCGGGACCGTGCGGACCCGAGACGAGCTGCGTCCGCCCCGGCAACGACGCGTCGATGCGCTCGCCATCGAGGGTGCTGTACAGGTGCTCCCAGGTGTACCCCGCCTCGAGCAGCATGACGATGGCGAGACCCGCGTTGGCCGCCATGTGCCGACCGATGACGGGGACGACCGTCGTGAGCGCACGACCCTTGCCGTCCGTCAGGGTGAACTCGGTGCCCTCCTGCCGCTCGTCGACGATCTCGACGCGCCACTGGGCGGATGCCGCGGCGGCGGCGTCCTCGGCGATCGCGGGCGTCGCGATGGTGACGACCGGGATCTCGGCGCGCGCGGCGATCTCGATCCCCGCGACGGTGTCGAGGCACACGACGCCGCGGCGGGCGCGGTCGGGCCGGAACAGGGGCAGCTTCGCCTCGAAGTACTCGCGCATGTCGGCGTAGTCGTCGAGGTGGTCGTGGGAGAGGTTGGTGAAACCGGCGACGTCGAACACCAGACCGTCGACCCGGTGACGCGTGAGCGCCTGCGCGCTCACCTCGACCGCGACGGCCTCGACACCGCGTTCGCGCATGAGCGCGAGCAGGGCGTGGAACTCGGACGCCTCGGGCGTCGTCAACCGCGACACGATGACCTCGCCGGCGATGTGCCGCTCGGCGGTCGACGACAGACCCGTCACGACGCCCAGCTGGTCGAGGATCCCCTCGAGCAGGTGCGAGACGCTGGTCTTGCCGTTGGTGCCCGTGGTGGCCAGCAGTCGCGGCAGCTCGTCCTGGGGACCGGTGCCGTACACCCAGGCCGACAGGTCGCCGAGAAGGGCGCGGGGATCCTCGACCACCACGATCGGAAGACCGGTGGATGCCGCGATGGCGGCGCCGTCCTCGTCGGTGATGACCGCGACGGCACCCCGCTCCGCGGCGGTGGGGGCGAACTCGGCCCCGTGGCGGTTCACGCCGCGGATCGCGACGAACGCCTCGCCGGCGCGCAGGTCGGCGGTGGCGAGCGTGATGCCGGTCACGGCGGTGCCGTCGACGTCGCCGACGGTGCGCACGCCGAAGAGGCGGGCGAGTTCGGCGAGGTCGCGGCGGGGAGGCCGCTCCGGTCGGAGCACGGGCGGGAGGTTCGAGGCAGCGTCGGTCGACATCGCTCCCATTGTCTCATCCGGCGTCGCACAGACACCGCATCGCGGCCGCACGGGCCGTTCCAAGGCGGGCGGCGGTATCGTCAGCGGGTGACCGCGATCGCCTTCCTCATCGGCGTGCTCGTGCTCGTGATCGGCCTGGCCGTCTCGATCGCCCTGCACGAGATCGGGCACCTGCTGCCCGCGAAGCTCTTCGGCGTGCGCGTCGGTCAGTACATGATCGGGTTCGGCCCGACGCTCTGGTCGAAGCGCATCGGCGAGACCGAGTACGGCTTCAAGGCGCTGCCGCTGGGCGGCTTCATCTCGATGGCGGGCATGTTCCCCCCGGCTCCGGACGACGCCGAGCCCGGCAGAAAGCGCTCGCGGTTCTTCGCCACCATGGTGCAGGACGCCCGCGACGCCAACGCCGAGACGCTCATCGCCGCCGACGACCGGGTGTTCTACAAGCTGCCCGTCTACAAGCGGATCATCGTCATGCTCGGCGGTCCGGTGATGAACCTCGTGCTCGCGGTCGTCCTGTTCGCCATCGCGCTGAGCGGCATCGGCGTCCAGGCCGGAACGACCACCGTCGCCTCGGTCAGCCAGTGCGTGATCCCCGCGAGTCAGCAGCGCGATGCGTGCACCACGGGAGACCCGGTCGCCCCGGCCGCGGCCGCCGGCATCCAGCCCGGAGACCGCCTCGTGTCGATCGACGGCACCCCGGTCGAGACGTTCGCCGACGCGGCGGCGATCATCCAGCGCTCGCCCGGCCGGCAGCTGTCGGTGGTCATCGACCGCGACGGCTCCCAGCAGACCGTGCAGTTCACCCCGCAGAGCACGGACCGTGCGGTGACCGACGACCGCGGACGGGCCGTGACCGACGCGAGCGGTGCCCCCGAGTACGAGACGGTCGGCTTCGCCGGGCTGCGCGCGCAGGAGGCTCTCGTCCCCCAGCCGCTCACGACCAGCTTCGAGGCCACGGGACAGTACATCGGCACGGTCGCGCAGATCATGTCGCAGCTGCCGGTGCGCATCTACGACGCGGCGGCCGACACCCTCACCGGGCAGCCGCGCGACGCCAACAGTCCCATGAGCGTCGTCGGCGCGGGACGCATGGCCGGCGAGATCGCCGCCGTCGACGCACCCATCCTCGCCCGCGTGCAGCAGATCCTCGCTCTGCTGGCGGGATTGAACGTCGCCCTGTTCGTGTTCAACCTCATCCCGCTGCTGCCGCTCGACGGCGGACACGTCGTCGTCGCGCTGTGGGACGGCATCAAGCGCTGGCTCGCTCGGATGCGCGGCAAGGTCGCACGGCCCGTGGATGCCACGAAGCTCGTCCCCGTGACGTTCGTCGTCGTGGTGCTGCTGGTCGGAATGGGCGGCGTGCTGTTCCTCGCGGACATCTTCAACCCGGTGCAGCTGCTGTAACGCGCCGGGTCCCCGGCGTCAGAGCGCGTGGGCGATCAGCCGCTCGAGCGTGCGCATGCCGTCGCGCGAGAGGATCGACTCGAGGTGCCCCTGCACGCTCGCGACCGCGGGGCCGCGCAGGGCGTACACGTCGCCGGTCTCGGCATCCGCGGCCACCTCGATAGGGATGTCGCGATCGACGGTCGACAGCCCCCGTGCGGTGGTCCCGGGCGCGACGCGCGCGGTGAACGTGTTGTAGAACCCGATGGACGCCGGCTCGCCGAACACGTCGACGCTCTTCTGCAGGCCCTGGTGCGGCTGCGCGAGCGGCGCCAGGTCGATGCCCAGCTGATCGGCGAGGATCTGGTGGCTCAGGCAGACCGCGAGCAGGGGAGCGCCCCCGTGCAGGCGCCGCGACACGACGCGACGCATCGCGGCGATGCGCGCGCTGTCGTCGTCGCGCGGATCGCCGGGCCCGGGGCCCGAGACGACGAGGTCGGCGGCATCCATCTCGGTGTCCGTCACCCGCGACCAGTGCACGATCCGCGCATCCAGTCCGAGGTGGCGCAGCTGGTGGGCGAGCATCGTGGTGAAGCGGTCCTCGGCATCCACGACCACCGCCGTGCGCCCCGCGAACGGGCCGGTCTCGTCGGGGTCCTGCGGGTTCATCCAGAACGGTGCGAGGCGGTCGTTGCGCGACGCCAGCAGCGCGGCGATCGCGGGATCCTCGGCGAGCGGGCGGCGCTCGGCGACGGGGGCGTCGGGATCGGCGTCGGCGGGCGCAGCGGGAACATCGCGTGGGATCGCGCCGATGGCGCCGAGCACCCCGGCCGCCTTGCCGTGGGTCTCGCCGACCTCGCCGTACGGATCGGAGTGGCGCACGAGGGTCGCGCCGACCGGCACGCGCAGGCGCCCGTCGACCAGGTAGGCCGTGCGGATGAGGATCGGGGCGTCGAGGTCGTGGGTCGGGCCCTGCACGGCCCCGTTCGGGGTGAACAGTGCGGCGACGCCGGAGTAGTAGCCGCGCGGGGAGGTCTCGTGACGGGCGATCACCGTGCACGCGTTCTGCATGGGCGAGCCCGTGACGGTGGGGGCGAACATCGTCTCGCGCAGGATGTCGCGCGGGTCGAGGTCGCTGCGGCCCCGCAGCATGTACTCGGTGTGGGTCAGCCGCGACATCTCTTTGAGGTGGGGGCCGGTGATGCGGCCGCCGTCCGTGCACACGGCGCTCATCATCTTGAGCTCCTCGTCGACCACCATGAAGAGCTCCTCGGTCTCTTTGGTCGAACGCAGGAACTCCGCCAGGGTGTCCGCGGTGGCACCGCCGGCCGGATGGCGGAACGTGCCCGAGATGGGGTTCATCGTGACGATGCCGTCCTGGGCGCTCACGTGCGCCTCGGGGCTCGCACCGACGGCGATGTGCCCGTCGGTGACGACCGCGAAGGTCCAGTAGGCGCCTCTCTCGTGCTCGAGCAGGGCGCGGAACCACGTCAGCGCCGCCACGCGCGGGTCGGCGGAGACCCCGGCGACGAAGTCGCGGCGGATGACGAAGTTCGCCCCCTCGCCGCGTCCGATCTCATCGGCGATCACCCGCCGGACGATGTCGGCGTACTCCTCGTCCGCGATGTCGAAGCCCGCTCCCTCGAGCTCCACGGGGGAGGAGGGGAGGGATGCCATGACCTCCGCGCGCGGCAGGATCGTCCGCTCGCCGATGACGAGGCAGCGCAGCGGGGCGCCGTCGTCGTGGCAGACGAACCCGCGCTCGCGGACCTGTCGGAACGGGACGAGGGCGAGCACCTCGCGGTGCCGGCCGTCGGCATCCGTCAGCGGGATGTCGGAGAGCAGCTCGACGTCGACTACGTCGCCCGTGAGCACCTCGACGGTGTCGGGGTCGCGCGCGATGAGCGCGAACGGCGCGTCGCCGGTCAGCAGGTGCAGGAGCGAGGAGGAGGGGTCGGGCCCGGTCATCGAAGTACTTCCGTCTGTGAGCGAGGGTCCTGTGCGGCCGCCGAAAACACGAAGACCGCCCGGATCCCGAGGGAGGGCGGTCTGTCGCACGCGAGCTCACCGCCTAGACGGTGGGCCACCAACTGCAGTGCGCGCGCATGGCGCCGAACCTATCACAGAGAGCTTTCGCAGCCGGTTCGGACTCCGTTCAGCGCGGGCGGCGTAGGCTGAGCGCGTGCCTGCTGTGAATCTCGGAATGCCCCGCGTGCCGGAGACCCTCGCTCCCCGTCGCAAGACCCGTCAGATCCGGGTCGGCAAGGTGCTCGTCGGAGGCGACGCCCCCGTGAGCGTGCAGTCGATGACGACGACGCCGACGACCAACATCAACGCCACCCTGCAGCAGATCGCCGAGCTGACGGCATCCGGGTGCGAGATCGTGCGTGTCGCCGTGCCCTCGCAGGACGACGCCGACGTGCTGCACATCATCGCGAAGAAGAGTCAGATCCCCGTCATCGCCGACATCCACTTCCAGCCGAAGTACGTCTTCCAGGCCATCGACGCCGGGTGCGGCGCGGTGCGCGTGAACCCCGGCAACATCCGCAAGTTCGACGACCAGGTCGGTGCGATCGCCAAGGCCGCCAAGGACGCGGGCGTCTCGCTGCGCATCGGCGTGAACGCCGGTTCGCTCGACCGTCGACTGCTCGAGAAGTACGGCAAGGCGACCCCCGAGGCGCTCGTCGAGAGCGCCGTCTGGGAGGCCTCGCTGTTCGAGGAGCACGACTTCCACGACTTCAAGATCTCGGTCAAGCACAACGACCCCGTCGTCATGGTCAAGGCCTACCGCCTGCTCGCCGAGCGGGGCGACTGGCCCCTGCACCTCGGCGTGACCGAGGCCGGCCCCGCGTTCCAGGGCACCATCAAGAGCGCCACGGCCTTCGGCATCCTGCTCTCCGAGGGCATCGGCGACACCATCCGCGTGTCGCTGTCGGCCCCGCCCGCCGAAGAGGTCAAGGTCGGCCACCAGATCCTGCAGTCCCTCAACCTGCGCGAGCGCAAGCTCGAGATCGTGTCCTGCCCCTCGTGCGGTCGCGCGCAGGTGGACGTGTACTCGCTCGCCGACAACGTCACCGAGGGTCTGAAGGACATGACCGTGCCGCTGCGCGTGGCCGTCATGGGCTGCGTCGTGAACGGCCCGGGCGAGGCGCGCGACGCCGACCTGGGCGTCGCGTCGGGCAACGGCAAGGGCCAGATCTTCGTCAAGGGCCAGGTCATCAAGACCGTGCCCGAGGCCGAGATCGTCCAGACCCTCATCGAAGAGGCGAACCGCCTCGCCGACGAGATGGGGCCCGACGCCGCGACCGGCACGGCCCAGGTCATCACGGCCTGACCCGGCCCCGGCCGGCGGGACGAGGCGCCGCGGTCCGATAGCGTCGGAGGCCTCATGGCTTCCGACGTCTCCCTCGCTCGCCCGCTCGTCGCGGGCGTCGTCACCGCCCTGGTCGGCTTCACGAGCACCTTCGCCGTCGTCTTGACGGGGCTGCGCGCGGTCGGCGCGACCGCCGAGCAGGCCGCGAGCGGACTGCTGGCCATCACCCTCGTGGTCGGCATCGGGTGCATCGTGCTGGCCGGACGCCACCGTCTGCCGATCACCGTCGCGTGGTCGACCCCGGGTGCGGCTCTGCTCGCGGCCACGGGGGCGATCGACGGGGGCTGGTCGGCCGTGGTCGGGGGCTTCTTCGTCTCGGCGGGCCTGATCCTGTGCACGGCGCTGTTCCCCCCGCTCGGGGCTCTCATCGCCCGGATCCCTCCCTCGATCGCGCAGGCCATGCTCGCGGGCGTCCTGCTGCCGCTGTGCGTGGCGCCGTTCACCGGTCTCGTCGACGACCCGTGGGGCGTGGCGCCGGTGCTGATCGTGTGGCTGGTGGCATCCCGGATCCTGCCCCGGTGGGCCGTGCCGCTGGCGTTCGTGACGGCGATCGTCGTGGTCGCCGTCGAGCTCTCGCGCACGGGCGCGGGGACGGATGCCGCGACCCTGCTGCCGCGGCTGGAGTTCACCGCACCGACGCTCACCGTGGGAGCGGTCGTGGGTATCGCCCTGCCGCTGTTCGTCGTGACGATGGCGTCGCAGAACGTCCCGGGGGTCGCCGTGATGCGCAGCCTCGGCTACACGATCCCGTGGCGTCCCGCGATGCTCGTCACCGGGCTGGGTTCGGCGGCCGCCGCGGGCTTCGGCGGACACGCGATGAACCTCGGGGCGATCAGCGCCGCTATCGCCGCCGGCCCCGACGCCCACCCGGACCCGCGACGACGGTGGGTGGCCGGCCTGTCCGCCGGGGGCACCTACCTCGTCCTCGGCGCGCTGTCGGCGGCGTTCGCCGCCGTCGTGCTGCTCGCGCCGGCCGGGGTGATCCCGGCGGTGGCCGGTGTGGCGCTGTTCGGTGCGTTCGGGTCGGCGGTGCAGCAGGCCATCGACGACCCCGGCGAGCGGGTGCCGGCCGTGGTGACGTTCCTGGTCGCGGCATCCGGGATCGCCGTGTTCGGGGTGAGCGCGGCGTTCTGGGCGCTCCTGGCCGGGCTGGCGGTGCGCGGGGTGCTGCACGTCGGGCGCGGCCCGCGCTGACGCCGTCCCGGAGCGGCGCGTCGGCGGTCAGGAGCCGAGGGAGAACTCCGCCCGGATGCGTTCGCGGGCCCCGGCGTACTCGGGCAGCTCGGCGAAGTACCGGAACTTGTCGGCCAGGACCGAGTCGCCGACGATCTCGGGCTCGAGGACGAACGTGGCGAAGGTCTCGGCGAAGTCCTCCGAGGCGTTGGTGGCGGCGTAGTCGCTGACGAAGTCCGCCTCGTGCGCGGCGTAGAACGCGGTGCCCACGTCGGTGTCGAGGTTGTCGCGCGCCGGCGCGTCGTCGTACCCGGCCCAGAAGCGCTCGGCGAAGCGCTGCAGATCGGAGTCCGCCGACAGGCATCCGGCCCCGGTCCACTCGGTGTCGCAGGTCGAGGCATCGGTGTCGACATCGTCGACGCCCAGGCTCAGCAGGTGCGCGTACTCGTGGACGAGGGTGGTCAGCAGCAGCCGCGGGTCGTCGGCGAAGGCCAGGTTCGCGGCGAACGCCCATCGCGTCGGATCGTCGTCGTCGCTGATGACGTAGGCGAGGGTGTCGCTGCCGGCATCGTCGCCGACGCGGTAGGTCGTCACGTCCGAGCGCACGAAGGCGGGGGTGGCGACGCGCACGAAGTCGTCCCAGACGCGTTGCGCGCGCTCGTCGGGTGAGGGGTCGAGCGCGCCGTCGGGGGTCAGGCGGTACGACGCGGTGATGGCGAAGTCCCCGTCGGTGGGGGCGGGGGAGCGCGGGTCGTCCCCGCCCAGGGCCGAGACGCCGACCCACGCGCCCACCCCGACGAGCAGGGCGAGCGAGAATCCCAGGACGAGGGTCCACCGTGCGCGCATGTGCTCACGATAAGGGAGGCCGCCACCGCCGCGCCCTAGACTCGACTCTCGTGGTCACCCGTCTGTCGAACTACTTCCTCCGCACGCTCCGCGAAGATCCCTCGGATGCCGAGGTCACGAGCCACCGCCTGCTCGTGCGCGCCGGATACATCCGTCGCAACGCCCCCGGCGTCTTCGCCTGGCTGCCGCTCGGCCTGAGGGTCAAGGCCAAGATCGAGGCGGTCGTCCGCGAAGAGATGGCGAACGCCGGAGCATTCGAGGTGCACTTCCCGGCGCTCCTGCCGCGCGAGCCGTACGAGGTGACGGGCCGCTGGGAGGAGTACGGCGACGCGCTGTTCCGCCTGCAGGACCGCAAGGGGGCCGACTACCTGCTCGCGCCCACGCACGAGGAGATGTTCACCCTGCTGGTGAAGGACCTGTACTCGTCGTACAAGGACCTGCCCCTGACGATCTACCAGATCCAGGACAAGTACCGCGACGAGGCGCGCCCCCGCGCCGGCCTCCTGCGCGGTCGCGAGTTCACGATGAAGGACGCGTACTCGTTCGACGCGACGGATGCCGGTCTCGACGCCTCGTACCAGGCTCAGCGCGATGCCTACGAGCGGATCTTCACCCGCCTGGGCCTCGAGTACGTCATCGTCGCCGCCGACGCCGGCGCGATGGGCGGCTCGAAGTCCGAGGAGTTCCTGCACCCGACCCCGATCGGCGAGGACACCTTCGTCCGCTCGGCCGGAGGCTACGCGGCCAACGTCGAGGCGTTCACCACGGTCGTCCCCGACGCGCTGCCGATCGAGGGTCGGCCCGAGCCGGTCGTCTTCGACTCGCCGAACACCCCCACGATCGCCACCCTCGTCGATCACTCCAACGCGCACCTGGCCGCACCGGCCCCCGGTATCGCCGGTCCCGCCACGGCCGACGCCGTCGAGTGGACCGCCGCGCACACGCTGAAGAACGTGGTGCTCGCCCTCACGCATCTCGACGGCACGCGCGAGCTCGTCGTCGTGGGCCTGCCCGGTGACCGCGACGTCGACGACAAGCGCGTCGAGGTCGCCTTCGCCCCGGCCGAGGTCGAGGCGGCCACCGAGGCGGACTTCGCGAAGAACCCGCTGCTGGTCAAGGGCTACATCGGCCCCTGGTCGCCCACCGGTCCGGTGCTGGGCGAGGAGTCGGCGACCAAGATCCGCTACGTGCTCGACCCCCGCGTGGTCGACGGCACCGCCTGGATCACCGGTGCCAACATCGACCAGAAGCACGTGCACTCGCTCGTCGCCGGCCGCGACTTCGTCGGCGACGGCTTCGTCGAGGTCTCGACCGTGCGCGCGGGCGACCCCGCCCCCGACGGCTCCGGTCCGGTGGAGCTGGCCCGCGGCATGGAGATCGGCCACGTCTTCCAGCTGGGCCGCAAGTACGCCGAGGCCCTGGGGCTCAAGGTCCTGGACGAGAACGGCAAGCTCGCCACCGTCACGATGGGCTCGTACGGCATTGGGGTCACCCGCATCCTGGCCATCATCGCCGAACTCAACAACGACGCGAAGGGTCTCATCTGGCCCGAGTCGGTCGCCCCGTTCGACGTGCACGTGGTGGCCACGGGGCGCGACGCCGTGGCCTTCGAGCTCGCGGCATCCGTCTCGGAGCAGCTCGAGTCCGCCGGCCTCGACGTGCTCTACGACGACCGCCCCAAGGTCTCTCCGGGGGTCAAGTTCGGCGACGCCGAGCTCGTCGGCATCCCGCGCATCCTCATCGTGGGTCGCGGCGCCGCCGACGGGCAGGTCGAGCTGTGGGACCGCCGCACGGGCGAGCGCGAGACCGTGTCCGTCGACGACGCTCTGGCGGCGCTCACGCGCTGACGCCTGACGGAACGGCATCCCTCCCGCTGCGGGAAAGGGGTGCCGTTCCGCCGTTCCGGAGGGTGTTCGCCGGTACCGTGGATGCCATGATCTCGGCCCCTCGCCTGTCGCTCGCCGACGGCTCCACGATTCCCCAGCTCGGCGTCGGCACCTACAAGGTGCCGGCCGAGACCACCGCCGGACTCGTCGAGGGGGCGCTCGCCGCGGGCTACCGCCACATCGACACCGCGGCGCTCTACGGCAACGAGGCCGAGGTGGGCGCGGGGCTGCGGGCCTCGGGGCTCGATCGCGACGAGGTGTTCGTCACCACCAAGGTGTGGAACGACGATCAGGGCTTCGACGAGACGCTCCGCGCCTTCGACACCAGCGCCGCGGCGCTGGGCCTCGACCGCGTCGACCTGTATCTGATCCACTGGCCCATCCCGAGTGCCGACCGCTACGTCGACACGTGGCGGGCGCTGCTGCGATTGCAGCAGGAAGGGCGGGCGACGTCGATCGGCGTCAGCAACTTCTCGGTGCCGCACCTGGAGCGGCTGCGCGACGAGACGGGCGTGCTGCCCGTGGTCAACCAGGTCGAGCTGCACCCGCGCTTCCCCCAGGACGACCTCGTCGCCTGGCACGAGGCGAACGGCATCGTCACCGAGGCGTGGGCGCCGCTGGCGCGCGGCGGGCTGTTGGACGAACCGGTCCTGGCGACCCTGGCCGACAAGTACGGCAAGACGCCGGCTCAGGTCGTCATCCGCTGGCACCTCGACCGCGGGCTCGTCGTCTTCCCCAAGTCCGTGTCGCTGGACCGGATCCGCGAGAACGGCGACGTGTTCGACTTCACGCTCGACGCCGACGATCACGCTGAAATCGCCGGGCTCGAGACGGGCGAGCGGACGGGTCGCGATCCCGACCTGGACTGAGGGCCGTCACACGTCCAGTCGGGCGTACCGGGCGCGGAAGACCGTGAACACCCCGTAGGCGAGGAAGCCCAGGCCGACCAGGCATGCCAGGAACGGTCCCAGCGGCAGGGCCACGACCGCAGCGACGGCGCCGTCGAGTCCGCCCGCGGTGTCGGGCTCGACACGGATCGCGGCGGTCACCAGCAGCACGCCGACGACGATCAGCGCGATCCCCTTCGCGACGAAGCCGACGACGCCCAGGGTCGTGAGCGCGAAGCCGCGCGGCCCGTCCGGTGTGCGCACCTTCGAGTGGAACGATCGACGCAGGCCCATCCACACGAAACCGATGCCCACGCCGGCCACGGCGAGTCCGACGGCGCCCAGGATCGCCCCGCCGATGGGCCAGGTCAGCACGCCCTGGCTGAGGTCCTCCGCGGCCTGCTCGGCGCGCGGGCGGGCCCCCAGGGCGACGGATGCCGACACCAGACCGATCGCGAGGAACACCAGCCCCTGCGGCAACTCGGCGAGGATCCGCGCGAGACGCCGCCACACCGACAACCGCCGCGGAGCGAAGGCCTGCAGCAGATGCCACCCGCCGAGGGCGACCAGGCCGATCGCCAGGGCCCACAGGGCCGCCGCGCCCAGGGGAGCGGCGGCGAGGGCGCGGAAGGCCCCCGTCTGATCGCTGTCCTCCTGCGCGCCCAGGCCGACCGCGATGACCAGGCCGCCGATGAGCAGATGCAGGATGCCGTTGGCGGCGTAGCCCGCGCGGGCAGCCAGCCGGAAAGCAGGGTTCGCCTCGGCGTCGCGAGCGGCGGTCCGGGCGGTGGAGGGCATCGGCTCACCGTATGCGCTGGAGTCCTCCGGCGACAATCCGGTTGCGCGACGGGCGTCGTCCCGTGCGGCACGCGGGTGAAGATCGTGTGTCGTTCAGGTTCCACCTTGGCGAGACGCCGCGGGACTCATTACGGTCGGAGAGTGCCCGAGAACACCCCCGAACTGCGCCCGACCCACCCCCTGGCCCTCGCGCCGGTCGTCGCCCCCGCGGCATCCGTCGACGGCTTCGCGAAACAGTTCCTGCAGAACCTCAACTTCGACCAGGGCGTGACCCTGTCGAACTCCGACGTCAACGACCAGTACCTGGCCCTGGCCTACACGGTGCGTGACTACCTGATGGCGCGCTGGTTCGACGACCGGGCCCAGCAGAAGGCGCAGCAGAACAAGACCGTCTGCTACCTTTCGGCCGAGTACCTGCTCGGTCGTCAGCTCGACAACAACCTGCTCGCCGCGCGTCTGACCGACATCGCCACCGAGGCGCTCGCGCAGTGCGGCATCGACATCGACGACCTGCGCGCCGTCGAGATCGAGCCGGGGCTGGGCAACGGTGGTCTCGGCCGTCTGGCCGCCTGCTTCGTCGACTCGCTCGCGACCATGAGCATCCCGGCGATCGGGTACGGCATCCGCTACGAGTACGGCATCTTTCGCCAGGCCTTCGCCGACGGGCAGCAGATCGAGCAGCCCGACGCGTGGCTGCGCATGGGCTCGCCGTGGGACTTCGCCCACCCCGAGGCCGCGCAGACCATCTCGTTCGCCGGCACCACCGAGACCTACGACGACGGCGGCGTCGAGCGCACCCGCTGGGCGCCCGAGTGGAACGTGCTCGCGGTGCCGTACAACATGATGGTCCCGGGCTACCACAACGGTCGCGTGAACACCCTGCGCCTGTGGCGCGCGGTGGCCACCAACGCCTTCGACCTGCACACCTTCAACTCCGGCGACTACGTCGAGTCGGTGCGCGCGCAGACCTTCGCCGAGAACATCTCGAAGGTGCTCTACCCCGAGGACTCCACGCCCCAGGGCAAGGAGCTGCGCCTGCAGCAGCAGTACTTCTTCGTCGCGGCATCCATCGCCGACTTCATCGACAACGTGCTCCCCGACGACTTCGACATCGAGAAGCTGCCGGAGCGCGTGATCTTCCAGCTCAACGACACGCACCCCGTGATCGGCGTGCCCGAGCTCATGCGCGTGCTGGTCGACGAGAAGAAGCTCGAGTGGGATGCCGCGTGGGCCATCACGCAGAAGTGCTTCGCGTACACGTGCCACACGCTGCTGCCCGAGGCCCTCGAGGTCTGGTCGGTCGATCTGCTCGGGCGCCTGCTGCCGCGCCACCTCGAGATCATCTACCGCATCAACGACGAGTTCCTGCTCGAAGTGCGCGAGCGCTTCGGCGACGACGAGATGCTCATCCGCAACATGTCGATCATCGGCGAGCACCCGTACCGCTCGGTGCGCATGGCGTACCTCGCCACGGTCGCAGGCTCCAAGGTGAACGGTGTCGCCGAGCTGCACTCGCAGCTGCTGCGCGACAACGTCCTGAAGGACTTCGCCAAAATGTGGCCCGACAAGTTCACCAACGTCACCAACGGCGTCACCCCGCGCCGCTTCCTCCGTCTGGCCAATCCCGATCTCTCGGCTCTCATCACCGAGGCGCTCGGCGCGGGCTGGACCGTCGACCTCGAGCGCCTGCGCGGCCTCGAGGCGCTCGCCGACGACGGCGACTTCCGAGAGCGGTTCGCCGCGGTCAAGGCCGCCAACAAGCGCCGCTTCGCCCGCGTGCTCGAGGCCCGCGGCGACCAGCCCCTCGACGACGGTCACATGCTCGACGTCATGATCAAGCGCCTGCACGAGTACAAGCGTCAGACGCTCAAGGTGCTGCACATCGTCAGCACCTACGAGGGCATCGTCTCGGGTCGTCTCGACGTGGACACCGTGCAGCCGCGCACCTTCCTGTTCGGCGCCAAGGCGGCCCCGGGCTACGGCATGGCCAAGCGCATCATCCACCTCATCAACGCCGTCGGCGAGGTGGTGAGCGGGGACGAACGCGTGCAGGGCAAGCTCAAGGTGCTGTACCCGGCGAACTACAACGTCACCCTCGCCGAGGGCATCATCCCCGCCGCCGACCTGTCGGAGCAGATCTCGCTCGCCGGCAAAGAGGCGTCCGGCACGGGCAACATGAAGCTCGCCCTGAACGGCGCGCTCACCATCGGCACCGACGACGGCGCGAACGTCGAGATCCGCAAGCTGGTCGGCGACGACAACTTCTTCCTGTTCGGCATGAGCGAGCCCGAGGTCGAGGCGCTGTGGGCCGAGGGGTACCGCCCCGCGGACGTCTACCAGGGCGACGAGCGGCTGCGCAGCGCGATCGACCTGATCGCCTCGGGCGCGTTCTCGGACGGCGACCGCACGGTCTTCGAACCGCTCGTGTCGAACCTGCTGTACGAAGACCGCTTCATGGCGCTCGCCGACTTCGCCTCGTACCTCGACGCCCAGGAGCGCGTCGACGCGGCGTACGCCGACCAGGACGCGTGGGTGCGTTCGGCGATCCTGAACGTCGCCCGCAGCGGCTACTTCTCGTCCGACCGGGCCATGCGCGACTACCTCGACCGCATCTGGCACGCCACGCCGGTGTCCTGAGCGGTTCTGGATGCCGCGGCCCCGCCGCCGCGGCATCCCTCGCTCTTGTGGTGCGCCTCGCCGCCGTCCTTC
Source organism: Microbacterium testaceum (assembly GCF_003075375.1). Taxonomy (GTDB): domain Bacteria; phylum Actinomycetota; class Actinomycetes; order Actinomycetales; family Microbacteriaceae; genus Microbacterium; species Microbacterium testaceum_E. The sequence continues at coordinate 95,254 of NZ_QDFT01000003.1, read as the reverse complement.
CCCCGGCACGTCCTCTCGCCTGCGGGGCGGCGGCGGCGTTCGTCGCGGGGGAGCGGGGTCGGCACGGGTGCGCGATGCAGGGCGTGCGTCTTGGCAGGGGAACGACGAGGCGTGGCGGGGCGGGGCGTCGCGGCGGGCGCGTGGGCGCGTCAAGCTGGGGCCCTGACCCCGGAGGACCCATGCGCATCGCCGACTTTTCCGTGCCCGACACCGCCGCCGCCCGCGCGGCGCTCGAGCTCGCCCGCGAGTATCAGACGCCGGCGATCACGGCCCACGCCCTGCGGTCGTGGCTCTTCGCCGAGGCGTTCGCGCGCGACGGCGGCTTCGACGCCATCGACCACGAGCTGCTCTACGTCTCGGCCGTGCTGCACGACATCGGCACCGTCACCGCGTTCGACAACCACACGCTGTCCTACGAGGACGCCGGCGGCCACGTCGCGATCGCCCTTACCGCCGGAGCGGGCTGGCCGCGCGAGCGTCGGCGCCGCGCGCTCGAGGTGATCGTGCGGCACAACTGGACCAGCGTGGATCCCATGATGGATGCCGAGGGCCACCTGCTCGAGATCGCCACCGGCCTCGACATCTCGGGAGCCCGCGTCGACGTGCTGCCCGAGGACTTCGTGCGCGAGGTGCTCGCGGCCCACCCGCGGGGGACGCTCGCGGCGGAGTTCGCCGCGTGCGTCTCGGACCAGGCCGCCCGCAAGCCCGGCACGGCCGCCCGCCGTCTCGTCGACGGGGGAGTGCGGGAGAAGCTCGCTGCGCACCCGTTCGAGCGCCTCTGAACCGGCATCGGCATCGCTCCGCCGTCTCGGGTCGCGGAGCGGGTGGCATCCCGGGTATCGTAGGAGGGTTGTCGGCGCCGGTCGTGCCGACGAAAGCTGAACAACGGAGGGCCTTGTGGACATCGATCTCGCACTTCTGAAGACGATCGAACGCGAGAAGGAGATCCCCTTCGACGAACTCGCGCGGATCATCGAGCAGGCGATCCTGACCGCCTACGCCAAGCACATCTCGTCCGAGGGCGAGATCCCGGCGGGCGCTCGCGCCTCGCTCGACCGCAAGACCGGTCACGTGGGCATCTTCACGCCCGTGACCGACGACGAGGGCGCCGTGATCGGCGAAGAGGAGCAGGCCCCCGACGACTTCGGCCGCATCGCCGCGTTCGCCGCGAAGCAGGTCATCAGCCAGCGTCTGCGCGACATCGCCGACGACGCGGTGCTGGGGGAGTTCAAGGGCAAAGAGGGCGACATCGTCGCCGGTGTGGTCCAGCAGGGACCGAACCCGCGCATGGTGCACGTCGACCTCGGTACCGTCGAGGCGATCCTGCCGCCCGAGGAGCAGGTGCCCGGCGAGACCTACCCGCACGGCTCGCGCCTGCGCGTGTACGTCACGAGCGTCTCGAAGGGCAACAAGGGCCCGCAGATCACGGTCTCGCGCACCCACCCCGGTCTCGTGCGCAAGCTCTTCGCGCTCGAGGTGCCCGAGATCGCCGCGGGTCTGGTCGAGATCGTCTCGCTGGCGCGCGAGGCGGGCCACCGTTCCAAGATCGCGGTCAAGGCGAACGACCCGACGGTCAACGCCAAGGGCGCCTGCATCGGCGAGCTGGGCCGTCGCGTCCGCGCCGTCACCGAGGAGCTCGCGGGCGAGAAGATCGACATCATCGACTACGACGCCGAGCTGCCCCGTTTCGTCGCGAACGCCCTGTCGCCCGCCAAGGTGACCTCGTCGTTCGTGCTGGATGCCTCGACCAAGGCCGTGCGCGCCCTCGTGCCCGACTACCAGCTGTCGCTCGCGATCGGCAAAGAGGGGCAGAACGCCCGTCTCGCCGCCAAGCTGACCGGTGCCAAGATCGACATCCAGCCCGACAGCATCCTCGAAGACAACTGAGCGTCCGTCTTCCGGGTAGGCGCGAGGTGTAGGATGGATCCCGTACGAACGTGCGTCGGATGCCGCGCACGCGCCCCCCGATCCTCGCTTCTGCGTGTGGTCGCCGACGGATCGGTCCTCGTCCCCGACGAGAGAGCGGTGCTTCCGGGCCGGGGAGCGTGGGTGCACGAGACGGACGCGTGCGTGACGAAAGCTCTCACGCGTCGCGCTTTCGTACGAGCATTGCGTGTGTCAGGCCCGCTTGACACGCAGACCTTCGAATCACACCTCCAGCGAAAAGGCTGAACGGCTATGGACACGAAGTGAACGGCTCGAAATGAGACCCGTCCGCAACTAACGGTCTGCCCTGTCCGGGGTAGGCCCTCAGACAGGAGAATTGTGGCAAAACCACGCGTGCACGAGATCGCTTCCGAGCTCGGCGTCGACAGCAAGGTCGCGCTTGCGAAGCTGAAGGAGCTCGGCGAGTTCGTCAAGAGCCCTTCGTCCACCATCGAACCCCCGGTGGCCCGTAAGCTCCGCGCCGCCCTGGCGGCCGAGGGCTCTTCGGGATCCTCGGATGCCAAGCCCGCCGCTCCCGCGGCGCGCCCCGGCGCCGGAGCCCGTCCGGGCCCCGCGCGACCCGCGGCGACCCCCGGCGCGCGCCCCTCGGGACCGACCCCCGGCCCCGCGAAGCCCGCCGCTCCGGCTGCTCCCGCGGCCGCGCCGGCCCCCGCGGCATCCGCTCCCGCGACTCCCGCCGCAGCCCAGGCCGCTCCCGCGGCGTCGGCTCCCGCGGCGTCGAGCCCCGCGCCGTCCGCTCCCGCCAAGCCGGGCGCCAAGCCCGCGGCTCCGTCGGCGACCCCCGCGGCCGGTGGCGGCGCACCCAAGCCCGGCCCCAGCGCGCCCCCGCGCCCGGGTGGAGCGCGCCCCGGCAACAACCCCTTCGCGTCGTCGCAGGGCATGGGTCAGCGTCCCGCCGGCCCCCGACCGGGCAACAACCCCTTCGCCTCGGCGCAGGGCATGGGCCAGCGCCCGACCCCCGGCAACATCCCGCGTCCCCAGGCTCCGCGCCCGGGCGCCCCGCGTCCCGGAGCCCCGCGTCCCGGCGGCGCCGGTCGCCCCGGTGGTGGCGGTCGTCCCGGCGCCCCGTTCCAGCAGCGTCCCGGCGGTCCCGGTCGTCCCGGCGGTGCCGGCGGCGGCTTCCAGCGCCCCGGTGGCGGCGCTCCGGCCGGTGGTTTCGCCGGTCGTCCCGGCGGCGGCGGTGGCCGTGGCCGTGGTCCCGGCGGTGGTACCGCGGGAGCCTTCGGCAAGGGTGGCGGCAAGTCCAAGCAGCGTAAGTCGCGTCGGGCGAAGCGGCAGGAATTCGAGATGCGGTCGGCGCCGGTCGTCGGCGGCGTCAACGTCTCGAAGGGCAACGGCGAGATCATCCGTCTGCGTCGTGGTGCCTCCATCGCCGACTTCGCGGACAAGCTCGAGGCGCTGCGCGGCTACACCGTGCAGCCCGGCACGCTCGTGACCATCCTGTTCAACCTGGGTGAGATGGCCACCGCGACCGAGTCGCTCGACGAGGCCACCTTCGAGGTGCTTGGCGAGGAGCTCGGCTACAAGATCCAGATGGTCTCGCCCGAGGACGAGGACAAGGAGCTCCTCGAGGGCTTCGGTCTCGACCTCGACGCCGAGCTCGAGGCCGAGAGCGAGGACGATCTCGAGATCCGTCCTCCCGTGGTCACCGTCATGGGCCACGTCGACCACGGTAAGACGCGACTGCTCGACGCCATCCGCCAGACCAACGTGGTCGCGGGCGAGGCCGGCGGCATCACGCAGCACATCGGTGCGTACCAGATCTGGACCGAGCACGAGGGCATCGAGCGCGCGATCACCTTCATCGACACCCCGGGTCACGAGGCGTTCACCGCCATGCGTGCCCGCGGTGCGCAGGTGACCGACATCGCGATCCTCGTGGTCGCGGCCGACGACGGCATCATGCCCCAGACGGTCGAGGCGCTGAACCACGCCCAGGCGGCGAACGTGCCGATCGTGGTCGCGGTCAACAAGGTCGACAAGCCCGACGCCAACCCCGCCAAGGTGCGCCAGCAGCTCACCGAGTACGGTCTGGTCGCCGAGGAATACGGTGGAGACGTCATGTTCGTCGACGTCTCGGCCCGACAGAACCTCAACATCCAGGCCCTCCTGGACGCGGTCCTGCTCACCGCCGACGCCGGCCTCGACCTGACGGCCAACCCGAACAAGGCGGCCCGCGGTGTCGCGATCGAGGCGAAGCTCGACAAGGGTCGCGGTTCGGTCGCCACGGTGCTCATCCAGTCCGGAACCCTGCGCGTCGGCGACGCGATCGTCGCCGGAACGGCGTACGGCCGCGTCCGCGCGATGATGGACGAGAACGGCGAAGCCGTCGAAGAGGCCTACCCCTCGCGTCCCGTGCAGGTGCAGGGTCTGAACTCGGTGCCCCGCGCCGGCGACGTCTTCATCGTCACCGAAGAGGACCGCACCGCGCGTCAGATCGCCGAGAAGCGCGAAGCCGCCGAGCGCAACGCCCAGCTGGCCAAGGCCCGCAAGCGCATCTCGCTCGAGGACTTCACCCGTGCTCTCGAAGAGGGCAAGGTCGAGTCGCTCAACCTCATCATCAAGGGCGACGTGTCGGGTGCCGTCGAGGCGCTCGAGGAGTCGCTGCTCAAGATCGAGGTCGACGACAGCGTCCAGCTGCGCATCATCCACCGCGGCGTGGGTGCCATCACCGAGTCGGACATCAACCTGGCCACGATCGACAACGCGATCGTGATCGGCTTCAACGTCCGTCCCGACACGAAGGCCCGTGAGCGCGCCGCCCGCGAGGGTGTCGACGTGCGGTTCTACTCGGTCATCTACAACGCGATCGACGACGTCGAGCAGTCGCTCAAGGGCCTGCTCAAGCCGGAGTTCGAAGAGGTGCAGTCGGGTGTCGCCGAGATCCGGGAGGTGTTCCGCTCCTCGAAGTTCGGCAACATCGCCGGTGTCATCGTGCGATCGGGAACGATCACGCGCAACGCCAAGGCCCGCGTCATCCGCGATGGCGTCGTGCTGGCCGACGGTCTGGCCATCGAGTCGCTGCGCCGCTTCAAGGACGACGTCACCGAGGTCCGCACGGACTTCGAGTGCGGTATCGGCCTGGGCAAGTTCAACGACATCCAGATCGGCGACGAGATCGAGACGACCGAGATGGTCGAGAAGCCGCGAGGCTGATCACACCTGGCGGGAGTCGCGTCTTCGGGCGCGGCTCCCGCTTCGTCATCCGTGGCGGTATTGCGAAGAAGGAGAAGGCAGTGGCAGGGGAACGACAGGCACGCGTGGCGGACCGCATTCGCGTGGTGCTCGCGGAGCGCCTCGAGAAGGGGCTGCGCGATCCGCGGCTCGGATTCGTCACGATCACCGACGTGCGGGTGACGGGTGACCTGCAGCGCGCCTCGGTGTTCTACACCGTGATGGGCGACGAGGCGCACCGCGCCGACACCGCCGCGGCGCTGAAGTCCGCGACCGGCATGCTGCGCAGCGAGGTCGGCAAGCACCTCAACACGCGGCTCACCCCCTCTCTCGAATTCATCCTCGACGGCATCCCCGAGAATGCCGACCACATCTCGGCGCTGCTGCGCGAGGCGCGCGAGCGCGACGAGTCGGTGGCCGGTCTGGCGGCCTCGGCCGCCTACGCCGGCGACGCCGATCCGTACGTGAAGCCTCGTGAGGACGACGACGAGGACGACCTCGACGACGACGAGGACGAAGAAGACGAAGAGGCCGCGCGCACCTGAGCGGGCGGGCCGACGGGCCGGATGCCACCCCGAGCGGGCGGCGTCCGGCCCTTTCGCGTTCCGGGTGGCCGTCGGCCCGTCAGGGGGTCGGGTGGCCCGGCAGGCGAAGCTGCTCGTCGACGGCTTCGGCGAGGCCGTCCGCCACGAGGGAGTCGATCGCTCGATCGCGCTGGGCGGCATCCGGCCAGTCCGGAAGAACCGCGAACAGCGGAACGGCCGCCGGAGCCGCAGCGCGCAGCACCCGGAGCACCGCACCGCGGGCCTGCCGGTCGCTGCCCTCGTAGGCGGCCTGCTTGCGACGCCGGTCCTCGGACTCCGGGTATCCCGCCGCCCGCCAGGCGCACTGTTCGGCCAGGGGGCAGACCTCGCACATCGGCGACCGCGCGGTGCAGACGATCGCGCCCAGCTCCATCGCCGCCGCGTTCACGATCGCGGACTCGGCGACGTCGGCGGGGAGCTCGGCATCCATCCGCTCCAGGTCGCGGCGGTGCGGCGGGCCCGGCTGCGCCCGGCCCTCGACGGCACGGGCGAGCACCCGGCGGGTGTTGGTGTCGACGACGGGATGCCGATCCCCGTACGCGAACACGGCGACCGCCCGCGCGGTGTAGTCGCCGATGCCGGTCAGCGCCAGCAGGGCGTCGACGTCGCGGGGGACGACACCGTCGTGCCGGTCGCGGATCTCGACGGCCGCGCGGTGCAGCCAGAGCGCGCGCCGGGGATACCCCAGGTTCGCCCACTGGGTGACCGCGTCGCCCGGGGGAGACGCCGCCAGGTCGGCCGGCGTGGGCCAGCGCGTCAGCCAGGCCTCGAGGTGCGGGATGACGCGGGCGACCGGCGTCTGCTGCAGCATGAACTCGCTGACCAGGGTGCCCCAGGCCCCGAAGCCCTCTCGGCGCCACGGCAGGTCGCGCGCCGCCTCGCGATACCAGTCGATGAGCGGGGCGGCGAGTCCTGGCATCCGTCCAGCCTACGGTCGCGGGCAGGGCCGGACATCACCGATAAACGCCCTCCGTGCGGAGAAACGCGGGCTCTCCGCGTTCATCAGCACAGAGAGCGTTTATCGGCGGCTGCGGGCGCCGCGCCCGGGCTGTCGCGGGGCGGCGGCAGCGGTCCGGTGTCGGCGGTCGATCGTAGGCTGGGGGTATGTCGAGTGAGAACGCCGTCGAGACCCTGCAGCGCAGCCTGCGCGACCTGATGCGGCAGAACAACCGCGCGGGGCGCGTCGTGGTGGCCGTCGATGCGCTCGACCCGGAGGCGGCTGAGCGATTCGCCGGCGGGTTCCAGCGGGCGATCGCCGAGGAGGGCACGGCGGTGTTCCCCGTCCCGGTCGCGGACGCCGCGCCCGAGGTCCGCGAGAGGCTGGTCGCACCGTTCCGCGCGGGCGAGCCGTTCGGTTCCGGCGATGTCGCCCCCGCCGACGCGGTGCTGGTCGTGTCGGGGCGCTTCCTGCACGCGCCCGAGGTGCGGGGTCTGTGGAACTTCTCGATCTGGCTCGAGAGCAACCCGCCGATCGGCGCACCCCGCCCCGAGCTTCCGGATGCCGAGAAGCAGTACCTGCGCACGGTCCGGCCGAAGGCGGCGGCGTCCGTCATCGTCGAGAACTCCGACCCCGCGCACCCCGTGCAGGTCTTCGGGGACTTCTGCTGATGGTGCGCCCCGGCATCCTGCTGGTCGACAAACCCCGCGGCATCACCAGTCACGACGTCGTGTCGCGCGCGCGGCGGGCGCTCGGCACCCGCAAGATCGGGCACGCCGGCACCCTCGACCCCATGGCGACGGGTCTGCTCGTGCTCGGCGTCGAGGGCGCGACGCGGCTGCTCACCTACATCGTCGGGGCCGACAAGACCTACGAGGCGACCATCCTGCTGGGGGCGTCGACCGACAGCGACGACGCCGACGGGGTCGAGACCGAGAGAGCGGATGCCGCGACCGTCGCCGCCGTGAGCGATGCGGCCATCCGCGACGGCATCACCGAGCTGACGGGCGAGATCGACCAGGTGCCCAGCACGGTGTCGGCCATCAAGGTCGACGGGCGTCGTGCCTACGACCTCGCCCGAGCCGGCGAGCAGGTCGAGCTGAAGGCGAGACGTGTGACCGTCTCGCGCTTCGACGTGCTCTCGGCGCGCCGCACCGACGGCGCCATCGCGCTCGACGTCGTCGTGGACTGCACGAGCGGCACCTACATCCGCGCCCTCGCGCGCGACCTCGGGCGTGCCCTCGGGGTGGGCGGGCACCTGACGGCGCTGCGCCGCACGCGCATCGGCGCGTTCGACGTCGCCGCCGCGGCATCCGTCGACGACCTCGACGACGCGGCGCTCATCGAGCCCGCCACCGCCGCGGCGGTCGTCATGGGCGCTCTCGCCGTGGGGGCCGACGAGGCCCGTGACCTGCGGCACGGGAAGCGCATCGACGGGGGCGGACGACTCACCGGCGCCGTCGCGGCGGCGATCGACCCCGACGGCCGTCTCATCGGCGTCGTCGAGAAGCGGGGGGCGCAGCTCAAGAGCGTCATGAACATGCCCGAGGAGGCCGTCCGATGATCCTGTGGTTCACGCTCGTCCAGGTCGGTCTGGCCGTGCTCGCCGGGATCGTGGCGGTCGCCGCGGGGCTCATCGGCCGTCGCCCCGGGGACGTCACGGTCGGGGCGCTGGCCCTCATCGAACTGCTGCTGATCGTGCAGATCGTCGTCGCGATCATCGCCCCCTTCGCCGGCAACGCCCCCTCGGGCAGCCTGCTGGAGTTCTGGACCTACCTCGTGTCCGCCGCGCTCGTTCCCATCGCGGGGGTGGCGTGGGCGCTCATCGAGCGCAGCCGCTGGAGCACGGTCATCATGGGCGTCGCCGCGCTGGCCGTGGCCGTGATGGTGTGGCGCATGCACGTGATCTGGACGGTGCAGGTCGCCTGACGGCACCGGATGCCACGGCGCCGGGGCGCCTAGAATGGAGGGGTCATGGCATCCACCACTCCCAACCGTTCCCGGGGGATGACCGGCATCGGCCGTGTCCTCGTCGTCGTCTACGGCATCATGGCGCTCGCCGCCACGGGCCGGTCGTTCGTGCAGATCGTGCGCGAGTTCGACGACGCCCCTCTGGCGTACACGCTGTCCGCCCTCGCCGCCGTCGTCTACATCCTTGCGACCCTCGCGCTGGTCTTCTCGGCGCGACCGGCGTGGTTCCGCGTCGCGTGGATCGCGATCGGCTTCGAACTGGTCGGCGTCCTCGTCGTCGGCACCCTGAGCCTCGTGCTGCCGGCGCTGTTCCAGCACCCCACGGTGTGGTCGGTGTACGGCTACGGCTATCTGTTCATCCCGCTCGTCCTGCCCTTCCTCGGGCTCTGGTGGCTCGTGCGGCACCGCCGGGCGGCGTCGTGATCGTTTTCCGCGATCCGACCGAGGTGCCCGCGCACTTCGGTCCCTCGGTCGTCGCGATCGGCAAGTTCGACGGGGTGCACGCCGGGCATCGCGCGGTCATCGATCGTGCCCGCGTCGACGCCTCGGACGGCGCGCGCGTCGTGGCGGTCACGTTCGACCGCAACCCTCTGAGCGTCCTGCGGCCCGAGAAGTGCCCCCCGGATGTCATCGGGCCGCACCAGAAGCTCGAACTGCTAGAGCGCGCCGGGGTGGACGCGACGCTGCTGCTCACCTTCGACGAGGCGCTCGCCTCGATCCCCGCCGACGAGTTCGTGCGCCGCATCCTGGTCGACGCCCTCGAGGCGCGGACGGTGCTGGTCGGCCGCGACTTCCGCTTCGGCGCCGGGGGAGCGGGCGACCCCGCGCTGCTGGAGCGCATGGGGGCCGAGCACGGCTTCCGCGTCGACGTCGTCGACGACGTGCGCGCGGTCCACCTCGACCGGCGCGTGTCGTCGACGTGGATCCGCGAGGCGCTGTCGGCGGGCGACATCTCGACCGCGGCCCGCCTGCTCGGGCGCGCCCCCTCGGTGTGGGGCGAGGTGGTGCACGGTCTCAAGCGGGGACGCGAGCTCGGCTACCCGACCGCGAACCTCTCACCCGATCTCGAGGGCTTCGTCCCGGCCGACGGCGTCTACGCCGGATGGCTGATCGACGTCGACGGCGCGCGGCGCATCAGCTACCCCGCCGCCATCAGCGTGGGCACCAACCCCACGTTCGACGACGTGCACTCCCGGCAGGTCGAGGCGTACGTGATCGACGAGACCGGTCTCGATCTGTACGGCCACCACGTCGAGGTGCGCTTCGTCGAACGCGTGCGGGGCATGACGGCCTTCGACGGCATCGATGCGCTCCTCGTGCAGATGGCCGACGACGTCGAGCGTTCGCGCGCGATCCTCCGCTGATCGGCCGTCAGTCCGCGCGCGACAGGTGATTGCGGATGCCGAAGAACGACGTCGCCGCTCCCAGCACCATCAGCACGGCGACGAAGATCGCGGCGCGGTGGAAGCCGTCCAGATCGAGCGATCCGCCCACGACCGCCGACACCGCGGCGATCGCGAGCAGACCCGCGACGCGTGACACGGCGTTGTTGACCGCCGAGGCGATGCCCGACCGCTCGGAGTCGATCGCGCCGAGCACCGCGGCGGTGAGCGGCGACACGGTGGCGGTCACACCGAGCCCGAACACGACGACCCCCGGCAGCACCTGCGCCCAGTAGTCGAAGTCGCTCCGCACGTTCAACAGCAGCAGCGCGCCGATCGCCATGACCAGGGGGCCGAGGGTCATGAACAGGCGCGGTCCGAGGCGTCCCGACAGCGCCCCCATGCGCGAACTGAGCGCGATCATGAGGATGGTGCTGGGCAGGGATGCCAGTCCTGCGAGCGTCGCGGGCAGTCCCGCCCCCTGCTGCAGGTAGACGCTGAGCACGAACCCGTTGAGCGACAGCGCCGCATAGACGAAGACCGTGGCGAGATTACCGGCCCAGAAGTTGCGCGAGCGGAACAGGTCGAGCGGCATCATCGGCTGGCGGGCCAGACGCTGGCGCACGAGGAAGCCCGCGAACGAGGCCGCGCCGATCAGGCCAGGCGCCCAGATGACGGGCGAGGCCCACCCGAGATTCGGCTGCTCGATGAGGGCGAAGACCACGCCGCCCAACCCCGCGGCGCACAGCACGGCCCCGAGCACGTCGACGCGGGCTCCGGGCCGGCGGTGATCGCGGTGGCCGAGGCGGGCGAGCAGCCACAGCGTCACCCCGATGGGCAGGACGTTGACGAGGAAGACCAGCCGCCATGACAGGGTGTCGACGAAGATCCCCCCGATCAGCGGGCCGGCGAGCATGGCCACGGTCGTCGCGCCGGTCCAGATGCCGATCGCGCGCGCCTGCGGCGGCCCGCGGAACGTCGAGGTGATGAGGGCGAGCGAGCTCGGCACGAGCAGGGCCCCGGCGACGCCCTGGAGAGCTCGCGCGGCGATGAGGAACTCCGCGGAGGGGGCGGCCGCGATCGCGACCGAGGCGACGCCGAAGCCGAGCAGGCCGATGCGCAGCACGACGACGCGCCCGAGGACGTCGCTGAGCGAACCGGCGACGAGGATGAAGGCGCCGAGCGTCACCAGGTACGCATCGACGACCCATTGCTGCGTCGACAGTCCGCCCCCGAGCTCGCGCGCGATGGCCGGCAGGGCGACGTTGACGACCGTGCCGTCCAGGAACGACACGAAGGATGCCAGGACGGCGATCGTCAGCACCACGCGCTGCTCGGGTGTCATCGGCTCGGCCACGTGCCCAGCGTAGAGTCGGCCGCCGACGTCGGGGCGGGGGTGGACAAGGCCCTCACCGCCGAGGGAATACCCCCTGGGGGTATCGTGTTATCGGCGATGAGCAGAGGAGGCGTCATGATCGACGACACCGACAGGGGAGCGACCGCCGAGGCGGTGCTCGACATCGAGGGCATGACCTGCGCGAGCTGCGTCGCCCGCGTCGAGAAGAAGCTCCGGCGCGTCGACGGGGTCGATGCCGCCGTGAACCTCGCGACCGAGACCGCGCGGGTGCGCTATCCGGCCGCTCTCGACACCACGGCTCTCGTCGACGCGGTCCGCGCGGCGGGCTACGACGCGCGGGTGCGGCCGCGAACGGCCTCCGAGCCGCCGCAGCCGGTCGAGGTGACCGTCCCCGGGGGAGAGCTGGATGCGGTCACCGGAGGCGACGTGGCGCCGGGCGCCGACGCGCGACCCGCGCAGAGCGAGCATGCGCACATGCACGAGACCGCCGACGCCCCCGGGACGACCCCCCTGCGGGTGCGTCTGCGGGTCTCGCTCGTCCTCGCCGTGCCGGTGATCGCCGTCGGGATGATCCCGGCTCTGCAGTTCCCCGGGTGGCAGTGGATGTCGCTCGCGCTCGCGACCCCGATCGTGCTCTGGGGCGGCTGGCCCTTCCACCGCGCGACCCTGCGCAACGCCCGCCACGGCGCCGCCACCATGGACACGCTCATCACCCTCGGCACCTTCGCCGCGTACCTGTGGAGCGTCTGGGCCCTGCTGTTCGGCTCGGCCGGGCGGATCGGCATCCGTCACGAGGTCATGCTCTTCGGTCCCGTGCACGATGCCACCTCGGTCGTGTACTTCGAGGTCGCGGCCGCCGTGACCGTCTTCCTGCTGCTGGGGCGCGTGATCGAGCAGCGTTCCACGCGCCGCGCGGGAGCGGCGCTGCGGTCGCTGCTCGATCTCGGCGCGCGCGAGGCCGAACTCGCCGACGGCAGCCGTATCGACATCTCCCGGCTCGCCGTGGGGGACGAGTTCGTCGTCCGCCCCGGGGCGACCGTCGCCACCGACGGAGAGGTCGTCGACGGACGCGCCTCGATTGACGAGAGCATGCTGACCGGAGAGTCGCTCCCCGTCGACGTCGGACCCGGCTCGACGGTGACCGGCGGCACGATCGCCTCGGGCGGTCGTCTCGTCGTGCGGGCGACCGGCGTGGGCGAGCAGACGCGGCTCGCGCGCATCGCCCGCCTGGTCGAGGACGCCCAGCTCGGCAAGAGCCGTGTGCAGCGGCTCGCCGACCGCATCTCGGGCGTCTTCGTCCCGGCCGTCATCGTGCTGGCGGTGCTGACCCTCGTCGCCTGGCTCGTCGCCGGCCAGCCGATCGCCGCCGGCTTCACCGCCGCCGTCGCGGTGCTGATCATCGCGTGCCCCTGCGCCCTGGGCCTCGCCACGCCCATCGCGATCCTGGTCGGCACCGGTCGCGCCGCTCAGCTCGGCATCCTGGTCACCGGTCCGGCCGCGCTCGAATCCGCCGAGCGCATCGACACGATCGTGCTCGACAAGACCGGGACCCTCACCGCGGGACGCATGAGCGTCACGCGGGTCACGCCCGCGCGGGCGCAGGATGCCGAGGCCGCCCTGCAGCGCGTCGCGTCCGTCGAACGCGGGTCGGAGCACCCCATCGCTCGAGCCATCGTCGCGGCGGCCGGAGACGGCGAGGTGGCCCGCGACCTCGAAGCGCTTCCCGGACGCGGGGTGACCGGCATCGTCGACGGGGTGCGCGTCTTCGCCGGCCGGCCGGCGCTCGCCGCCGAGCTCGGCGCCGCGCTGAGTCCCGAGCTCGCCGCCGCCGTCGAGGCGGGGGAGCAGCGGGGCACGGTCGTGGTCGCCGGGTGGGCGGATGCCGCGGGGCAGCCGGAGGTCCGCGTCGTGATCGAGATCGCCGACACGGTGCGGCCGCAGAGCGCCGCGGCGGTCGCCCGCCTGCGCGAGATGGGACTGGAACCCGTGCTGCTCACCGGCGACAATCCCCACGTCGCCCGCGCCGTCGCCGCCGAGCTCGGCATCCTGAGCGTGCGCGCGGGAGTGCTGCCCGAGGGGAAGGTCGCCGAGATCGCCGCCCTGCGCGCCGAGGGGCGCACCGTCGCGATGGTCGGAGACGGCGTGAACGACGCCGCCGCCCTCGCGTCGGCCGACCTGGGCATCGCGATGGGCGGGGGGACGGATGCCGCGCTGCACGCGAGCGACGTCGCCCTGATGCGGGACGACCCGCGCGGGATCGTCACCGCGGTCGCCCTCAGCCGCCGCACCATGCGCGTCATCCGGGGCAACCTGTTCTGGGCGTTCGCGTACAACGTGGCGGCGCTGCCCCTGGCCGCGCTCGGCCTGCTCAACCCGATGCTCGCCGGGGCGGCGATGGCGTTCTCGAGCGTGTTCGTCGTGCTGAACAGTCTGCGTCTGCGGCGCGCGGGCTGACACCCGGTGAGGAATCCGGGCGCCTTCTGCGCAATGTCGGCCCGGACCGCTAGAATGGAGACGACCCCGTCACCCGCTGTCCTCGCGAGCCGTTCCGGCGTAGACGCGTTGCGGGTCGCCGACACCGCTTCTCCGGCGGCGGTTCGCGCGACGTCACCCTGGGGTCACTGATCCACCGGCATACGCCGGACGCTCCGGACTGTCATCCGGACGACACGCTCAGGAGGAGCATGCCGACCACGGCAACCGCCGCCCGTAGCTCGAGCCAGCGGCGCAGGAAGACCACGTCATCCCGACGAGACGACGAAGCCCCCGTCATCCCGATCCTCGCGCGCAAGGTGCGCGAGGTCGAGGCCAAGGCGCAGCGCGGAAAGCTCGGACCCACCAACCGCGTCAAGTTCCAGGTGATCGCCTTCCTCGTCCGCGAGGAGCGCGCCCGGGTCAAGGCCGACACCGAGATCACCGACGCCGCCCGTGCCGAGCTGCTCAAGCGCCTCGACGGTGTGGCGACGATCCTCGCCAAGACCGCCGCGCGCGACACCTCGCTGATCCAGCTGCTCGAGGTCGACGCCGCCACCTCGCCGGTCGCCCGTCGCATGCGTCGCGACTGGCTGCTCGAGTCGGGCGCCGAGCTGCCCGCCGACGAGCTCATCATCACCGACAACACCCCCAAGATCGCGCCGGTCGTTCCCGCGGCCCTCGCCGAGAAGCAGGTCGTCCCCGCCTCGATCGAGGCGCGGCAGATGGCCAACCCCTTCCTCGCGCCCGACCTCACCCCCCGCGCCACCGGCGACGCCCCGCGCCGCCGCCTCGACGGCTGGGAGCTGATGGGCCCGCTGTACAAGGCGTTCGAGACCGGCGCCGGCGGCTCGGCCGCGAGCATGGAGCTGCCGCCCGTCCCCGAGTTCGATCGGCTCTCGCCGCGCGGTCTCGAGGTCATGCCGCACCAGTCGCGCTTCCTCGAGGCCGTCCGCACCGGTCACCGCTCGTTCCTGCTCGCCGACGAGCCGGGCCTGGGCAAGACCGCCGAGTCGGTGCTCGCGGCATCCGTCGCCGACGCGTATCCGCTCCTCGTGGTCGTCCCCAACGTCGTCAAGATGAACTGGGCGCGCGAGGTGCAGCGCTGGACGCCGCAGCGTCGCGCGACGGTCATCTCGGGCGGCGGCGCCGACATCGACGCCTTCGCCGACGTCTTCATCGTCAACTACGAGATCCTCGACCGGCACCTCTCGTGGCTGTCGTCGATCGGGCTCAAGGGCGTCGTCGTCGACGAGGCGCACTTCATCAAGAACCTCACGTCGCAGCGCTCGCAGAACGTGCTGGCTCTGGCATCCCGTGTCCGTCAGCAGACGCGCGACCCGCTCATGCTGGCCCTCACGGGCACGCCGCTGATCAACGACGTCGAGGATTTCGACGCGATCTGGCGCTTCCTCGGCTGGACCAACGGCGAGAAGCCGGGCCCCGAGCTGATGGAGAAACTGGATGCCACGGGCCTGACGCCCGCCGACAAGGCCTTCTACCCCGAGGCGCGCGAAGCGGTCATCTCGATGGGGATCGTCCGGCGCAAGAAGAAGGACGTCGCCGCCGACCTGCCCGACAAGCTCGTCGCCGACCTGCCGGTCGAGCTGGACGACGAGTTCGGCCGCTCGATCCGTCAGGCCGAGCGCGAACTCGGCGCCCGCCTCGCGGCCAAGTACCGTCGCATCATCGAGGCGCGCGGCGATCGGGGCCTCGCGCCCGGCGAGATCGACGACGACATCGTCCGCCTCGTCGCCCACGGCGAGCTCGAAGAGGCCAAGGCGGCCGGCTCGGGCAGCGAGAACGTCTTCACGATGGTCCGCCGCATCGGTCAGGCCAAGGCGCACCTCGCCGCCGACTACGCCGTGCAGCTGCAGCGCTCGGTGGGCAAGGTCGTCTTCTTCGCCAAGCACATCGATGTCATGGATGCCGCAGAGGCCCACTTCAAGGCCTCCGGCCTCAAGGTGGTGTCGGTGCGCGGCGAGCAGACCTCGACCGCCCGCCAGGCGGCGATCGATGCGTTCAACGGCGACCCCGACGTGAGCATCGCGGTGTGTTCGCTCACCGCCGCAGGCGTCGGCCTCAACATGCAGGCCGCCTCCAACGTCGTGCTCGCCGAGCTGTCGTGGACCGCCGCCGAGCAGACGCAGGCGATCGACCGCGTGCACCGCATCGGCCAGGGCGAGCCCGTGACCGCGTGGCGCATCATCGCCGCGCACACGATCGACACCAAGATCGCCGAACTGATCGACTCGAAAGAGGGGCTCGCCCAGCGCGCCCTCGACGGCCAGTCGATCGAGCCCGGCTCGAGTGACTCGGTGCAGCTGTCGGCGCTCATGCACCTTCTGCGGCAGGCTCTCGGCGCGGCCTGACCGCGCGTCGCGGACGCCCCGGGGGATGGACCCTCCGGGGCGTTCGCGCGTTCGCGGGCGGGGCGGGCAGGCCGACTCGGTCCCGCGCCTCGCGCCTTGCTCCTCGCGCGACGAAAACAGGGCACTGCGACGAGGACAGGCTGTTTCCGCCCGGACCGGCCTGTTTCTGCGACATGTCCTGTTTCCCGCGACGCCGGGGTGACGCGCCGGCCGCACGACGAGGGCGTCGCGGCACCCGGTGGCGCCGCCCTGGCGGCTGCACGCCGCCGTGGCATCGAGGCACGGTATCCCCGCCGGTCGCCATCACCCTGTCGTACCGTTCCCGCCCGCGGCGGGGGCGGCATCCCCGCAGGTCCCCGTCACCGTGTCGCACCGTTCCCGCCCGCGGCGGGGGCGGCATCCCCGCAGGTCCCCGTCACCGTGTCGCACCGTTCCCGCCCGCGGCGATAGGGTCGAAGACGGCAACGGCGCCGCCCCTCCACCCGACACACAGCACACGAGGACTCTGCCCATGAAGATCGGCATCCTGACCAGCGGCGGCGACTGCCCCGGCCTGAACGCTGTCATCCGTGGCGTCGTGCTGAAGGGCACGACCAACTACGACATCGAATTCGTCGGCATCCGCGACGGTTGGCGCGGGGTCGTCGACGGCGACTTCTTCCCGCTCACGCGGCACGAGGTGAAGGGGTTGTCCAAGGTCGGCGGCACCATCCTCGGCACCAGCCGCACCAACCCGTACGAGGGCGTGCGCGGCGGCGCCGAGAACATCTCGAAGACCCTCTACGGGCACCGCATCGACGGCATCCTGGCCATCGGCGGCGAGGGGACGCTCGCGGCGGCCGACCGCCTCTCCAACGACGGCATCAACGTGATCGGCGTGCCCAAGACGATCGACAACGACCTGCGCGCGACGGATTACTCGTTCGGCTTCGACACCGCCGTCAACATCGCGACGGATGCCATGGACCGCCTGCGCACCACGGGTGACTCGCACCAGCGCTGCATGGTGGCCGAGGTCATGGGTCGCCACGTCGGATGGATCGCCCTGCACGCGGGAATCGCCGCGGGCGCCCACGTCATCTGCATCCCCGAGGTGCCGATGTCGATCGACGAGATCGTCGAGCAGGTCACGCGCGCCCACGACCGCGGCCGTGCGCCGCTCGTCGTCGTGTCCGAGGGGTTCAAGCTGAAGGGCATGGACGAGGCGTTCAGCGACAAGGGCCTCGACGCCTTCAACCGTCCGCGCCTGGGCGGGATCGGCGAGCAGCTCGCGCCCGAGATCGAGCGGCTGACGGGGATCGAGACGCGCGCGACGGTGCTCGGTCACATCCAGCGCGGCGGTTCGCCGTCGGGCTTCGACCGCGTGCTCGCGACGCGTCTGGGCCTGCACGCCGCCGACGCGCTGCACGAGGGCTCGTGGGGGCAGATGGTCGCGATGCGCGGCACCGACATCGTGCGCGTCCCCTTCGCCGACGCCCTCGGCGAGCTGAACAGCGTGCCCCTCTACCGCTACGAAGAGGCCGCGGCGCTGTTCGGCTGATCCTCTCGCCGCTGACGCCCCGTCCCGCCGCCGCGCGGGGCGGGGCGTCGCGCGTTGCTTCTCTCTGGCATGTTGTCCCACTTATGGCGGTGCATGTCCCGCTTTTGGTCGTTTGAGGCGCTCGCAGTCGGCCAAAAGTGGGACATACTCGCGCGGGGCGCAGGAATCGGGGCGTCTTCTTCACAGGCGGGGGAGTACGCGAAGGGGCTGTGGACGACAGCTGACGCCGACGGTGGGGAGGAGATCGTTGAGCATGACGCGACCACACCCTCTGCCGGCCGACCTCCCCGAGCTGTTCCACGTCTCCGATGCTCTGCAGAGAGGCGCGACCCGCGGCCGGCTGCGCGCGTCCGATCTCGCCGCTCCGTTCAACGGTGTGCGATCACGATCGTTGGGCGAGGGCACGGACATCCTCGATCGCTGTCGCGCGTACGCGCCGCGACTCGCGCCCGGCCAGTTCTTCAGTCATGAGACCGTCTTCGCGCTGCGCAACCTCAGCACGCCCGAGTGGCCTTACGTGCCGCGCATCCACGTGTCGACCCATCGACCCGCGCGCGAGCCTCGAACGCACGGTATCGTCGGACACCGGCTGCAAGCGCGAGAAACCGCGGTGGAGATCGGCCCGGGAGGGTTGCCGATCGAGAACGCTGTGCGCGCCTGGCGACAGTGCGGCCGACTGTGGCGTCTCGATGATCTCGTCGCGGGGGCCGATGCGCTGCTGGGCGGCCCGCGGCCGATGGCTTCGGTCGCCGACCTCGAAGCGGAGGTCGCCGTCATGGGCGATGTCCGCGACGGCATCCTGAGACGGTCCCTCGCCCTTGCTCGTCCCGGCGTGAGATCGCCGCGCGAGACCCACCTGCGTCTGCTCCTGGTGCGACACGGGTTCCCCGAGCCCGAGGTGAATGTCGACATCTTCTCGACCCGCGGGGATTTCGTCGCCGAGATCGACCTGGTTTTCAAGATGTGGCGGGTGGCGGTCGAATACGACGGCCGGGTTCATGCAACGGATCCGCGACAATTCGCGCGAGATGCCGACCGCTGGGCCGCAATCCGGGACGCGGGCTGGGATCACATCCGCATCCTGAGCCACCACCTCCGGGACGGCGGCGAGCCGGCGGTCGCGATGGTGCGCGCCGCACTGATGCGGGCGGGTTGGCGGCCCGGCCAGTGATGGGCTCGTCCCACTTTCTGCTGTCTCAGTCGCCGTCAGGCGACCATTTTTGGGACATACAGTGCGAAAAGTGGGACGAGGTGGGTGGATGCCGCGCCCCGCCGCGCGCGCGGAACGCCCCGCCGCGCGGGGCGACGGGGCGTTCGGGCGAGCCGGCCGGGGGCCTACTCCGCCAGGCCGAGCACGTCCAGCAGCCACGCGAGCTCGAACGCGCGCTCGCGCCAGGCGTTGTAGCGACCGCTGACGCCGCCGTGGCCGGCGACCATCTCGCACTTCAGCATCGCGTCGGCACCGACCTCGCGCAGACGTGCCACCCACTTGGCGGGCTCCACGTACATCACGCGGGTGTCGTTGAGCGAGGTGACGGCGAGGATGCGGGGGTACTTCACGCCCTCGCGGACGTTCTCGTACGGCGTGTACGACTTCATGTAGGCGTAGACGTCGGCGTCGTGCAGGGGGTCGCCCCACTCGTCCCATTCGATGACCGTCAGGGGGAGCGAGGGGTCGAGGATCGTGGTCAGGGCGTCGACGAAGGGCACATCGGCGACGATCCCGGCGAACAGCTCGGGCGCGAGGTTGGTCACGGCGCCCATCAGCAGACCGCCCGCGCTGCCGCCCTCGGCGACGAGCCGGTCGGGGGTGGTGTAGCCGGCATCCACGAGGTGACGGGCGGCGGCCACGAAGTCGGTGAACGTGTTGCGCTTGGCCAGCAGCTTGCCGTCCTCGTACCACTGGCGACCCATCTCGCCGCCGCCGCGGACGTGCGCGACGGCGAACACCACGCCGCGGTCCAGCAGCGACAGCCGCGGCACCGAGAAACCGGGCTCGATGGAGTGCTCGTACGAGCCGTAGCCGTACAGGTGCACCGGCCGCGGCGCGGACCCGGGCTCGCCGAACGAGCGCTTCCACACGAGCGACACCGGGACGCGCGTGCCGTCGTCGGCGATCGCCCAGACGCGCTCCTGGCCGTAGTCGGCCGGGTCGAAGCCGCCCAGCACGGGCTGGCGCTTGCGCAGCAGCAGCTCGCCGGTGTCGACGACGTAGTCGTAGACGGTCCCGGGGGTCACGAACGAGCCGTAGCCCAGGCGCAGCACGGGCGGGGCCCATTCGGGGTTGCCGCCGGTGCCGACGCTGTAGAGCGGTTCGTCGAAGGAGATCTCGTCGACGGACCCGTCGGCGTAGGTTAGCATGCCCAGTCGCGCGAGTCCTTCGCGGCGGTAGCCGACGACGCCCCAGTCGCGGAAGGTGTCGACGCCGAGCAGACGCTGACCGGTGCGGTGGGCGATCACCGTCTCGCGGGCACCCTGGGGGTCGGATGCCGACACCCGGACGAGCTCGAAATCGAGGGCGCCGTCGTTGTGGAGGATGTACAGCACGTCCTCGCCGTCGACGACGGCGTGCGACGAGGAGTACTCCACGCCCTCGCGGCGCGGCCAGACGACGCGTGGGTCGCCGTGCAGGTCGTCGGCGTCGAGCAGCCACTCCTCGCTGGTGATGGAGGAGCCCATCTCGATCACGAGATAGCGGTCGCTGCGGGTGAAGTCGGCGCCGACCCAGAACCGGTCGTCGGGCTCGTGGAACAGCTTGGCGTCGGCATCCGTGGGGGTGCCGATCTCGTGCAGCCAGACGGTGTCGGGACGCCAGGCGTCGTCGACCGTCGTGTAGACGATCGCGCGTCCGTCGGGCGAGAACGTCGCGCCCGAGAAGGTGCCCTCGATCACGTCGGGGAGCGTCTCGCCGGTGGTCAGGTCGCGCACCCGCACGGTGTACCGCTCGTCGCCGGAGGTGTCGATGCCGTAGAGCATGCGCGTGCCGTCGTTCGAGGTCTCGAAGCTGCCGAGCGAGAAGAACTCGGTGCCCTCGGCCTCGACGTTGCCGTCGAACAGCACCTGCTCGCCCGGGACGGGACGGTCGGGCGAGAGGGTGGGCGGGGTCCAGTCGTCGGGCGCGTCCAGGGGAGCGCGGCACTGGATGCCGTACTGGTGGCCGGCGACCGTCCGGCCGTAGTACCACCAGTCGCCGCGGCGCGCGGGGACCGAAAGGTCGGTCTCGAGCGTGCGGCCCTTGATCTCGCCGAACAGGGTGTCGCGCAGTCCGGAGAGGTGCGCCGTCCGAGCGGTCGTGTACGCGTTCTCGGCCTCGAGGTGCGCCAGGACGTCCTGGTCCTCTTTTGCGCGCAGCCATTCGTAAGGGTCGTCGAACGTGTCGCCGTGGTGGGTGCGCGCGACGGGGCGGCGTGCGGCGACGGGCGGGGTGGGCTGCGGGTCGAGGTCGGTCACCGTTCCACGCTAGTGCGCGGGCGCCGCGCCGGCGCGGATGATCGAACGGGATGCCGGGGGTGCGGCCCGCTGCGTTTTGACCCTCACAGGTCGGGGTGAAAGGATGTCGTCGCGTCTTTCGTGAACGAAAGAACAACGCCAGGTGAACTCTTCGTTCGTCACGCCGATCCCGTCGGCATCCCCCTCCTTCTCACGGAAAGCGAACGGTGGAGAGCGCAGCCCTCATCATCGTGCTGGTCATCGTGCTGGCACTGTTCTTCGATTTCACCAACGGATTCCACGACACCGCCAACGCGATGGCCACGCCCATCGCGACGGGTGCGCTGAAGCCGAAGGTGGCGGTCCTGCTCGCGGCGAGCCTCAACCTGGTCGGCGCCTTCCTGTCGACCGAGGTCGCCAAGACCATCTCGGGCGGCATGATCCGCGAGGAGCAGCTGAGTCCCGACATCTTCCCGCCGATCATCTTCGCCGGCCTCATCGGCGCGATCACCTGGAACATGCTCACGTGGCTCCTGGGCCTGCCGTCGAGCTCGTCGCACGCGCTGTTCGGCGGCCTGATCGGGGCGACCCTGGTGGGCGTGGGCGCCTCGGCGATCGACACCGGCGTCGTGCTGAGCAAGGTGATCCTGCCGGCCCTGATCGCCCCGCTCACCGCGGGCGTGATCGCTTTCATCGTCACCAAGATCGCCTACGGCGTCACCCGCCGCTACGACATGAAGGCCGACGGACGCGACGGCTTCCGCTGGGGCCAGATCTTCACGTCCTCCCTCGTGGCGCTGGCGCACGGCACCAACGACGCGCAGAAGACCATGGGTGTCATCACGCTCGCGCTCATCACCGTGGGATGGCAGTCCTCGGCGAACCCCGACCCGCAGCTGTGGGTGGTGTTCGCGTGCGCGATCACCATCGCGCTCGGCACCTACATGGGCGGCTGGCGCATCATCCGCACGCTCGGCAAGGGGCTGACCGACGTGAAGCCCGCCCAGGGCTTCTCGGCCGAGACCTCGACGGCGGCGACGATCCTGGCATCCAGCGCCCTGGGCTTCGCCCTCTCGACCACGCAGGTCGCCTCGGGCTCGGTGATCGGTTCGGGACTGGGGCGCCGCGGGTCGACCGTGCGCTGGAACACCGTGGGGCGCATCATGATCGGCTGGGTGCTGACCCTGCCCGCCGCCGGTGCGGTGGGAGCGGCCGCCGCGCTCATCGTCGTGTGGCTGGGCGGCTGGGGCGTCGCGGTCGACGCCGTGATCGCTGTGGTCATCGTGCTGGGGCTGTTCCTGCGCTCACGGCGCGATGAGGTGACCTCGGCGAACGCGATGAGCGAGGTCGCCGACTCGGGTGCGGCCGTCAAGGTGCCCCGCAAGCCCGGCCCCACCCGTCGTCAGCGCCGCCTGGATCGCGAGAAGATCGGGAAGGACGCCTGATGCTCATCGACTGGGAAGCCTTCCTGCACGTCTTCGTCGCGGCCCTGCTCGGCGCGACGGTCGTCGTGACCTTCTACGCCCTGGGACTGCGCCTGCTCGTACGCGGGGGACGCCCGCCGCTGGTCGCACCGGCGGAGTTCACGGATGCCATCACCGTCCTGAGCGACAAGCAGCGCCGCCGCGCCGAGAAGGCGGTCGCCAAGGCGGCCAGGAAGAACCCCCTCAGCGAGGGGCAGAAGCGTGTCTCGCTGATCGGCGCGTACGCCTGCTTCGGCGTGTGCGCGGCGGCGGTGCTCGGCGCACTGCTGCTGATCCTGTTCAACCACTGAGCCGCGCAGCCGCCGGCGCGCGGGGTGTCGGAGCCCCTCTCTAGGCTGAGGTCATGGCATCCGTGCAGTTCGGTCAGCACGCGCCCGCGGCGCGCGTGATCCTCCACCTCAGCGACACGCACCTGCTCGGGGGCGATCGGCTGCTGGGCGACCGCTTCGACACGGCGAGGCACCTGCGCCGCACTCTGGCCGCCGCCGAGGCGACGGGGGTGCGACCGGATGCCGTGGTCTTCACGGGCGATCTGACCGACCTCGGCGAGCCCGAGGCGTACCGCGCGCTGCGCGACGCGGTCGAGCCGTGGGCGGCGCGGCTGGGCGCCCCGGTGGTGTGGGTCGCGGGCAACCACGACGAGCGTGCCGCCCTGCGCGCGCACCTGCTGGACTCCCCGGCCACCGAGGAGCCCGTGACGAGCGTGCACGACCTCGGCGGGCTGCGGCTGATCGCGCTGGATTCGACGGTGCCCGGCTGGCACCACGGCGATCTCGACGCCGCCCAGCTCGACTGGTTGCGGGCCGAGCTCGCCGAGCCCGCCCCGCTCGGGACGATCCTGGCGCTGCATCATCCGCCGCTGCCCACGCACATCCCCTTCTTCGACATCCTCGAGCTGCGCGACCAGGCCGGGCTGGCCGAGGCCATCGCCGGCAGCGACGTCCGAGCGATCCTCGCCGGCCACCTGCACTACTCGACCTCGGGCACGTTCGCGGGGGTGCCGGTGAGCGTCGCCTCGGCGTCCTGCTACACGATGGACCTCGCACGCCCCGCCGACGCCGTCAACGGCATGGACGACGGCCGGTCGTTCCACCTGGTGCACGTGTGGGACGACACCGTCACCCACGCGGTCGTCCCCGTGGTCGACGCCGAGTCGTCCGGCGTCTTCACCCCCGAGTGGACGGCGCGGATGGCCGCGCTCAGCCCGCGCGAGCGACTCGAGGCGTTCTCGCGCAAGCGCGCGCCCGGGCAATAGACGCGGCGGACGGTGGGGATCGCCCGACAGGCCGCGGCGTCCAGCGGCGGGGCGGAGCGCGGTGGTTAGGCTCGTGGCATCCCTGCTCGCCGTGACACCCACGAGGACCCCCACATGGCTTTGGACGCAATGACGCGCACCCGTACCGAGACCGACTCCCTCGGATCCCTCGAGATCCCCGCCGACGCGTACTGGGGCATCCACACCGCCCGGGCACAGGAGAACTTCCCGATCGCGAAGCGGCCCATCTCGGTGTACCCCGACCTCGTGCGGGCGCTGGCGATGGTCAAGCAGGCGTCCGCCCGCGCCAATCGCGAGATCGGCGTCCTCGACGAGTCCAAGGCCGATCTGATCGACCGAGCCGCGCAGCGGGTCATCGACGGCGAGTTCCACGACGAGTTCACCGTCGGCGTCATCCAGGGCGGCGCCGGTACGTCGACCAACATGAACGCCAACGAGGTCATCACCAACATCGCCCTCGAGATGGCCGGACGCGAGAAGGGCGATTACGCCTTCCTCTCGCCGATCGACGACACCAATCGCAGCCAGTCGACCAACGACGTCTACCCGACGGCGATCAAGATCGGCCTGTCGCTCACCCTGCAGAGCCTGCTCGAGGAGCTCGCCCTGCTGAGGCAGTCGTTCCTGGCCAAGTCCGAGGAGTTCCACGACGTCCTCAAGGTCGGCCGCACCCAGCTGCAGGATGCCGTGCCCATGACCCTCGGGCAGGAGTTCCACGGCTTCGCCACCACGCTCGGCGAGGACTACAACCGCCTCACCGAGAACGCCTACCTGCTGT
This sequence comes from Microbacterium testaceum, assembly GCF_003075375.1. GTDB lineage: Bacteria > Actinomycetota > Actinomycetes > Actinomycetales > Microbacteriaceae > Microbacterium > Microbacterium testaceum_E. The sequence goes on along the minus strand of NZ_QDFT01000003.1, from coordinate 70,551 downwards.
ACGAGATCAACATGGGCGCCACGGCGATCGGCACGGGCATCACCGCCCACTCCGGCTACGCGGGTGCCGTCCTGCGCCACCTGCGCGCGATCACCGGCCTCGACCTCGAGACCGCGACCGACCTGGTGGAGTCCACGAGCGACACGGGCGCCTTCATGTCGTTCTCGTCGTCGCTCAAGCGCAACGCCGTCAAGCTGTCGAAGATCTGCAACGACCTGCGCCTGCTGTCGTCGGGTCCGCAGGCGGGCCTGGGCGAGATCAACCTGCCGGCGCGGCAGGCCGGGTCGAGCATCATGCCCGGCAAGGTCAACCCGGTGATCCCCGAGGTGGTCAATCAGGTGGCGTTCTCGGTCGTCGGGGCCGACATGACGGTGACCATGGCGGTCGAGGGCGGTCAGCTGCAGCTCAACGCCTTCGAGCCGGTCATCGCCCACTCGATCTACCAGTCGATCACGTGGATGCGCCAGGCGATGTGGACGCTGCGCGTCAACTGCGTCGACGGCATCACCGCGAACCGCGAACGCCTGGGCGCGATGGTGGGGTCGTCGGTCGGCGTCGTCACGGCGCTCACCCCCTTCATCGGGTACGCGGCGGCCGCCGCCCTGGCCAAGACGGCGCTGCTGACGCACCGCAACGTCGCCGACCTCGTCGTCGAGGCGGGGCTGATGTCGCGCGAAGAGGTCACGAAGCAGATCTCGCCCGCGCGCCTGTCGGGCCTGCAGGCCGTGACCGCGGCGATCCCGATCGTCCGGTCGGCGGACAGCGTCGTCGAGGACTGATCCGCGGCGCCGCCGCCGCGGCGGGCTCGGCGTTCGCGACCCCGCGGCCGGCCCGGCGGCGCCGCCGCTGGCCCGGCGGCCTCGAGACGGCATCCGGCTGACAACTCGGTGACATTCTGCAACCGAGATGTCAGCGGGATGCTGTCTCGCGCGCCCGGAGCTCGGCGCCGGGCGGGCGCGCTCGCCCGGCGGGCGCGGCGGGCGCGGCGCCGGGCGGGCGCGGGCGCCGGGTCAGTCGAGGATGCGGCAGTGCGTCGTGAGCTCGCCGATGCCGTCGATGCCGACGGTCACGGTCGAGCGGTCGCGCAGGAAGATCTGCGGGTCGCGCGAGTAGCCGGCGCCGCCGGGGCTGCCGGTGGAGATGAGCGTCCCGGGCAGCAGAGTCACGGACTCGGACAGCTTGTTGACGAGGGTGGCGACCGAGCGGACCATCTGGCCGGTGCTGGCATCCTGCACGGTGTGGCCGTCGACGACGGTCCAGATGTGCAGATCCTGCGGGTCGGGGATCTCGTCGGCCGTGACGACGAAGGGCCCGGTGGGGGTGAAGCCGTCGAACGACTTGCAGCGCGACCACTGCGCCTCAGAGAACTGGATGTTGCGCGCGGTGATGTCGTTGACCACCGTGTAGCCCCAGACGTGGTCGAGGGCGTCCTCTTCGGCGATGTCGCGACCGGGGCGCCCGATGATCACACCCAGCTCGGCCTCGTAGTCCACGGCCTCGCTGAGCGCTCGCGGCCACGACGTGGTCTCGCCGTGCGCGGTGAGCGAGTTCGGCCACAGCACGAACACCGTGGGGCCCGCGTCGGTCTTGAGCCCGAGCTCGCCGGAGTGCGCCGCGTAGTTCAGCCCCACGGCCAGGATCGACGGGGGAGCGAGCACGGCGGAGGCGAAGCGGATGCCGTCCAACGGATGCCGGGGCGCGTCGTCGACGGCCGCGCGAACACGGGCGAGCTCGGCGTCACCCCCGGCGATGAGCTGCTCGAGCGTGGCGGGGGCGCCGTCGAAGAGCTCGTCGACGAAGCTGAACTCCTCGCCGTGGACGCTGACGAGACGAGGGGCGTGCGCCCCCTCGTGAGACCGGACGTGGGCGAAACGCATGGTTCCACGCTACCGGGCCGTGCCCCGGGGCCGAGCCCGCAACCCTCGACGCCGAACAGACGGCCGACCCTAGGCTGAGCGCATGAGCTCCCCGTCGCCGCTGTCGCGGCCCGGTTCGGTCGAACCCACCCGCATCTCCACCGCGCCGCAGGCGGCGGTCTCCGCCGCCCCGCCCGGCTCACGTCGCGGGGGAGTGGCCCTGTGGGTCGTGGCGGTGCTGCTCGTCCCCCTGCTCGCGCTCCTGGTGCGCTACTTCACGGGTTTCCTCGGCACCGCGGCGACGTTCCTCGGACTGGTGCTCGCGGCGATCCCGTTCGTCATCGTGTGGTTCGCCGTGCGGTACATCGACCGGTGGGAGCCGGAACCGCGACGCCTGCTCGTGTTCGCGGTGGCGTGGGGGGCGATCGCCTCGGTCGTGATCGCCCTGGCCGTCGACCTGGTCGTGACCCTCGTGGCCGGACGTCTGCCCGAGGCCGTCAGCGCCGTCGTCCAGGCGCCGATCGTCGAGGAGATCGCCAAGGGGCTCGGGGTGCTGCTGATCTTCGCGTTCGCGCGTCGCGCGTTCGACGGGCCGGTCGACGGCATCGTCTACGGTGCGCTGATCGGCGCGGGCTTCGCCCTCACCGAGAACGTGCAGTACTTCGCGATCAGCTATCTCGAGGGCGGGTCGGCGCAGGTGGCGAGCACGTTCTTCCTGCGCGCCGTCCTGTCGCCGTTCGCGCACGTCATGTTCACCAGCCTGACCGGCTTCGCCTTCGGTCTCGCCGCGCGCCGGGGCCTGCGCGCGGGTGCGGCGCTGCGCTACGGCATCCCGGGACTCATCGGCGCGATCCTGCTGCACGCCCTCTGGAACGGCTCGGCGACGTTCGCGAACTTCTTCGAGGTGTACGCGGCGCTGCAGGTGCCCCTCTTCGTGCTCTTCATCCTCGGCATCCTGGCCCTGCGGCGCGAAGAGACGCGCCTCACGCGCGCCCGTCTCGGCGAGTACGCCGCGGCGGGGTGGTTCACCCCGCAAGAGGTCGAGATGCTCGCCACGCCCGCCGGTCGACGGTCGGCGCTGGCGTGGGCGCGCACCCTTCCGGGGGACCGCACCGCGGTGATGAGGGGTTTCATCGTGGATGCCACCTCTCTGGCCGCCGCGCGCCAGCGCACCCTGTCGGGGCGCGACCCTCACGCACCGGCGACCGAGCGGTATCTGCTCGAGCGCACCACGGCGGCGCGGGCCGCGCTGCTGTCGCGCTGACGCGTGCGGGGCGCGACAGCCCCACCGGACGCCGGAACCGCACGAGGACGACGAGACCGCGCGCATGTCATCGCGCCGGCGTGCGGGTTCGGCGATCGCCTGCGGTGTCGGCGAACGAGCGGCGCTCACCGGGGTCTTGACACCGGCACGCGGCGGGAGGACCATCGACGTAGGCCAACTCAGCGCCCGGGAGACACGCAGGCATCGCCGCGGCACCGGGCGCTGAGTCTTTGTCCAGGGGACGTTCGCGAGGGGCCGGGCGTGCTTGGATGGACTCATGACTGATCGCACCAAGCCGGAGTTCGACGCTCCCAGCGGCCCCGCCCCCTCCGACCTCGTCATCCGCGACATCATCGTCGGCGACGGTGACGAGGCCAAGCCCGGCGACACCGTCACCGTGCACTACGCCGGTGTCGAGTACGAGTCCGGCGAGGAGTTCGACTCCTCGTGGGGCCGTGGCGAGAGCATCCAGTTCCCCCTCCGCGGCCTCATCCAGGGCTGGCAGGACGGCATCCCGGGCATGAAGGTCGGCGGCCGTCGCGAGCTCGTGATCCCGCCGCACCTGGCGTACGGCCCCGCCGGCGGGCACTTCCTGGGGGGCAAGACGCTCATCTTCATCATCGACCTGCTCAAGGTCGGCTGACCCGTTCGACACCGGACGTTCACGAACCCGAGGGGCCCACGGCACCCTCGGGTTCGTTTTTTTCCTCGAGTGTGGAATACATTCGTGTGAATGGGAGTTTGATCCCGTCAGGACGCCGACACGGCTCCCCCGACCTTTAGGAGTGACATGACCGACGCAACCGCCCTCGACATCCCCGGCTACAAGACGGGCACCTGGGTGCTCGACCCCGCCCACAGCGAGGTCACCTTCTCGGTGCGCCACATGATGATCTCGAAGGTGCGCGGCACCTTCGGTGTCAAGAGCGCCACCATCGTCGCCCCCGAGAACCCCCTCGAGGCCACCGTCGAGGCGTCCGTCGACGTCACCTCGGTCGACACCAAGGACGAGGGTCGCGACCAGCACCTGCGCTCGGCCGAGTTCTTCGACGCCGAGACCTACCCCACGCTCGACTTCCGCTCGACCGGCGTGCGCCTCGAGGACGGCGACTTCCTCGTCGACGGCGACCTCACCATCCGCGGCATCACCAAGCCCGCCACCTTCTCGCTCGACTTCGGCGGCTTCGGCACCGACCCGTGGGGCAACTACAAGGCCGGCGCGACCGCCAAGACCGTCGTCAACCGCGAAGACTTCGGCCTCACGTGGAACGCCGCGCTCGAGACCGGCGGCGTGCTCGTCGGCAAGGACGTCACGATCGAGCTCGACCTGCAGCTCTCGCTCCAGGCGTGATCCGACCGCGACGCGCGTCGCGGTACTGATCGATTCGAAGACCCCGGGTGCTCGGCATCCGGGGTCTTCGTCGTCTCCGTCCGCCACCGGGGTGCAGGGACCGCGTCGCGGACGGGGGCCTACCCCGCGACCGCGCGGCGCCCGAGGCGAAGGCGCTGCTGCACGAGCAGGATGCCCACGAAGACCACCGCCGCGCCCACGGGCTCGTTCCAGCTGATGGTCTCGTTCAGCAACAGGATGCCGAGCCCCACCCCGACCACGGGGGTGATGTACGTGACCGTCGAGGCACGGGTCGGTCCCCAGGCGCGCAGGGTGTTCTGGTTCCAGACGTAGGCGACGCCGGTGCCGAGCACCCCGAGGGCGATGATGCTGGCGGAGACGGGCAGGTCGAGGCGCATCGGCTCGGCGAGGATCAGCGGCGACAGTGCGACCATGATGGCCGCCGCCGGGGCGATGTACCCGAAGGCGAAGGCGACGCCCGAGAGGCCGGTGTCGCCGAGGAAGCGGCGCATGTACGCGAGGCTGAAGCCGTAGCACGCCGTCGCGGCCAACAGTGCCAGCTGGGCGACGGTGCTGTCGCCGACGTCGGCCACGGCCCCCGGCGCGATGATGACGACGACGCCGACGATGCCCACACCGATGCCGACCAGCTGCCCGATCGCGAGCCGCTCGACCCGGAACACCGCCCAGGCCATGATCGCCGTCATGATCGGGGTCGTCGCGTTGAAGATGCTCGCCAGCCCCGACGACACGTGCTGCTCGGCCCAGGCGAAGAGCAGAAACGGCACGACGCAGAAGCTGACGGCCAGGACGACGAGATGGCCCCACGTGCGCCGGCCGCGGGGCAGGCGCTCGCGGCGGACGAGCACGATGGCGCCGAGGGCGAGCGCGCCGAACAGCAGTCGCCCGCCGGCGACCTGCGCGGGCGTCATGCCGGTGAGGGCGACGGCGATGAAGAGGAAGCTCGACCCCCACACGATCCCCGTGAGGACGAACTGCACGACGATCGACGCGGGGGAGGGGGAGGAAGGGGATGCCACGGGACCGACACTACGGTCGGCGCCCGTCCGCGCGTCCGCCGAGCGGATGCGACGTCCGGAATCCGCCGTCTCTCGGCAGTCGGATGACGCGGGGGTGGTGCGCGGGGAGCACGGTCGCCGGGGGCGGCGGCGCGCTCGACGTCCGCGGGGTCGCTCGGGTCGCGGCGTCGCTCGGGGTCGTGGGGTCGTGGGGTCGCGGGGTCGCTCGGTGCGCGGGGTGGTTCGGGGTCGCGGGGTGGCTCGGCGTCGCCCGGGGTCGCGGGGTGGCTCGGCGTCGCCCGGGGTCGCGGCGTCGCTCAGGGGCCGGTGTCGTTCAGGGCTGCGGGTCGAGGGCGTCGTAGGCGCGGAAGCGCGGGGTCAGACGCACCAGGGTCCCGACGAGGGCGAGGATCACCAGGCCGCCCAGCAGCGGGGGCACCCACAGCGCGGCGAGGGTCGCGAGAGTGCCGGCGTAAAGCGCCCCGACACGGGGACCGCCGGCCACCACCACGATGAAGATGCCCTGCAGGCGCCCGCGCATGGCATCCGGAACAGCCGCCTGCATCATCGTGGAGCGGTAGATGGCGCTGACGTTGTCGGCGGCGCCCGAGACGGCCAGTGCGATCGCGGCCAGGACGATCAGCACGACGGCGGCGACGTCCTCGCCCGTGTCGGCGGGGCGCAGCCACCCCAGGGAGGCGGCGAGCAGCACCGCCCCGAAAGCGCCGACGGCCACCGCGTAGACCTGGATCGCCCGGGCGATGCCGAGGCCCTGGCGCCGGACGCGCCCGATCGGTCCCGAGAACAGGCTCGACAGGAAGGCGCCGGCCGCGACCGCGGCGGTGAGCACGCCGGTCGTGATCGCTCCGCCGCCCAGCAGCACGGCGCCGATCGCGGGGAAGAGCGCCACGGGCTGACCGAAGGTCATGGCGATGATGTCGAGGATGTACTGCAAGCGGATGTTCGGCGCACGGCGCAGGAAGCGGACGCCGTCGCGGAACGATTCCAGGCCCGGGCGCACGATCTCTCCCTCGGGCCGCAGGCGCGGCAGCGACCAGAGGCCGAGGAACAGCGAGGTCATCAGCAGGACGTCGAGCGAATACGTCCAGGCGTAGCCGGCGACCGCGACGAGCACTCCCGCGAGGGCCGGTCCGGCCATGACCATGATCCCCACCGTCACCCCCTGCAGCGCCGCCGCCGCGGGCAGGAGGTCGCGGGGGATCAGTCGCGGGGTGATCGCCGACTTCGTCGCCATGACGATCGAGTTGGCGGCCGAGTTGACCACGCTGAGCACGAAGAGCCAGGCCACCGTCTCGAGACCCGTCCAAGCCAGGATCGCCAGCAGGGCCGTCGACGCGAAGGTGATGACGGCCGCCAGCAGTGCCACGGTGCGCCGATCGAAGGCGTCGGCGAGCATGCCGCCGTACAGACCCGCCACGACCATGGGCAGCAGCCCCGCCACCGCGATCATCGAGACCGCGAAGGTGCTCTGCGTCAGCTCGAACACGTGCAGCATGACCGCGACGACGGTGAGCTGACCCCCGAGGCCCGCGAGGGTCGAGCCGATCCACAGCCGGGCGAACGCGGGAGACGTGGTGAGCGGGCGGACGTCGATCAGGGCGCGGCGGGCCCGGGAGGTGGTCACGGGGTCGCTCGGCTGCACGGATCGAGGCTACGCCAGCCCGCCGACAGTGGTCCGCGGCACGGTTCGTGCACGGGGTCGGGGGCTGGTAGACTCATGCGGTTGCCGTTCGATCGGCCGCGGATAAAGAGAGCTCGCACATCAGGTGCCGAGCGCCGCGCAATGAGAAGGAAGGGGATCCCATCTATGGCACTCGAAGCAGACGTCAAGAAGGCGATCATCGAAGAGTACGCGACGCACCCCGGTGACACCGGATCCCCCGAGGTGCAGGTCGCGATGATGACGCAGCGCATCAAGGACCTCACCGAGCACCTCAAGGCACACAAGCACGACCACCACTCGCGCCGTGGCCTGTTCCTGCTCGTCGGTCAGCGCCGTCGCCTGCTGGGTTACCTGCAGGACGTCGACATCAACCGTTACCGCTCGCTCATCGAGCGTCTCGGTCTGCGTCGCTAATCGCACCAGCGTTCTATCGCGCAAAACATTCTTGGAAGGCCGCCCCACGGTGTGGGGCGGCCTTCGGCGTTCCCGGATGCCGTGCCCTCGCTCTTCGCGCCCCCGGCCCGCCCTGCCCTTGCCGGGTCCGCTCCACCGCTGCCCCGCCCGGTCGCTCGAGCACACCGCCAGCACCATCGATAAACGCCGGTCCTGCCGAGACACGGCGCGTCGCCGCGTGTCTGAGCGGGACCGGCGTTTATCGCGGGGATGACCTCGCGGGTCAGGAGCCCGCGCGCGCGGCCAACAGGTCGGGGTGCCAGCGCTCGGCCACGTCGGGGTGGGCGCGCAGGCGCGACTTGAGGGCGTTCTCGCCGTAGGTCGCGTGGATGGGGTTGGTGGGGTCGTCGGTGACTCCCCGGACCTCGGATGCCAACTCCTCGGGCAGATCGATGATGGGCAGGCGCGCGTCGAGCGCGGGGTTGAAGAAGAACGGCACCGAGATGCGCTCGTCCGGGAAGCGCGGCGAGATGACCCGGTGGTTGGTCGCGGTCAGGTAGCCCTGGGTCGCGTACTCGAGCAGCTCGCCGATGTTCACCACGAAAGCGCCCGAGACCGGGGGAGCGTCGACCCACTCGCCGTCGCGCTCGACCTGCAGGCCGCCCTTGCCCGGCTCCACCCACAGCAGGGTGAGGACTCCCGAGTCCTTGTGCGCACCGACGCCCTGCTGGGGGGTGGGGTCGTCCTTGCCGGGGTAGCGGACGATCTTGATGAGCGTCTGCGGGTCGCCGAAGTGCCGGTCGAAGTACTGCTCTTCGGCTCCCAGCGACAGCGCCCACGCGCGGAGGAGTTTACGGGCGATGCCGGTCAGGTGGTCGTGCCACTCGGCGACCACCTCGCGCAGCTCGGGCTGGGCCGCGGGCCAAAGGTTGGGGCCGACGAGGCGGTTGTAGCCGGGACCGTCGGGGTCGACCAGCGGTTCCCGCTCGGGGCCGATGTCGATCTGCTCGCGCCAGTCGACCCGGCCCTGGGTCAGCTCGCCGCCGACGCGCGTGTAGCCGCGGAAGTGCGGACTGGTGACGTTCTCGATGGCGAGCTTGTCGGCATCCGGCAGGGCGAAGAAGTCCTTCGCCGCCTGCAGCAGTCGGGACTCCAGCTCGGCGCTGACGCCGGTGCCGGTGAGGTAGAAGAGGCCGACGTCGTGCGTGGCGGCGCGCAGATCGTCGCGGAACCGGGCGGCGGCGTCGGGGCCCTGGTCGAGGAGCGAGAGGTCGAGGATCGGAAGAGTGAGCTCGGACATGCGTCGAGGCTAGATCGGCTCGCGGCCGTCGGCGCGAATGTTGCCGAGGGTTACCTCCGCCTCCGTCCCGAGAGCGGCACGGGTGCGCGCGGGGGATGCGCGTCGCGGCGAAAGTGCGTAATCTGTCTGAGTCAGGTGAGGCTGTCCTTACCGACCCGCAGCGTCGCGGCATCCCATCTCCCGAAAGTCGGAAACCCGCCCGTGCTTGCCAGCTTCTTCGCCACCTTCCTCATCGGCCTCCGCGAGGGCCTCGAGGCCGCGCTCGTCGTCGGCATCCTCGTCGCCTATCTCACCCGGGTCGGTCGCCGCGATGCCCTGCCGAAGCTGTGGACCGGGGTCGGCCTGGCGATCGGTCTCGCGCTGGCCATCGGCGCCGTCTTCACCTTCGGCGCCTACATGCTGACCTTCGAGGCGCAGGAGATGCTCGGCGGCGGGCTCTCGTTGCTGGCCGTGGCGATGGTCACCTGGATGATCTTCTGGATGCAGAAGGCCGGCCGCACCCTCAAGAGCGGCCTCGAGGGCGGCGTCGACAAGGCCCTGCGCGGCGGCGTCTGGGCGCTCGTGGCCATCGGCTTCGTGTCGGTCGCGCGCGAGGGCGTCGAGACGACCCTGCTGCTGTGGTCGATGGTGCAGTCCTTCGGCGAGTCGGCCGAGGCGCTCATCGGCGCCCTGCTGGGGCTGGCCACGGCCGCGGTGCTCGGCTGGTTCATCGCGCGCGGCATGCTGCGCCTGAACCTCGGTCGTTTCTTCACCTGGACGGGCGGCTTCCTCGTCGTGGTCGCCGCCGGGGTGCTCGCCTACGCGTTCCACGACCTGCAGGAGGCCGGCGTCCTGCCCGGTCCCTTCGGCGCCGGCGCGCCCATCGACCCCGCCACGGGTGCGGTCGCCGTCGGCTGGGCGGGTCTGCCCTTCGGCTGGGCCTTCGACCTCTCGACCGTGATCGCCCCCGACAGCGCGCTCGCCGCGATCCTGCAGGCGACGGTCGGCTTCATGCCGCAGATGACGTGGCTGCAGGTGATCGCCTGGGTGATCTACGTCGCGGTCGTGGTCCCCCTGTTCATCCGGGGTGTGCGCGCGAACCGTCGTCCGCGCGCGACCGCGGCCAGCCCCGTCGCGCCGTCCGCGCGCGCCACGGCCGCCGCCGCGACCTCCTGACTCCCGGGTCCGCGCCCCTCCCCGACGCCGTGGCATCCGCTACTTCCGAATCCGAACGGAGCACCATGAATCCCACACGCCTTCTCGCGGCCACCGCCGTGGCCGGGGTCGCCGCCCTCGCCCTGTCGGGGTGCGTCGCCAAGGCCGACGCCGCCGGCACCGGCGCGCTCACCGTCACCTCGACCGCCGACGACTGCGCCGTGTCGTCGAGCAGCGCCCCCAGCGGCACGGTGGCGTTCCAGATCGACAACAAGAGCGATCAGGTGACCGAGTTCTACCTGCTGGCCTCGGACGGCCTGCGCATCGTCGGCGAGGTCGAGAACATCGCCCCCGGCGCCTCGCGCAGCCTGACCGTCGTCGCTCAGCCCGGCGACTACTTCACCCTGTGCAAGCCCGGGATGGTGGGCGACGGCGTCGGCAAGAAGGCCTTCGCGGTCACCGGTGAGGCGGTCGCCCTCGACGGAGCGGATGCCGAGCAGAAGCAGCAGGCCGTCGACCTGTACGCCGCGTTCGTCAAGGACCAGACGGGCCAGCTCATCCCCGCCGTGCAGACCTTCGCCGCCGCGTACGAGGCCGGGGACGACGCCGCCGCGCGTGAGCAGTTCCCGCGCGTGCGCGCCTTCTACGAGCGCATCGAGCCCGTCGCCGAGGCGCTGGGCGACCTCGACCCGCGCATCGACTACCGCGAGGTGGACGCCGTTGCCGAGGGCCTGCAGTGGACCGGGTTCCACCGCATCGAGAAGGACCTCTGGGTGCCCGCGCAGGACGCGCTCAACGCCGACGGCGAGACCCCGGCGTGGAAGGACTGGGCTCCCTCGACGACCGCGGAGCGCGCGACCTACGGCGACCAGCTGATCGCCGACACGCAGGAGCTGTACGACTACGTGCACTCCGACGAGTTCACCCGGACGCTCGAGGCGCAGGGCGTCGCGGGCATCTCGAACGGTGCGATCGCGCTGCTCGACGAGGTGGCCACCGGCAAGATCAGCGGCGAGGAGGACTGGTGGTCCAAGACCGACCTGCACGACTTCGCCGCCAACGTCGAGGGCTCCAAGATGGCCTTCTCGCTCGTGCGCGACTTCGCCGAATCGAAGGGCGACAAGGGCGCCTCGCTCGTCAGTCGGATCGACGCCGGGTACGCCGACCTCGAAGCGGCGCTCGCCGCGCACGGCTCCGCCGACGCCGGGTTCGTGCCCTATCCGCAGCTCACCGAGGCCGACAAGCGTCAGCTGACCGACCTCATCAACGCGCTCGCCGAGCCGCTGTCGCAGCTCACGGTGACGATCCTGGAGTGAGCGTGACCGACGAAGAGCAGTCCTCCCCGCCCGTCGAGGCGGGTGCCGTCTCCAACGAGCGGACGGATGCCGCCGGCCTCTCCCGCCGGGGCCTGTTCGGCCTGGCGATCGGCGCCGGGGCCACGGGCCTCGTCGTCGGCGCCGGGGCGGGCCTGGTCGGCGGGGCCGCGTACGGCACCGCGCAGGCGCGGGCGGTGACGGATGCCGTGGCCCCGGGGGCCGGCATCCATCAGCCCGGGATCACGACTCCGGTGCAGGACCACCTGCACTTCGCCGCCTACGACATGATGGCCCGCACCACGCGCGCGGATCTGGCGGAGCTGCTGTCGGACTGGACCTACGCCGCGACCCGGATGATGCAGGGTCTCGACGTCAGCGCGACGGGCGCGGTCGGCGGGTCGCCCGAGGCGCCGCCGGATGACACCGGCGAGGCGCTGGGGCTGCCCGCGAGCAACCTCACGATCACGTTCGGGTTCGGCCCGTCGCTCTTCGACGAGCGCTTCGGGCTCGAGGCCCAGAAGCCGGAGGGGCTCGAGCGGCTGCCCGCCTTCGTCGGCGACGACCTCGATCCGCTCCGTTCGGACGGCGACCTGTGCATCCAGGCGTGCGCGGACGACCCGCAGGTCGCCGTGCACGCGATCCGCAACCTCAGTCGCATCGCCTTCGGCCGCGCAACGATCCGGTGGTCGCAGCTCGGATTCGGACGCACGTCCAAGACCACCGCCGCTCAGGCGACCCCGCGCAACCTCTTCGGGTACAAGGACGGCACCGCGAACATCCTGGCCGACGACGCCGCCGCCCTCGACGAGAACGTGTGGGTGCCGGCATCCGAGGGCCCGGCGTGGCTCGCGGGCGGGTCGTACCTCGTCGCCCGGCGGATCGCGATGCTCATCGAGACCTGGGACCGCACGCGCCTGGCCGAACAGGACCGGGTCGTCGGTCGCGACAAGGCGAACGGCGCGCCGCTGTCGGGCGGCGACGAGTTCGCCGCTCCCGACTTCGCGGCCGTCGGCGCCACGGGGAAGCCCGCGATCGACCCGCGCAGTCACGTGCGGCTGGCCCACCCCGATCTCAACGGCGGCATCCGTCTGCTGCGCCGCGGGTACAACTTCGTCGACGGCACGACCGACCTCGGCCGGTTGAACGCCGGGCTGTTCTTCCTGTCGTTCCAGCGCAGTCCCGACCGGTACATCACGGTGCAGCGGTCCCTGGCGACGGATGCCATGGGCGAATACCTGCGCCACGTCGGCTCGGGGCTGTGGGCGGTGCCGCCCGCGCCGGCGGCGGGGACCTCGATCGGGGCGGGGCTCATGGGCGCCTGACGCCCTCCCGGGCGTCCGCGCGTGCCTGCCCGGCATCCGCGCGTGTCCCCGGCGTCCGCGCGTGCCTGCCCGGTGTCCGCGCGTGCCTCCCGGCGTTCGCGCGTGCCTGCCCGGTGTCCGCGCGTGCCTCCCCGGCGTCGGCGTGTGCCTCCTGCATCCGCGCGTGCCCCCGGCGTCGGCGTGTGCCCCCGGCGTCGGCGTGTGCCCCGGCATCCGCGCGTGCCCCCGGCATCCGCGCGTGCCCCGGGCGTCGGCGTGTGCCCCCGGCATCCGCCCACAAACGCTCTCCGTATCGAGAAACGCGGTCTCGTCGCGTTTCTCGACACGGAGAGCGTTTATCGGCAGGTTCGAGCGGATGCCGGTGGTCCGGGAATAGATCCGACGGCCCGGCGTTCTCCCATGTATATTCAGATGCATACAAACAGGAGGCGCATCGTGAACGAGACGAGCAACTGGCCCGGAATGCAGTTCGGTGTCATGACGGTGAGCGACATCACCCAGGACCCGACCACGGGCAAGACCCCGAGCGAAGCCCAGCGCATCAAGGACACGCTCACGATCGCGAAGCACACCGAGGAGGTCGGACTCGACGTCTTCGCCCTGGGCGAGCACCACAACCCTCCGTTCTGGTCGTCGTCGCCCACGACGACGCTGGCGTACATCGCCGCGCAGACCGAGCGCCTCATCCTCACCACCTCGACCACGCTCATCACCACGAACGACCCGGTGAAGATCGCCGAGGACTTCGCGATGCTGCAGCACGTGTCGGGCGGCCGCGCCGACCTCATGCTCGGTCGCGGTAACACCGGCCCCGTGTACCCCTGGTTCGGCAAGGACATCCGTCAGGGACTGCCGCTGACCATCGAGAACTACGACCTGCTGCACAAGCTGTGGCGTGAGGACGTCGTCGACTGGGAGGGCAAGTTCCGCACGCCGCTGCAGGGCTTCACCTCGACCCCGCGTCCCCTCGACGGCGTACCGCCGTTCGTCTGGCACGGCTCGATCCGCACGCCCGAGATCGCCGAGCAGGCCGCGTACTACGGCAACGGCTTCTTCGCCAACAACATCTTCTGGCCCAAGGAGCACTACCAGCGTCTCATCACGCTGTACCGCGAACGCTACGCCCACTACGGCCACGGCACGCCCCAGCAGGCGATCGTCGGCCTCGGCGGCCAGGTGTTCATGCGCGCCAACTCCCAGGACGCGGTGCGCGAGTTCCGCCCCTACTTCGACAACGCGCCCGTGTACGGCCACGGCCCGAGCCTCGAGGACTTCAGCGAGATGACCCCGCTGACCGTCGGCTCGCCGCAGCAGATAATCGACCGCTACGCCGCCATGCGCGAGACCTTCGGCGACTACCAGCGCCAGCTCTTCCTCATCGACCACGCGGGTCTTCCGACCAAGACCGTGCTCGAGCAGCTCGACATCCTGGGCGGCGAGGTCGTCCCCGTCCTCCGCAAGGAGCTGCAGAAGAACCGTCCGGCCGAGGTGCCCGACGCCCCCACGCACGCCAACCTGGTCGAGAAGATCTACGCCGGGGCGGCGCCGCGCCAGGCCGTCCCCGCCGCCAACCGCGGTGACAACCTCACCTCGGGAAGCCCGTACCAGGATGCCGCGAAGGCCGGCAGCGCCTTCGGCAAGGCCGCCGCGAAGGTCGGTGCCTGAGATGGCCGCCCGTCGCATCGCGGTCGTCACCGCGGGGCTGTCGACGCCCTCGTCGACGCGGATGCTCGGCGACCGCCTGGCGCACGCCGTGCTCGCCGAGTTGCGCGAACGCGGGATCGACGCGACCTCGGACGTGTTCGAGCTGCGCGACTACGCCCACGACCTGACCGACAACCTGTTGACCGGCTTCGCGCCGCCCGCGCTGGAGCAGATGATCAACACGGTCGTCTCGGCCGACGGCATCATCGCGGTCACACCGATCTTTTCCACGAGCTACTCGGGCCTGTTCAAGTCGTTCATCGACGTGCTCGACCCGCAGGCGCTGAACGGCACCCCGGTGCTGCTGGGCGCCAACGCGGGCACGGCCCGCCACTCGCTCGCGATCGACTACGCGATCCGCCCGCTGTTCACCTACCTGCACGCCAACCCCGTGCCGACCGGGGTGTTCGCGGCATCCAGCGACTGGGGAGCGAACGCCGACGAGGTGGCGCCGCTCGGGTCCCGCGTGGACCGCGGCGCCCGCGAGCTCGCCGACGCCATCGCGGCCCGTGAGCCCGTCCGCGACACCGACCCGTTCGACCCCTCGTCGTACCTCGGCGAGGGCCGGTCGTTCGGACACCTCCTGGGCGGTCTGTCGGGGGAGTGACGCTGCGCGAGCCCCGTCGCCTTCGAGGCGGCGGGGCTTTCGCGTGCGCGCGCTGCGGGGACGACGGAGGTCATGCACCGCCGGGCGTGTCGCGTGCGTCGAGGGCATGCGCATCATCCCCGAGGTGTGCGCGGCGTCGCGGGGACGTGCACGACCTCCGCGGTGTCGCGGGGTCGTGGGCGCGTGAACAACCTCCGCGACGTGCGCAAAATCCGCCGGGGTTCCAGATCTCGGACGGAGATCGTTCACATCGCGGAGGATATGCACGCCGCAAGACGGCGCCCCGCACCGACCCCGCGCTCTAGGGTGGGGGCGAGCAGAAGGAGCCCGAATGGATGCCGCGCAGTGGGACGAGCGCTACCGTGCCTCCGCCGGAGGCGTGTGGGCGACGCAGCCGCCCGCCGTGGTGCGCGAGATCACCGCTGCGCTGTCGGCGGGAACAGCGATCGACGTCGCGACCGGAGACGGGCGGACCGCCCTGTGGCTCGCCGAGCGTGGATGGCGGTGCACGGGCCTGGACTTCTCGAGCGCCGGCCTGGCGCTCGCCGCCGCCCGGCCCGGGGGTGACGCGGTCGACTGGGTCGAGGGGGACGTGCACGCGTGGCAGCCCGCAGCGCCGGTCGATCTGGTCGTGTCGTGCTACCTGCATCTGCCCGACAGCGCGGCGGCGGTCTCGCGCATCGCCGCCTGGGTCGCGCCCGGGGGGACGCTCGTGGTGGTCGGCCACGACGTCGACAACATCGCCGCCGGAGGGCACGGCCCGAGCGACCCGGCGATCCTGTACACCCCCGAGCTGCTGCGGGGGGCGCTCGACGAGCGGTTCGACGTCCTGCGCTGCGAGCGGGTGACCCGCTCGAGCGCCGACGCCGAGTTGCGCGACGGCCACCCCGCCGCCGCCGTCGACACCGTTCTGCACGCGGTGCGCCGCACCTGAGGGCTGCGAGCGGGTCCTCGCGAGTGGCCTTCGATCAGGTCGGTCGCGCCGCCGCGCCTCACAAGACGATGTCCGCGGCGCTCCTCAGCTCGCGCGCGGCCACCGGCCGCAGCCCCCGTCGCACGAGCGTGTCGGCGGAAGCGAGCGGTCCGACGTCGATGCCGGCCTCGGCCGCGAGCTCGGCGATCGGCACCTGGAACGTGCGGAAGGCGCCGAGCGGCGGAACGACGAGTCCCTGCCGTGTGTCGACCAGGTCGCTCTGGTCGAGCACGAATCCCGCGGCGCCGAGGACGTCTCCCGCGCGCCAGGCGGCGACCTTCCAGAAGCGCAGCGGCACGCGGATGCCCCGGTACGGCGGGTCGTCGGCGCCGAGGACGGGGGCGGTGAACACCGCGATCCGCTGGTCGGTCGTCTCGGCGTAGGCGAGCACGTGGTCTTCGAGCCCGAGCCACAGCTCTTCGGACTGATTGAACCCGGCCGCCTGCGGTGCGGCGTTGGTGTAGAAGAACGTCGCCTCGGTGGCATCCCGTGCCTCGGACGACTCTCCCCAGCCGGGGTCGCGCCGACGCACCAGGTGCCCGCGATCGAGGTCGTTACGGCTGTAGACCTCGGGCCCGGCCTGAGCGTCGGCCGCGACCCGCGGGTCGAGACGCCACTCGCCCGTGCGGGGGAGGTCTCGCAGCGTCGCACCGTCGATCACCACGCCGGTGACCGCGGCGAAGCGGCGCTGCTCGTCGAGCAGGACCGAGAATCGCGGATAGTCCAGCCGCGTCGCGGGTCGCTCGGGCGAGGGGAGGGGGAGGGGGATGCCGAGGAAGTCCGGATCGTAGCCGTCGCTCATGCCTCCATCGTGCCGTCGACCTCCGACATCGCGACAGACTGGGGTGATGGAACGGTACGTGAAGACCCGGGCCGACGCCCCCGACGGCTTCTTCGCCGCCGAGGCCGCCGGTCTGCGCTGGCTCGCCGACGCCGGTGGCGCGGCCACGGCGCGGGTCTTCGACGTGCGCCACGACCGCATCGCCCTCGAACGCATCGCCGAGGTGGCCCCGACGGTCGCCGCCGCGACCGCGTTCGGGACCGCGCTCGCCGCGACCCACGCCGCCGGTGCCGAGGCGTTCGGATCGCCGCCGCCGGGATGGCGGGGCGGCATCTTCATCGGCCGACGCCCGCAGCCCGCCGACCCGACCCCGAGCTGGGGCGCCTTCTACGCCGCCCAGCGCGTCGAGCCGTTCGTTCCGATCGCTGTCGCAGCGGGGAATCTGTCGTCCACGGGCGCCGAGGTCGTCGCCCGCGCCTGCGCCCTGATCGCTGACGGGGCGTTCGACGACGATGAGCCTCCCGCGCGCCTGCACGGCGACCTGTGGGCCGGAAACGTGCTGTGGTCCAGCGGGGGAGTGGTGCTCATCGACCCGGCGGCCCACGGCGGGCATCGCGAGACCGACCTGGCGATGCTGGCGCTGTTCGGCTGCCCGTTCCTCGACGAGGTCCTCGCCGCGTACGACCGGGCGCGGCCGCTCGGCGCCGGGTGGCGCGAGCGCGTGCCGCTGCATCAGCTGCACCCCCTCGCGGTGCATGCCGCGGGCCACGGCCCCTCGTATGGTCGCGCGCTGGTGGACGCCGCGGGGCGGATGCTGGGGCTGCGCTGACGCGGCGGGGGTCGGCATTCCGGATCTCGGAGAACCGCGCGAAGCTCGGAGGAATCGTGGTGAATTCTCCGAGTTCGGTGACGTTCTCCGAGTTGGGGGGCGTTGGCGGATGCCGCGGGGCGGACGCTCGGGCTGCGCTGACGCGGCGGGGGTCGGCATCCCGGACCTCGGAGAATCGCGCGAAGCTCGGAGGAATCGCGGCAGATCCTCCGAGTTTCGCGACGTTGTCCGAGTTCCGCGCGCGCCACGGCCTGCGGCGTGCGCCCCGCGCCTCAGCCCCGCGCCGCCGCCCGACGCCGTGCCCGCCGCGCGAGCGCCAGGTCGATCCCCACGCCGATCCCCACCGCGACGACGATCGACACCACCACCGCCACCACCGGCCCGCCCGGCACCAGGGCCGCGACCACCGCACCGATCACGGCCTGGTACGCCGCCCAGGAGAGTGCCGCGACGGCGGCGACGCCGAGGTACCGCACCGGCTCCACCCGGGCGGCACCCGCCGCGAGGTTCACCGCGAGGCGCGCGAAAGGCACGAAGCGTGCCGTGAACAGCACGACGGCGGCGTTGCGTTCCAGTCGCGCCCGCGCCCAGTCCAGAGCCGCGGCCACGCGGGGACCGCGCATCCAGCGCCACCGCTCCACGCCGACCGCGCGCCCCACCAGGTAGCAGCTCAGGTCGCCCGCGAAGGCCGCGAGACCCGCGACGACGATCACGGCGCCGAGCGGCGGCGTCCCGTGCGCGACCGCCAGCGCCCCGAACGCGGTGACGGCCGCTTCACCCGGGATGACGACGAGGAACGCGTCGGCGAACACCAGCGCGGCCATTCCCGCCAGCGCCCAGGGACTCGCCGCGATCGCCTGCAGCCACGCGTCGACACCGTCCATGACGTCACTCTCCGCCGCGGATCGAGACGCCCCGCCGACCGGCCGGTGACGCCCCGCGGAGCATCGGGTGAACATCGCGAACGTCGACCCTCGGCATCCCCCGCGAGGTCGCACCCTGGTGACGTGAGAGTCGCGCTGCTGGCCGAATCCTTCCTCCCGCACATGAACGGGGTCACCGGTTCCGTCCTCCACGTCCTGCGCCACCTGGCCGAGGCGGGCCACGAGACGTTGGTGATCGCACCCAAGTCCGGCGACGTCACCGCCGATCTGCACGGGGCCCGCACCGAGCTGCTGCGCTCCGTCCCGCTTCCGTCCTACCCCGAGGTGCGCGTGGTGTTCGCGCGGGCGGCGCGCCTGGGCGCCCTGCTGCGCGACTTCGACCCCGACGTCGTGCACCTGGCATCCCCGTTCGTCCTGGGCTGGCAGGGGCTGGCCGCCGCCGACGCCCTGCGCATCCCCTCGGTCGCGGTGTACCAGACCGACGTGGTCGCCTACGCGCAGAAGTACGGCCTGCCCCACGCCACCGCGCTCGTCGCCGGCCACGTCGCACGGCTGCACCGACGCGCCACGCTCACCCTCGCGCCGTCGTCGGCCTCGACGCGGCAGCTCGAGCAACTGGGCGTGGACCGCATCCGCCGCTGGGGACGGGGAGTGGATGCCGTCCGCTTCGCCCCCGCGCACCGCGACGACGCGTGGCGGGCCGCGGTGGCGCCGGGGGGCCAGCGCATCGTCGGCTACGTCGGCCGCCTCGCTCCCGAGAAGCAGGTCGACGATCTGCGCGCGCTCGCCGACCTGCCGGGCACCCGCCTGGTCGTCGTCGGCGACGGACCCTCGCGTCCGACGCTCGAGAGAGCGCTCCCGGATGCCGTGTTCACCGGCCACCTGTCGGGTGCGGAGCTCGCGCGGGTCATGGCGGGCTTCGACGTCTTCGTGCACCCGGGCGAGAGCGAGACGTTCGGGCAGACGATCCAGGAGGCGCTCTCGAGCGGCGTCCCGGTGGTCGCGACCGGCGTCGGCGGACCCCTCGACCTGGTGCGCTCGAGCGTCGACGGATGGCTCTACCGGCCGGGCGATCTGGACGACCTGCGCGCGCGGGTGGCCGATCTGGTGGGCGACGACGCCAAGCGCTCCGCCTTCGCCGCCGCCGCCCGCGCCGCGGTGCACGGGCGCACGTGGGAGGCGCTCACCCGCGATCTCGTCGGGCATTACACGGATGCCGTGGCCCTGCGCCGCATCGACGACGGCCTGCTGCGGCGCGGGGGACCGCGCCCGGCCGCGCCGGCGGCATCCCGCCCCCGCGGGCGGTGGAGTCGCTACGTGGCCCTCGGCGACAGCCTCACCGAGGGGCTGTGCGATGCCTCGCGCATGCCGAGCGGGCAGTACCGCGGGTGGGCCGACCGTCTGGCCGAACTGCTCGCGCACACCAGCGCATCGGGACCGTTCCGCTACGCCAACCTCGCGGTGCGCAGCCGCCGCGTGCGCCACCTGATCGACGAGCAGATCCCGGCGGCCCTCGCGCTCGAACCCGACCTGGTGTCGATCCTGATCGGCGCGAACGACCTGGTCGGACCCGCCCCCGTGATCCCGGCGCTCATCGCCGAGGTCGAGTCCGCGGTACGCGCCGTCCGGCGGACGGGCGCCGACGTCGTGCTGGTGACCACGTTCCTGCCCCGGCGGCCGGCGGCGCGCATCTTCGCGCGACGCTTCGCCGCGTACAACGTCGAGCTGCGGCGCATCGCGGCTCTGCACGGGGCCATCCTGCTCGACCTCGAGGCCGAGTCAGAGATCGGCGAACTGCCGCACTGGGCCGACGACCTCGTGCACCTGCGTTCGGGCGGGCACCGTCTGGTCGCGTATCGCGCGGCCGAGATGCTCGGCGTGCCCGACGCGCGAGCCCTGCTGGGGCTCGACGAGGCTCTGCACGCCGATGAGGACGAAGCGCCCCGCGGCACGTGGCTCACGCGCGATGCGCTGCCGTGGGTGTGGCGCCGCGTCCGCGGGCGCACGGCGGGCGACGGCATCCTGGCCAAGCACACGGGCTACGTCGAGCTGCCCACCCGCGGCGACCGGCAGCGCGCCGACGCGGTCTGATCGCACGGACGCCCGGGGCTCAGTACCAGCCGGTGCTCTCGGAGTGCGCCCACGCGCCGCACGGATCGTCGAATCGCGCGCTGATGTAGGACAGGCCCCACGAGATCTGCGTGGCGCCGTTCGTGCGCCAGTCCAGACCCGCCGAGGCCATCTTCTCGCCGGGGAGGGCCTGAGGGATGCCGTAGGCCCCGCTCCAAGGGTTCTGGGCCTGCACGCGCCAGCCCGATTCGCGGTTCCACAGGGCGTTCAGGCACGAGAACTGATCGTCGCCCCAGCCGTAGCCGCGGAGCTGTCCGCGGGCGTTCGCGCGAGCCTCGTCGGGGGTCATGATGGGCGTGGCCGGTGCCGGCGCGGGGGCGGGGGAGCCGGATCCGCTCGAGCCCGACCCGCCGCCGGAGCCGGACCCGCCGGCGGAGCCGGACCCGCCGCCGGAGCCGGACCCGCCGCCGGAGCCGGACCCGCCGCCGGAGCCGGTCGCTGCTCCGCCCGTCGATCCGGAGCCGCCGGTCGATCCGGAGCCGACGCCCGATCCGCCCGATCCGCTCGTCGCCCCACCCCCGGTGCCCGTCGCCCCGCTCGCCTGCGCTCCGCCGCCCGTCGCCCCGAAGGGAGCCGCCGCGTCCTGTGCCGCCTTCTCACGCTCGCGGGCGGCGCGCTCCTGCGCCGCGGTGGTCGCCCGGAGGGCGGCGAGCTGGGCGTAGAGGTCATCGAGACGTGCCTGGGCGGCCGCCACGCTCGCGGACTCGGCGTCGGCCTGTCCCCGGGCGTCGGTCGCGGCGGCGAGTGCCTCGTCGGCCTGCCGTTGGGCTTCGGCCCGCGCCGCGGTCGCCTCTTCGCGCAGCGACGTCGCGACGTCGGCCGTGCTGCGGGCCGCTCCGGCCTCGCGGGCGCTGAGCTGCGCGACCCGGTCCAGGATGCCGAGGCGCTCGAGCAACGAGTCGGGATCGGCGTCCGCGAGCAGTTGCGCGACGAGCGGACCCCGCCCCGCGGTTCGGTAGAGGCGGGCCGCACTCGCCCCGGCGCGACTGCTCGCCGCGGTCATCTCGGCGTCGGCGGCGGCGCTGCGCGCGGAGAGCTGCTGGGCGCGCGCGGCCGTGGACTCAGCCTGCCGACGGGCCTCGTCGGCGACCGTCGCCGCGTCCAGGGCGCGACGGGAGGCCTGCGCGGCAGTGGCCTCGGCGGCATCCAGCTCTTCTTTCACACGCGCGACCGCGGACTCGTCGACCGCGGCGGAGGGGCGCACCGACACGGTCGCCATCCCGGCGGCGGCGGCGGCGGGCGACGGCACGATCGCCGCCGTCAGCAGCGCACACGCGAGGAGCGTGTGACCACTGCGACGGATGGGACCCATGAGGTCACGGTAGAGCACGCGCCCGTGGCGTGCCCACCCCTCGGGGGCTGCCGCTGATATGGTGGAGCGGAATGCCGTCTTGGCATCCGCTCAATTCCATATGAGCTCACGGAGCAGGCCGGCAGACGCTGGTCCCCTGTGGTGGACTCCCCGTCGTCTCGCCGGGTGGTCGTCTACTGGTGGCCAGTCGCCGGGATTTCCGGGTCGATTCGTCGGCGCGCCCTTTCTGCCTGTTCCTGCTCCTTCGCATGTCAGCTCGTCGCCCACACGGGGCGGCGAGCCTAAACAAAGAAGGAGGGACCTCTTGGAAGGTCCAGAAATCACCGCCGCCGAAGCCGTTCTCGACAACGGCCGGTTCGGTACCCGCACCATCCGCTTCGAGACCGGTCGCCTGGCTCAGCAGGCCCAGGGCGCAGTCGCCGCCTACCTCGACGAAGAGACGATGCTCCTGTCGGCCACCAGCGCCGGCAAGCACCCGCGTGAAGGCTTCGACTTCTTCCCGCTGACCGTCGACGTCGAAGAGCGTTCGTACGCCGCCGGCAAGATCCCCGGCTCGTTCTTCCGCCGCGAGGGTCGCCCCTCGACCGAGGCCATCCTTGTCTGCCGCCTCATCGACCGTCCGCTGCGCCCGTCGTTCGTCGACGGCCTGCGCAACGAGGTCCAGATCGTCGTCACCGTCCTGTCGATCGCCCCCGGCGAGTTCTACGACGCCCTCGCGATCAACGCCGCGTCGATGTCGACCCAGATCTCGGGTCTGCCCTTCTCGGGCCCCATCGCGGGTGTGCGCCTGGCGCTCATCCCCGGCCAGGGCGAGCACGCCGACCAGTGGGTCGCGTTCCCGACCGTCACGCAGCTCGAGGACGCCGTCTTCGACCTGATCGTCGCGGGCCGCGTGCTCGACGACGGCGACGTCGCCATCATGATGGTGGAGGCCGAGGCCAGCGAGGGCTCCTGGAACATGATCAAGGGCGGCGCCACCAAGCCCAACGAGCAGGTCGTGGCCGAGGGCCTCGAGGCGGCCAAGCCGTTCCTGCGCCAGCTCGTCGACGCGCAGAACGAGGTCGCTCGGACCGCGTCGAAGGAGATCCAGCAGTTCCCGGTCTTCCCGGCCTACAGCCAGGAGACCTACGACTTCGTGGCCGGTCGCGCCTACGACCGTCTGGTGCCCGTGTACCAGATCGCCGACAAGCAGGACCGTCAGAACGCCGACGACGAGGTCAAGACCTCGGTCAAGGAGCAGCTGCTCGCCGCCGTCGAGTCGGGCGAACTGCCCGCCGTGGCCACGCTCGAGTTCAACGCCGCCTACAAGTCGGTCACGAAGACGATCGTGCGCGGCCGCATCCTGGCCGAGGGCGTCCGCATGGACGGCCGTGGTCTGGCCGACATCCGTCCGCTCGACGCCGAGGTGCAGGTCATCCCGCGCGTCCACGGTTCGGCGATCTTCCAGCGCGGTGAGACCCAGATCCTGGGCGTCACCACCCTGAACATGCTCAAGATGGAGCAGCAGATCGATTCGCTGTCGCCCATCACGAGCAAGCGCTACCTGCACCACTACAACTTCCCGCCCTACTCGACCGGTGAGACCGGCCGTGTCGGCAGCCCCAAGCGTCGCGAGATCGGGCACGGCTTCCTCGCCGAGCGCGCGCTCGTGCCGGTGCTGCCCAGCCGCGAGGAGTTCCCGTACGCGATCCGTCAGGTGTCCGAGGCGCTCGGCTCCAACGGTTCGACGTCGATGGGTTCGGTCTGCGCGTCGACCCTGTCGCTGCTGAACGCCGGTGTGCCTCTGCGCGCTCCCGTCGCCGGTATCGCGATGGGCCTGGTCACCGACGAGGTCGACGGCCAGACGCGCTACGCCGCGCTGACCGACATCCTCGGCGCCGAGGACGCCCTCGGCGACATGGACTTCAAGGTCGCGGGTACGTCGGAGTTCATCACGGCGATCCAGCTCGACACCAAGCTCGACGGCATCCCGTCGTCGGTGCTGGCGGCGGCGCTCACCCAGGCGAAAGAGGCTCGCCTCACGATCCTCAACGTCCTGAACGCCGCGATCGACGCTCCCGACGAGATGGCGCCGACCGCGCCCCGCGTCATCAGCGTCCAGATCCCGGTCGACAAGATCGGCGAGCTCATCGGCCCCAAGGGCAAGACGATCAACGCGATCCAGGACGAGACCGGCGCGCAGATCTCGATCGAAGAGGACGGCACCGTCTACATCGGTGCGACCGACGGCCCCTCGGCCGAGGCCGCCCGTGCCCAGGTCAACGCGATCGCCAACCCGACCAACCCCGAGGTGGGCGAGCAGTTCCTCGGAACCGTCGTCAAGATCGCGACCTTCGGCGCCTTCGTCTCGCTCCTGCCCGGCAAGGACGGCCTGCTGCACGTCAGCGAGGTCCGCAAGCTCGCCGGCGGCAAGCGCGTCGAGAACGTCGAGGACGTGCTCTCGGTCGGTCGCAAGATCCTCGTGCGCATCACGAAGATCGACGACCGCGGCAAGCTGTCGCTCGAGCCCGTGCTCGACGAGGACGCCACCACGCCCGAGCCGGCCGACACGCAGGGCTCGGCCGCCGCGAGCGAGGGTCCCGAGGCTCCCGCCGAGGGCTGATCCCGCCGTCAACGGATGCCCGTCCCGCCTCGTGCGGGGCGGGCATCCGTCGTGTGACGGGTGTGACTCGTGGGGCGGGCGTGACCGTGACGCGCGCAAGTGTTACGCAATGTTTATCGCCGAGCCGGGTGATTGAGCGGGCCCCCTCGGGTGAACGCCTACCCTCGGAAGTACGTCGGGGGGCGTGGCGATACGGGTCCGCCGTACCGACCTTCCCCGGCACCCGCATGAGGGGATCGCACCATGAGCGGCTCGGGCGTCGATGAGACGGCCTCGCCGCGCCTGCGTCGCGACCGGCCCCCTCACCCCTCCGCCCCCATCACCGTCCAGGGTCCGGGTCTCGGTGCGCACGTGCGCCGTCCGCTGGGCGAGACCGGGTTCGAGGTCTTCCCGATGTTCCTCGGCGGCGGCGAGTTCGGCTGGAACGTCGACGCGCGCGCGAGTCACGAGATCCTCGACGCGTACGCCGAGCTCGGCGGCAATGCGGTGCACACCGCCGACAGCTACGCCGCGGGGCGCAGCGAGTTCATCATCGGCGAGTGGATGCGCACGCGCCGGACGCGCGACGACACGGTCCTGACGGTTCGCGTCGGCGGCCACCCCGACAACCCCGGCCTCGACTCCGTCAACCTCGTCCGCGCGGTCGAGGCCTCTCTCACGCGTCTCGGCACCGACCGGATCGACGTGCTGTCGCTCGACGCGTCCCGCGGCGGTCGGGCGGTGCTCGAGGACACCCTGGCCACGAGCGAGTGGCTCGTCGAGTCGGGCAAGGTGCGCGCCGTCGGCGCCCACGGCTACACGGCTGCGCAGTTGGTCGAGGCGCGCATCCTCTCGTCGGCCGGTTACCCGCGCATCACGGTCCTCGACGTGCCGTACAACGTGCTGCGACGTGCGGAGTTCGACGGCGACGTGCGCCTCATCGCCACCGCGCAGAACATGGCGGTCACGCCCTCGCACCCGCTCGCGCACGGCTTCCTCGCGGGCGAGACACGCACACGCGGCCAGTCGACGCAGTCCGTTCGCGGCACGCAGGTGGCCGCCCACCTCAACCGCCGCGGCTCGCGCGTGCTGCGCGCGCTCGATGCCGTCGGCGGCGAACTGGGCATCCCGGATGCCGCGGTCGCCCTGGCCTGGCTGCTCGCCCAGAAGATCGTCACCGCCCCCATCGTCAACGCCTTCGCTCCCCGCCACGTCGCCGAGTGCATGCGTGCCGTGGGCGTGCGTCTGAGCCGGTCGCAGCTGTCGGATATCGCGCGCGCCGCCGAGTGACGGCCGGCCCCGTCGGGCCGTGACGTAGGCTGGAAGCACGGCCGGGGGAACGGCGGATCGACGACGGAGTGAGCTGACGTGACGCACTACATCTACCTGGTGCGCCATGGCGAGCACCAGGATGCCGAGCACGGCCTCACCGACGGCCCCCTCTCTCCGCGAGGGCAGCGCCAGGCCGCGCTGCTCGCCGATCGCCTGTCCGGACTGCCGCTGGACGCCGTCTGGCACTCGCCCCTCGAGCGGGCCGCCCAGACCGCCCGCGCCGTGGCCGATCGCCTGCCCGCCGTCTCGCCCGAGTCCTCGGCGCTGCTGTTCGACTGCGTGCCCACCGGCATGACCCCCGAGACCCCCGCCGCCTACGAGCCCTTCTTCGGCTCGGTCACCGAGGCCGAGGTCGACGCCGGTCGCGCCCAGATGGCCGACGCGACGGCCGAGTTCCTCGCTCGCAAGACGGGCGAGGTGCACGAGCTCGTCATCACCCACAACTTCGTCATCTCGTGGTTCGTCCGCGAGGTGCTCCAGGCGCCCGAGTGGCGCTGGATGACGATCAACCAGGCCTACTGCGGCCTCACGGTGATCGCGCAGAAGAAGGGCCGCCCCTGGACGCTGCTCTCGCACAACGACCTGGCGCACCTGCCGGTCGAGCTGCGCACGGGACTCATCGATCCGCTCCCCGTCTGATCCGAGGATGCCGCGCCCGGCGCGTCCGCCCGGTGCCGCCGCCACGACGTCGGCGCACCCGCCTAGGCTGGAACGCATGACGACGCGTGTGGCCATCGTGGGTGGGACCGGCAAGCTGGGCGGAGTGATCCGCGAGGTCGTCGAGGCCGAAGAGGGGTACGAGGTCTCGGCCGTGCTGGGTTCGCGTTCCGACCTCGGCGATCTCGACGGCGCCGACCTGGTGATCGACGCCTCGACCCCCGCCGCGTCGATCGACGTCGTGCGCGCCGCGGTCGAACGCGGCATCAACGTGCTGATCGGCACCTCGGGGTGGTCGAACGAGCGCATCGCCCTCGTCCGCCCCCTGGTGGATGCCGCCGGCACGGGCGCCGTCTTCATCCCCAACTTCTCCCTGGGCTCGGTGATCGGCAGCGCCATCGCGGCCGCCGCCGCGCCGTTCTTCCCCTCGATCGAGATCGTCGAGGCCCATCGCGAGACGAAGATCGACTCGCCCAGCGGCACCGCCGTCCGCACGGCCGAGCTGATCGCCGCGGCACGCGCCGACGTGGGTCCGGTCGAGTCGCCCCACGTCGATCAGCGGGCCCGCGGACAGCGGGTGGCGTCGGTGCCGATCCACTCGCTGCGCCGACCGGGTGTGGTCGCGCGCCAGGAGACGGTGCTGTCGGGGGCGGGGGAGTCGTTGACGATCGTTCACGACACGATCGACCCGACCACGGCGTACGCGCCCGGCATCCGTATCGCCCTGGCTGCGGCGCGCGAGGCGCGCGGGGTCGTGGTCGGCCTCGACAGCTTCATCGACATCGGCGTGCGCACGCGGCCGGTGCGGGCCGAGGCGCCCATCGCCGACGGCGATGTGTCCGGTCAGGTCGCGAGCGCCACCAGCGCATGAGGGTTCGTCTCGCCGTCGCCCTCATGACGGTCCTGCTGCTGCTGTACGTCTTCCTCGCCGGGCAGCGCGCCGTCGTCCTGCTGGGCAGCGGTGAGACGGTCGGCGTGGTGATGGGCGTGGCCCTGATCGTCCTGCCGTTGCTGGCCCTGTGGGCGATCGGTCGGGAGCTCTGGTTCGGTGTGCGCGCGCAGCGCCTGGGGGAGCGACTGGATGCCGAGGGCGGGCTCCCCGACGAGAATCTGCCGGTACGGCCCAGCGGGCGCATCGAGCGCGCGGACGGCGACGCCCTGTTCCCGCAGTACCGGGCGGACGTCGAGCAGCACCCCGCGGATTGGCGCGCGCGGTACCGGCTCGCCCTCGCGTACGACGCCGCGGGCGACCGCAGACGGGCACGCGAGGCGGTCCGGACGGCGATCCGACTCGAGGCCGAGGAACGTCGCGGAGGGTGACCCGCCCTCGCCCCGCGGATCGTCGCGATCCGGGGGCGCGGGCGTGATCGGTCAGTCCCCGGGCGCGGGGACGGCGGAGGCGATCGCTTCTTCGACCGTGCGGTGCGTGAAGGTGTAGCCGGTGTCCTCGAGCACGGTGGGGCGCACGTCGGCGTCCGAGGTGAGCAGGGCCTCGGTCGCGTCTTTTCCGAGGGCCAGCTTGACCCCCCACACGGGAGCGCGGAGCACGTACGGGCGGTTCATCCGCTGCGCGAGCGCGAAGCCGAGGTCGTTGGCGGTCGCGCGCGTCGGACCGGTGAGGTTGACGGGACCGGCGATGTCGGAATCGATGACGTGGCGGATGGCACGCACTTCGTCGTCGAGCGAGATCCACGGCCAGACCTGCGTGCCCCGCCCGATCGGACCCGAGACGCCGAGCTTGGTCAACAGCAGCAGGGGCTTGAGCACGCCCTGTTCGTGCACGACGGGAGCGGTGCGCAGCAGCGCGACGCGCGCCTTGTCGCCGGCGTCGCGCGCGGCCGCCTCCCAATCGACGCAGATGTCGGCGAGCAGGCCCGAGCCGCGGTCCGAGGACTCCGTCAGCACGACGCGCGGCTGCGAGCCGTAGAAGCCCGTGGCACTGGCGTTGACGAGCGCCGGCGCGTCGTCGCCGAGCGCGCGGACGGCGGCGGCGAGCGTCCGCGTCGGCGTGACGCGCGACCACAGCAGAGTGGACTTGTACGACGGGGTCCACGGGAAGTGCCCGATCGACGCGCCGTTGAGGCACACGACCGCGTCGGCGCCGGCGATGACGTCGGGGTCGAGCGGGGCGGCATCCTGCAGCCACTGACGCTCGTGGGGACCCGACGGCGCGTGACGCACGAGCGAGGTGACCTCGGCGCCGTCCGCCCGCAGGGAGTCGACGAGGGCCGAGCCGATCAGGCCCGACGCGCCGGCGATGACGACGCGTCGGGCCGGGGACTCAGGCAAGCGTGGCCTCGAGCGTGATGTCGATGCCCGTCAGCGCCTGCGACACCGGGCAGTTGGCCTTGGCGTCGGCGGCGATCTTCTGGAACGTCTCGTCGTCGAGGCCGGGGACCACGGCGTTGACGTTGAGGTGACTGCCCGAGATGCCGGTGCCGGGCTTGAAGGTGATGGATGCCGTGGTGTCCACCGAGGTGGGCGGGGTGCCGTTGTCGGCCAGGGCGTTGGACAGCGCCATGCTGAAGCACGCCGAGTGCGCTCCGGCGATGAGCTCCTCGGGCGTGGTGACCGAGTTCGAGCCCTCGCTGCGGGCCTTCCAGTTGACGTCGAACGTGCCGATGCCCGACGAGGTGAAGGTGACCTCACCCGATCCCTCGAACAGGCTGCCCTTCCAGGCGGTGGTGGCTTCGCTCGTGACGGCCATGGGGAACCTCCGTTTGTCTCGGCGCGATCCGGGGCGACCGCGACGCGGCCAGCCTAATCAGACCCTCCGACACCCGCGGGGTCTTGACAGCCCGACCGCGGCGAGGCTCAGGCGGCGGCGGGTCCCCGGCGTCCGATCAGGCCCGCACGCTGCAGGACGAGGTACAGCTGGCATCCCAGGCACAGTCCGAAGATGGCGTTGAGGAAGGCGGCCACGAAGGCCATCGCGGCGGCGATCGGCAGCGCCCACGGCACACCGGCCAGGTGCAGCACGAGGCCGATCCCCGTGACGAACAGGCCCACGCCCTGGGCGAACCGCGGGGGACGCGGGTCCTCGAACGCGGTCGGCGGGGCCAGGCGCGGCTGCACCGCGCGGCGGTACAGCACGCCCCACGGGGCGGTGCGCGGAGCGGCGACGCCCCAGACGAACAGCAGCGCGATGACGAGCACGAGCAGGAAGCCGGGGTCGGCGGCGCGTTCCGCCACGGACGCGGCCGAGACCGACCATTCGCCGCCGGCGTCCTGGCGCTGCGTCGAGACGCCGATCAAACTGAGCAGGGTCGCGACGAGCAGGAGGACGGCGGTGATGGATGCCGCGAAGCGCGGGCCGCGCGCGTCGATGCGGGAGACGTCAGCCACGGGTGGACTCCTTCTGCAGGGTGTCGAGTTCGAGTTCGACGACGGCGCGACCCGGCGTGCCGCCGAAGCGGGTGCGGACGACGCCGCGGCGGTCGAGGACGAGCGTCGTGGGGGTCTGCAGCACCCGGAAGTGCTGCGCGATGTCGGGGCGGTGCGTCAGGTCGACGTCGAGGTGGCGGACGCCCTCTCGCGCGTCGGCGACCTCGGACAGCATGCGGTGCACACCGGGGCAGCGCGAGCACATCTCGGTGCTGAACTGCAGCAGGGTCGCTTCGTCGCCCAGGGCATCGGCGCCGAGGCGGCGGGGGTCGACGACCTCGGCGGAGTCGACGGTGCGCGCGCGTCCCTGACGTCGGCGCGCCACCAGACCGGCGGCCGTCGAGATGACGACGAGCGCCGCGATCGCGAGGAGGGCGAGGGTCGGGTCCACGACGAGCAAGGCTAATGCGCGTGGATGGATCGCGGGCCGATGAGTCTCTGCATGACGCGATCGCCCAGGATCCTCTCGGCGCGGACTCAGTGGCATCCGGTGCGAGCACGGTTCCTCCCCACGGGCGGCGGCGCCCCGCGGGCTGTTCTCGCCCCCGGTCGTCGTGCAGCGGCGGGGTATCGTGAAGCGCGTGACCGCCGCCATCCCGACGCCCTACGAAGACCTGCTCCGCGACGTCCTCGCCGCGGGCGTGCACAAGTCCGATCGCACCGGAACGGGCACGACGAGCGTGTTCGGCCGGCAGATCCGTTTCGACCTCGCCGAGGGCTTCCCCCTCATCACGACCAAGCGCGTGCATCTCAAGTCGATCGTCTACGAGCTGCTGTGGTTCCTGCGCGGCGAATCGAACGTCGCCTGGCTGCAGCACAACGGCGTGAGCATCTGGGACGAGTGGGCCGACGCCGACGGCGAGCTCGGCCCCGTCTACGGCGTGCAGTGGCGCTCCTGGCCCACCGCCGACGGCGGGACGATCGACCAGATCGCGCAGGTGGTCGAGCAGATCCGCCGCGACCCCGACTCGCGCCGCCTGATCGTGTCGGCATGGAACCCCGCCGACATCCCCGACATGGCCCTCGCCCCGTGCCACGCGCTGTTCCAGTTCTACGTCGCGGACGGCAAGCTGTCGTGCCAGCTCTACCAGCGCAGCGCCGACATGTTCCTCGGGGTGCCCTTCAACATCGCCTCCTACGCGCTGCTGACACTCATGGTCGCGCAGCAGACGGGTCTCGAGCCCGGCGAGTTCGTGTGGACCGGCGGCGACTGCCACGTCTACGACAACCACCGCGAACAGGTCGCCGAGCAGCTCTCGCGCGAGCCGTTCCCGTACCCCACGCTGCGTTTCGCGCGCACGCCCGCGTCGATCTTCGACTACACCTTCGACGACATCGTGGTCGAGGGGTATCAGCACCACCCGGCCATCCGCGCGGCCGTCGCGGTATGACCGCGGTCGGGCTCATCTGGGCCGAGGCGCGCGGGGGCGTCATCGGTGCCGATGGCGGGATGCCGTGGCACGTCCCCGAGGACCTGGCCCACTTCCGCGCGGTCACCGGCGCGCACGACGTCGTCATGGGCCGCCGCACGTGGGAGTCCCTGCCGCCGCGCTTCCGTCCCCTTCCGGGACGCCGCAACATCGTCGTGACCCGCTCCGAGACCTGGACCGAGACCGGCGCCGAACGGGCCGGCTCGCTCGACGAGGCCCTCGCCCTGGCCGACGGCCCCGAGGTGTGGGTCATCGGAGGAGGGATGCTGTACGCCGAGGCGATCAACCGCGCCGACGTGCTCGAGGTGACACGCCTCGATCTCGAGGTCGCGGGCGACACCCACGCCCCCTCGACCGACGGGTGGCGCCTCGCCGCCGCCGAGCCCGACACGGGATGGCAGGCCTCGCGCGACGGCATCCGCTACCGCTTCGAGACCTACCGACGAGAGGACTGACATGGCGCGCACGGCACTGATCACGGGGGCGAGCTCGGGGCTGGGTGCGGAGTTCGCGCGACAGCTCGCCGCGCGCGGTGCCGATGTGGTCCTCGTCGCCCGCGATCGCGCGGCCCTCGAGACCGTCGCCGCCGACATCCGCTCCCGCCACGGCCGCGAGGTCGAGGTGCTGGTCGCCGATCTGCTCGACGCCGAGGCGCTCGCCGCGGTCGAGGCCCGGGTCGCGAGCGGCATCGACGTGCTGATCAACAACGCCGGTTTCGGTCTCGATCTCGATTTCGCGTCCACCCCGATCGACGACGAGGTGCGCCACCTGCGCCTGCACGTCGAGGTCGCGATGCGCCTCGCCCACGCGGCCCTGCCGGCGATGCTCGAGCGGGGGAGCGGTCGCATCGTGAACGTCGCCTCGGTGGCCGGGTTCGTCCCGCGCGGCACCTACGGCGCGGCCAAGGGCTGGCTCATCTCGTTCAGCCGCTGGGCCAACGTCGCCTACGGCCCCCGCGGCGTCACCGTGACCGCCGTGTGTCCGGGGTTCGTGCACACCGACTTCCACGCGCGACTCGGCCTCCCGCCGGGCCGCGAGGGCGTGCCCGACCGCATGTGGCTCGACGCGGGCACGGTCGTGCGCGAGGGTCTGCGCGACGCCGCGCGGGGACGCTCGGTGTCGGTGCCGTCGTGGCGCTACAAGGCGCTGGTGGCGGGCTCCCGGCTGCTCCCCGACGCGCTGGTCGTCCGCGCGGCCTCGCGCGGCCGCTGACGACGGCGTCGATCAGCGGAAGCGACCCAGCCGGATCCCCGCCAGGGCGAGGGCGCCGATCGTCTCGCCGTCGGTGATCCGCCCCTCGGCGACGAGCGCGAGGGCGTCCGCGAAGGGGATCCACCGCACGGCGTCGATCCCCTCCTCGCGCTGCGAGGCCGCGGCATCCGTCACCGTCAGTCCCCGGGCGAGGAAGACGTACTCGCGCGCGTCGGCGATCCCGTTGAGGGCGTTCATGCGTCCGAGGTCGTGCCATTCGGATGCCGTGACCCCCGCCTCCTCGAGCAGTTCGCGCTGCGCCGCCACCAGGGGATCCTCGCCATCCGACCCGCCGGCCGGCACCTCCAGCGAGCGTCCCGTCGTGTACCGCTCGAGCTCGACGAAGCAGATGCGCTCGGCGTCGTCGAGCGCGACGACGAACACGGCGGGGTGCTGCATCCGCACGACGCCGTAGATCCCGTCGCCGTGCGGGCCGGTCACCTCGTCCTCGCGCACGTGGATCCAGCGGTTCTCGTACACGGTGCGCGTCGCGCGGGTGGTCCAGGTCACCCCGCCACCCTAGGACCCGCGCGCCGCGGGTCACGCATTGTTCACCGCCCGCGCCCGGCACGCCGGGGAGGGCGCGCCGCGAACCGATAACCTGGGACCATGACGCACTCCGGCAATCCCTTCGGTCAGGTGCTCGTCGCGCTCATCACCCCGATGACCGCCGACGGCGAAGTCGATTGGCCCGCCACCGAGAAGCACATCGACGACGTCATCACGGCCGGTGCCGACGGCATCGTCGTGACCGGCACCACGGGCGAGACCTCGACGCTCACCGACCCCGAGAAGCTGCGTCTGGTCGAGGTCGGAAAGAGCGTGTCGGCCGGACGCGCCAAAATCATCACCGGCGGCGGCTCGAACGAGACCGCGCACGCGATCGAGCTGTACAAGGCCAGCGAGAAGGCCGGGGCCGACGGCATCATGATCGTCACGCCCTACTACAACAAGCCGACCCAGGCCGGCATCCTGACCCATTTCCGTCTCGTCGCCGACGCCACAGACCTGCCGGTGATCCTGTACGACATCCCCGGCCGCACCGGCGTGCCCATCAAGTACGAGACGATCCTGCGTCTGGCCAAGCACCCCAACATCCTCGCCATCAAAGACGCCAAGGGCGACTTCAGCGAGGTCAGCCGTGTGCTCAACCAGACCGACCTCATGTATTTCTCGGGCGACGACGCCAACGTGCTGCCGCACCTGTCGATCGGGGCGTCCGGACTCATCGGCGTGACCGCGAACATCGCCGCCGCGCCCTACCGCACGATCGTGGATGCCGTGAACGCCGGCGACCTGGCCTCGGCCACCGCCGCGCACAAGGGCCTCGAGCCGCTCGTGCGCGCCGTCATGACGCACGTGCCCGGCACGGTCGCGGCCAAGTACATCCTGCACGGCCTCGGCCGTATCGGAAGCCCCCGCGTCCGCCTGCCCCTGGTCGGGCCGGAGGAGTGGGAGGCCGCCGTCATCGAAGACGAACTGGCCCTCGTGAAGAACGTGGCCGGCGCCGACTTCTCCAACTTCCGCCCCGACCGCAACGCGGCCGCCGGCGGTGCCCTGCCGAAGGTGCACGGCACGACGAGATAAGCATCGGCGTCCGCCGATCCGCGGCCCGGGACGCCACACCACAGGATGCCGTCACCGGCATCCGAGAGAAGGGATGCCGTGAATCGGCATCCGAGGAGGCTCGAATGCCCACTACCCCCTACGACCCGCCCGCTCTCGCCGCCGGCACCCTCCGCGTCATCCCGCTCGGCGGCCTCGGCGAGGTCGGTCGCAACATGACCGTCTTCGAGTACGACGGCAAGCTGCTCGTCGTCGACTGCGGCGTGCTGTTCCCCGAGGAGCACCAGCCGGGCGTCGATCTGATCCTGCCCGACTTCGAGCCGATCCGGCACCGCCTCGACGACATCGTCGGCGTCGTGCTCACGCACGGCCACGAGGACCACATCGGCGCCGTCCCGTACCTGCTCAAGCTCAAGGGCGACATCCCCCTCATCGGTTCGGGCCTCACGCTGGCCCTCATCGAGGCCAAGCTCAAAGAGCACCGCATCCGCCCCTACACGCTCACCGTGGCCGAGGGGCAGCGCGAGCAGGTCGGACCGTTCGACCTCGAGTTCGTGGCCGTCAACCACTCCATCCCTGACGCCCTCGCCGTGGCGATCCGCACGCCCGCGGGCCTCGTGCTGGCCACCGGCGACTTCAAGATGGACCAGCTGCCGCTCGACGGACGCATCACCGACCTGCGCGCGTTCGCCCGCCTCGGCGAAGAGGGCGTCGACCTGTTCCTCGTGGACTCCACGAACGCGGACGTCCCCGGCTTCACGCCCACCGAGCGCGGAATCGGTCCGGTGCTCGACCAGGTGATCGCCAAGGCGCCGCGACGCGTGGTCGTGGCCAGCTTCTCGAGCCACGTGCACCGCGTGCAGCAGGTGCTCGATGCCGCGCACGCGAACGGGCGCCGCGTGGCGCTGCTCGGCCGCAGCATGGTGCGCAACATGGGGATCGCGGCCGACCTGGGCTACCTCAACGTGCCCGACGGCGTGCTCATCGACTACAAGAAGGCGCGCGACCTGCCCGACGACAAGATCGTCTACATGTCGACCGGATCGCAGGGCGAGCCGATGGCGGTCCTGAGCCGCATGGCCAACCTCGACCACGCGATCGAGCCGGGCGAGGGCGACACGATCATCCTGGCGTCCAGCCAGATCCCCGGCAACGAGAACGCGATCTACCGCGTGATCGACGGTCTCACCAAGCTCGGCGCGACCGTCGTGCACAAGGGCAACGCCAAGGTGCACGTCTCGGGTCACGCCGCGGCGGGCGAGCTGCTGTACTGCTACAACATCCTCAAGCCCAAGAACGTCCTTCCCGTGCACGGCGAGTACCGCCACCTCATGGCCAACGCCAAGCTCGCTCGCGAGACCGGCATCCCCGAGAAGAACACGATCCTCGGCGAGAACGGCACCGTCGTCGACCTGCGCGACGGCGTCGCCGAGGTCGTCGGCCAGGTCGACATCGGCTTCGTGTACGTCGACGGCTCGTCGGTGGGAGAGATCACGGATGCCGACCTCAAGGACCGCCGGATCCTCGGCGAAGAGGGGTTCATCTCGGTGATCGTCGTCGTCGACTCGGCCACCGGCAAGATCGTCTCGGGGCCCGAGATCCACGCTCGCGGCTTCGCCGAGGACGACAAGGTCTTCGACAGCGTCAAGCCGAAGATCGCCGCGGCGCTCACCGAGGCCGCCTCCTCGGGCGTGCGCGACAACCACGCCCTGTCGCAGGTCGTGCGTCGCACGATCGGTCGTTGGGTCAACCAGTCGTTGCGTCGTCGACCGATGATCGTGCCCCTGGTCATCGAGGCCTGAGTCCTCTCACGAAGCGCCGCGGGTGAGCCCGCGGCGCTTCGTCGTCCCCGGGTCCGCGGCGGGGCGCGCGGATCGCTATCATGCGGGCATGTCCGCTCTCCCGATCCGCGCGGCTGTCCGATCCGACGGTGCCTTCCTCGCCGACATGACGGTCGAAGCCGCGACCTGGCGCGCCGGGGCCGTACGTCCGCGCCACGAGGTGCTCAGCAGTCCCGAGCACAGTCGCTACATCGCCGGGTGGATGCGACCGGGCGATGCGGGCTTCGTCGCGGAGTCGCCCACGGGTGAGCCCGTCGGTGCCGCCTGGTATCGCATGCTCCCTCGCGACGAGCCGGGGTTCGGCTGGGTGGGCACGGGCGTGCCGGAGCTCATCATCGGGGTGAGGCCCGTGTGGCGCGCGCACGGGACCGGACGGGCGCTGCTGCAGCGTCTGGTGGACCACGCGCGCACGCAGGGCTTCGCCCGGATCAGTCTGAGCGTCGAGCGCGACAACTACGCGGTGTCGCTGTACCGCTCCGAGGGCTTCGCCGTGGTGCGTCGGGGGATCGGGCGCGACGCGATGGTCAAGCGACTGCGCTGAATCCCGCGTCGGTCCGAGCGAATGTCGGCGGTCCCGCCTACCGTGGAGGGATGGCCCGTACCTCGTCACCGTC
The DNA here is from genome assembly GCF_003075375.1 of Microbacterium testaceum. Taxonomy (GTDB): domain Bacteria; phylum Actinomycetota; class Actinomycetes; order Actinomycetales; family Microbacteriaceae; genus Microbacterium; species Microbacterium testaceum_E. Next base: position 34,036 of record NZ_QDFT01000003.1, on the reverse strand, counting down.
CGGCGGTCGCGCCCCCGCGAAGGGGTCGACGCGATCCAAGGCCTCGACCCCGGCGCCCAAGCGCTACGTCGACGAGCCCGAGAAGCCCCCGGTCGCCGTCCGGGCGTGGATGGCGGTCGCCCACGGAGTGGGCGGCATGTTCCGGGCCTTCGGGCCCGAGACGCTCGAGCGCGATCAGCGCCGCGACGGCTTCCCGTTCTTCCTGGTCGTCCTCGCGGTGCTCGGTGCCGTCGTGGAGTGGTTCTTCATCGGAACGGATGCCGCCGCCCTCATCAGCGCGTACAGTTTCGGTGCCCTGGTGGGCCGGGTGGCCTTCGTGCTGCCCGTCCTGCTGCTCCTCTTGGCCGGGTGGTTGTTCCGGCACCCGGCGTCCGTTCACGACAACGGGCGCGTGGGCATCGGTTTCGGCCTGTTCGTGGTGACGGTCGCGGGCTTCTGCCACGTCGCGAACGGCAGCCCCGCGCCGAACGAGGGTCTCCCTGTGCTCAGCCTCGCCGGCGGTATCTCGGGGTGGATCCTCGGTGAGCCGCTCGCGACGGTGCTCACCGACATCGGGGCTTATGTCGCGCTGTCGATCCTCGCCGCGCTGAGCGTCCTGATCCTGACCAAGACCCCGCCCAACCGCATCGGACGGCGACTCGGAGACCTCTACGCGTGGATGTTCGGAGCGGAACGCGTCGAGCGGCCCGACCCGACCACCAAGGTCCTGGCGGCCGACGACGATGACGACGCGGGTGAGAAGTCGCTGCCGTGGTGGCGACGCAACAAGACGGGTCGAGAAGAGGAGTCCGACGGCTCGCTCGGCTCCCACGACCTCACCGAGCTGCTCTCTCCCGGGACGCCCCAGGGTGGTTTCGAATCTCCCGTCGTGGCGCCCGAACCGGTGGCCAAGCCCGCCGCGGTCACGCCCCCGCCCTTGCCCTCCGCACCCGCGTCCGAGGCGCTCACCGAGGTGTTCGACGCCCGTGCCCTGGCCGGAGCCGCGGCCGGACGCGGTCTGCACGACGACTCTCCGCTCCTCGAGGCAGACGACGCCGACGACCTGCCCGGCATCTCGGGTCTGGGCGGCGACCACGCCGGAGCGCCACCGGCCGCGAACTACCGCCTGCCCTCGGTGACGGCCCTCGCGGCGGGCACGCCGCCCAAGGCGCGATCCGCCGCCAACGACGCGGTGGTCGCGGCGATCGAGAGCGTGATGCAGCAGTTCAAGGTCGACGCGCGGGTGACCGGATTCTCGCGCGGACCGACCGTGACGCAGTACGAGATCGAGGTCGGCCCGGGTGTGAAGGTCGAGCGCATCACCGCGCTCACGAACAACATCGCCTACGCGGTGGCCTCGAACGAGGTGCGCATCCTCGCGCCCATCCCCGGCAAGAGCGCGATCGGCGTCGAGATCCCCAACGCCGACCGCGAGATCGTGACGCTGGGCGACATCCTGCGCTCCGAGGCCGCGATGTCGTCGACCCACCCGATGACCATCGGCGTGGGCAAGGACGTGGGCGGTGGCTTCGTCGTCGCGAACCTGGCGAAGATGCCCCACCTGCTGGTGGCAGGCTCGACCGGTTCCGGTAAGTCGAGCTTCGTCAACTCGATGATCACGAGCCTGCTCATGCGGGCGAAGCCGTCCGACGTGCGCATGGTGCTGATCGACCCCAAGCGCGTGGAGCTGACCTCGTACGCGGGCGTCCCGCACCTGATCACCCCCATCATCACGAACCCCAAGAAGGCCGCCGAGGCCCTCCAGTGGGTCGTCAAAGAGATGGACATGCGGTACGACGACCTCGCGTCGTTCGGATTCCGTCACATCGACGACTTCAACAGGGCCGTCGTCGCGGGTGAGCTGCAGCTGCCGGCCGGCAGCGAACGCGTGCTCAAGCCCTACCCGTACCTGCTCGTCGTGGTCGACGAGCTCGCCGACCTCATGATGGTCGCCCCGCGCGACGTCGAGGACTCGATCGTGCGCATCACGCAGCTCGCGCGCGCCAGCGGCATCCACCTCGTCTTGGCGACGCAGCGCCCGTCTGTCGACGTCGTCACCGGTCTGATCAAGGCGAACGTGCCCTCGCGCCTCGCCTTCGCCGTGACGAGCGTCACGGACTCCCGCGTCATCCTCGATCAGCCCGGTGCCGACCGCCTGATCGGACAGGGCGACGGTCTGTTCCTCCCGATGGGCGCGTCCAAGGCGCTTCGCGTGCAGGGTGCCTGGGTCAGCGAGCAGGAGATCGAGAAGGTCGTCGCGCACGTCACCCAGCAGGCGCGACCCGAGTACCGGTCGGACGTCCAGGCCGCGGCCGAGAAGAAAGAGATCGACGCCGACATCGGGGACGACCTCGAGCTGCTCCTCGCGGCCGCCGAGCTCGTCGTCTCGACGCAGTTCGGCTCGACCTCGATGCTGCAGCGCAAACTGCGCGTCGGTTTCGCCAAGGCAGGCCGACTGATGGACCTGCTCGAATCGCGCGAGATCGTCGGACCCTCCGAGGGGTCGAAGGCCCGCGACGTGCTCGTCACCAACGAGCAGCTACCGGCCGTCATGGCCCGCCTGCGCGGGGACGACGCACCGCCGGCCGTCGCGGCGGCGGACGACGACCGATACGGCGAGGACCCGATCGAGGCGCAGTTCGACGGCTTGCCCGTCGTGAACGCGGATGACGACGAGGGTTCCGAAGACGCCTGGCAGCTGACGGGACGCGACTAATGGCCGTTCACCCTCAATTGCCCAATGCGATCACCATCGCGCGCATCCTCTGCGCGCCGGTGTTCCTCTGGTTGCTCCTCGCCGATGCGGGCGCCGGCGGCGGACTGCGCTGGGCCGCGGCGGTACTCTTCATCGTCGCGATCGCGACGGACGGGGTCGATGGCTACATCGCCCGTCGCTACCGGATCGTGAGCGACCTGGGCAAACTCCTCGACCCCATCGCCGACAAGGCCCTCACGGGTGTGGCGTTCGTCGGACTGTCGATCCTCGGTGAGCTGCCGTGGCCGATCACCATCGTCGTGCTGATCCGCGAGATCGGCATCACGGTGTACCGCTTCATCGTCGTCAGCGACCACGTGTTGGCGGCGGCGTGGATGGGCAAGCTCAAGACGGTGTTCCAGGCCATCGCGCTCTCGATGGCCCTCCTTCCGCTCGCCGGCCTCTCGGACGCCCCCGCGTGGCAGGCCGGTGTCTGGTGGGCGGGCGTCGTCACCATGACCATCGCGGTCGTGCTGACCATCGCCTCCGGCATCGACTACGTGGTCACCGAGGCGCGCGCCGCGCGCAGGGGTCGAGGCGCGCGATGATCGACGGCATCCCCGAAGATCTCGACGAGACCCTCGTGCGCACGCCGCGCGAGAGTGCGGCGCTGCTCCTGGACCGGCTCGGCGAGCTGGGCTGGACGGTCGCCGTGGCCGAGTCGCTCACCGGCGGTCTCGTCGTGTCGTCCCTCGTCGACGTTCCGGGTGCTTCGCGAGCGGTCCGCGGGGGAGTGGTGGCCTACGCCACCGACCTCAAGCACGGGGTGCTCGGCGTCGATCAGGCTCTCCTCGACGCCCACGGCGCCGTCAACCCCCGCGTGGCCCGGCAGATGGCGCGGGGCGTGCGCGACGTGCTCGGCCGCGATGGCGTCGCCGCCGACGTCGGGATCGCCACCACCGGCGTGGCCGGCCCCGACGAGCAGGACGGGCAGCCCGTGGGGACGGTGCACATCGCCGTCTCGACCCCTCTGGGAACCCGGGTCGATTCGCTGGTGATCGCCGGCGACCGGGAGCGTATCCGGCGCGAGACGGCCCATCTCGCGATCCGACGCGCCCTCGCGGCCCTCTGATACTTCGACGCCGAAGTGTTCCGGTCCGAAAGAGGGGAACAAATGATGACACATCCCGGTTTCGTTCTGCGATTCCCATCCGGTGCTCAGCGCACGGCATTAGGGTGACCACAGACGGTGTTTCACAGTTGTCCAACCGGACACGACGGAATCAGCAGTGAGGAGGGCCCCCAAATGATCCTGGTTCGTCAAGAGATCGGCGAAGTCCTGCGTGACCTCCGCCAGCAGAAGGGTCGTACCCTCCGCCAGGTCGCAAGCCGGGCGAGCGTCGCCCTGGGCTACCTCAGTGAGGTCGAGCGCGGTCAGAAAGAAGCGTCCAGCGAAATCCTCGCGTCGGTCGCCGAGGCGCTCGACGTGCCCATCTCGACCATCATGCGTCAGGTCGGCGACCGTCTCTCGGTCCTCGAGGGACTGCAGACCTTCCCCGACGTCGTCCCCGACGAGCTCGTCGCGGCCGTCGAGCCCGAGCTCTCGCTGCGCTGAGTCCGCCTCGATGCGTCGAAGCGAGTTCGACCGCGCCGTCGCCGATGAGTTCGGTGCGCGTGGAGGATCCCTGCTGACCGACCTCGTCCTGTCCGCCGTGGGCGGGCGGACGAGCGTCGATGCCCTCGCGGCGGGCGTCGACCCGCGCGACGTCTGGCTCGCGCTCTGCGCCGAGACCGACGTGCCCGAGAACCGGCGATACGGCGTCGGCCGCCTGGAGCCTCGCCGCTCCTGAGCTCGCCGACGTCCCGTGTTCGGTAGTCGCGCGATTCGTTTCGGCGTGTCGTCGAATCTTCGTTCGATTCGGGCGTAGTGTCCTTCACAGCGGAGTTTCCGCGGCATCCATCCCCATCCGGGGGAGCCTTCGAACCCAATGTCGGAGGTCCTCCCTAACGTGGGAAATGTCGAACGACACTCTGAACGCCTTGTCGGGCACCCCCACCGTCGGTGGGGCCGCGACAGCCTATAGGCGACCGGAACGCGAGCAGAAAGAATACGTCATGCCCTCACCCGCAGACCGCGAGAAGGCCCTCGAATCGGCCCTCGCCCAGATCGACCGTCAGTTCGGAAAGGGCTCGGTCATGCGACTGGGCAGCGACGACCGTGCGCCGATCGAGACCATCCCCACCGGCTCCGTCGCCCTCGACGTGGCCCTCGGCATCGGCGGTCTTCCCCGCGGCCGCATCATCGAGATCTACGGCCCGGAGTCGTCGGGTAAGACCACACTGACGCTCCACGCGATCGCCAATGCCCAGCGCGCCGGCGGTATCGCGGCGTTCATCGACGCCGAGCACGCGCTCGACCCCGAGTACGCCAAGAAGCTCGGCGTCGACATCGACGCTCTGCTGGTGTCGCAGCCCGACACCGGTGAGCAGGCGCTCGAGATCGCCGACATGCTCATCCGCTCCGGCGCGATCGACCTCGTCGTCATCGACTCCGTCGCCGCCCTCGTCCCCGAGGCCGAGATCAAGGGTGAGATGGGCGACTCGCACGTCGGCCTCCAGGCGCGTCTGATGTCGCAGGCCCTGCGTAAGCTCACCGGTGGCCTCAACACCACGAAGACCACGGCGATCTTCATCAACCAGCTCCGCGAGAAGATTGGTGTCTTCTTCGGTTCGCCCGAGACCACCGCCGGTGGAAAGGCGCTGAAGTTCTATGCGTCCGTTCGACTCGACATCCGCCGCATCGAGACGCTGAAAGACGGTACCGAGGCCGTCGGCAACCGCACGCGCGTCAAGGTCGTCAAGAACAAGATGGCCCCGCCCTTCAAGCAGGCCGAGTTCGACATCCTCTACGGCGTCGGCATCTCGCGCGAGGGCAGCCTCATTGACTTCGGTGTGGAGCACGCCATCGTCAAGAAGTCGGGCGCGTGGTACACCTACGAGGGCGAGCAGCTCGGTCAGGGTAAAGAGAACGCGCGCAACTTCCTCATCAAGAACCCCGACATCGCGGCCGAGATCGAGTCGAAGATCAAGACCAAGCTCGGCATCGGCGGAGCCGGCGCAGCCGCTGCCCCCGCGGCTGACGACGAGCTGGCCGCGCGTCGCCCGGCCTGATGGCGGCAGACGACGGTCGAGGCCGTCACGCCGGCACGACGCCGGGTGACGGCCACGACGGCCTCGCTCCCGTCATCCCGCTCTTCGGTGACCGTCCCGGACGGGCATCGGCGTCACGCGGGAACGCGGGCACACGGGTGCGGTCGTCCGCCGACCACTCGGACGCGGACGACTGGCACCCGCCGGTGGCCTCCGGTCGACGGACCCGTGTGCTGGCGCCCGTCGAGGTCGGGTCCTCCTCGGACGAGCGGGCCGGTGAGGCCGGCGACGTCCGGCCGAGCGATGAGCCGTCGGCAGAGCAGGTGCGAGACGACGCCGAGGCGGTGCTGCTGCGCAAGCTGCGATCGCGGTCCCTGTCGCTCAGCGAAGCGCGGACGGTGCTGCGCGGTGTCGAGGGCGTCGACGAGATCGTCTGCGACGAGATCATCGACCGGTTCGTCGACCTGGGCTATCTCGACGATGCCACATTCGCCGAGCAGCTGGTGATGTCGGCGATGGACAAGCGCGCAGAGGGCCGTCGAGCCGTCGCCGAGACGTTGCGCAAGAGAGGCATTCCCCGCGATGTCGCCGAGGCGGCCCTCGCGACGCTGCCCGATGACGACGCCGAGCGTGCACTGGACTTCGCGAGATCGAAGATCCGGGGGGTCCAGGGCGCCGAGTACGACGCCGCCCTGCGACGGCTCTCCGGTCAGCTGGCCCGCCGCGGGTACCCCTCGTCGGTGGCGCTCACCGCCGCCCGGACGGCGCTCAGCGAGGCGGGCATCGGGCGCTCCCGGTCATCCGCGCGGCCCGCGTCGGGCGTCCGGTTCACGCCGGACGACTGAGCGCGCGCAAGACCCCGGGCCGGATCCGCGCTCGGTCGGTCCACACCGGAGCGTCGGTGCGCGCGCAGGACCCCAGGCCGGATACGCGCACGGTGGGTCCATACCGGAGCGTCGGTACGCGCGGATTTGCACGGACGCGGTCGTCCCGACCGGCAACCGGTGCGCGCGACGGAGCTCGTCGTCCTCCGTTCAGTGCCGGGGAGTCCGCGCAGCCCGTCCCGGGCCCACGGGGTCATCGATGTCCCGTGCACGTGCGCCGCCCGCGGTCTCGCGCCGACGGGTTGCGCCGGCCGCGACGAGGCGCCCCAGTTCGCGCCGCGACGCGGCGCCCACCTTCATCCGCGCCTGATAGACGTGCGACTCGACGGTTCGGATCGACAGGAACAGGCGCGTCGCGATCTCACGATTGGTGAGGCCCTCGTTCGCCATCAGGGCGATCTCCCGCTCGCGGGCGGTGAGCTCCTCCCCGCTATCGCTGCTGTCATCGCGCAGAGACAACCGCGTGACCGGCGCGGCGGGGCTGACGGCGCGGTCTGAATCGCTCGACCACAGGGCGTGCAGGCGCAGCTCGTCCACGAGCGTGTCGTCCTCGTCGTGGGGGCGTGCCGCAGCGCGGCGCACGGCCTCGGCAGCGATCGGCAGATCCGTGGTCGCAGCGAGCTGCACGAGCTCGTCGATCTCGTCCTGCAGTGCGGCGTTGAGCGTGACCAGTCGGAACAGATCGCGGATGCGCAACGCGGCGGCGGTGGTGCCGCGCGTCAGTTCCGCGGCGGCGCGCGCCGTCTCGCGGGCGGCCTCATGTCGGCCCTCGGCCACCCGCACGGTGGTCTGCACGTACAACCGGCTCCGTTGCACGAGGGCGGCACCGCGATCGTCTACCTGGGCGATGATCGCGCGCGCCTCGTCGAGACGCCCCGCGAGGGCGAGCTCCTCGGCGACACCGAGCTCGATCATCGCCGTCGACATGGCGGCGACGGCCGTGGGCTCCCGCGACAGCGCGGACGTGAGCTCCCGAGCGGACTCGAGGGGGCGCCCCGCGCCGGCGTAGGCGATCGCCCCCGCCGCCCCGGCGAGGGTGAGCTCGGCCGACTCGCCCTCGCGCGCGGTCGTCGCGACCTCGGCGTTGAGACGCTCGCGCACCCCCGCTCCGTCGGCTCCCGCGATCTGGTGTCCTGCGAGCATCGACATCACGGCGGCCAGGCGCTCCCGCGGGCCGATGCCGTCGGCGCGGCGTCGGGCGTCGAGCGTGCGCTGCACCTCGCGATAGTGGTGCTGGGCGAGTTTCCACCGGCCGCGATACGTCTCGGCGGTACCGACCGCCACGGTGGCGCGCAGCCGCGCCGCCGGGGACGCGGCGGTCTCGGCGGCGGCGCGGGCGGCGGCCTCGGCCGCCCGCGCCCAATCGAGTTGGGCGCCCGCGCGGAGCGCGTCGGCGAGCAGCCTCTCGACACGGGCGTCCGCCTCGGTGGTCGACGATGCGGCCGAAGAAGCGCCGCGTCTCTCGGCGGCCGCGCGGGCGATCCGTCTGCGCGCGCCGGGGTCGATGTCCTCGTCGATCTCGGGGGATCCGTGGGCGGCGAGTTCCGCTTCGAGCCGCAGCGCGGGGTCGTCCTTCGCGCGCAGCCCCCGCAGCGCGTGCGCGGCGGCGTGGGCGGTGTCGCCGCGATCGTTTGCGGCTCGCGCCCCGGCGAGGGCTACCCTGACCCGGGTGGACGGGGGGTGGTCGTTCTCGTCGGAGTCGGCCCCGAGGCGATGCCACCGCTCCGAGACGGCGACGGCGATCGCGTGACTCCACCATTCGTCGTCCTCCGCCAGCATCCTCGAGCCGGCGGCGCGGACGAGGTCGTCGACGTACGCCGTGCCCAGCTGCCTTCGCGCCTCCTGCGCAACGAGGTCGTTCACGGTCAGACGACGCTCGCTCGACGGGTCGGCATGCAGCAGCCCGCTCGCCAACAGGGCGTGCACGCTCTCGGCGTTGAACAGCCGCGTCGCGGCCGCGAGTTCGAGGTGGGGCAGAACAAGCACGCCCGCCAGGCACTCGAGGTCGGGGCGGGTGATCTCGGCGACGTGCCGTTCGAGGGCCACGGCGAGCCGGCTGTCCCGTGCGATCGCGCGCAGAGGGCTGAGCGGATCGCGACCGGCGCGGGCCGCGCCCGTGGCCTCGAGGACGAGATGCCGCAGCAGCGCCCGAGACCCGTCCGCCCGCCACACGAGCGCGGCGCGGGTGGCGTTGTCGAGCAGCGACGCATCGGGGAACAGGTCGATCATCCCGCGTGCGTCCTCGTCCGACAGCTCGCGCAGGTCGATACGGCGCAGGATGCCGTCCATCCACAGCCCGAGGACGGCTCGCCGCACCTCGTCGGCGTCGTCGCCCGGGTCAACCGCGCGCGGTCGGGCGGTACGCATCCCGAAGACGACCGTCGTCCGTCTGGTCGCCACGGCGCGTTCGAGTGCGTGCACGGATGCCGTGTCGAGCGCATCGACGTCGTCGACCACGATGACGCCGTCGACGGGTGCGTCGCCGGTCAGCTCGCGCACGTCGTCGAGGCACGGATCGCCTGTCGCGTCCAGAGCGCCGTAGGGCACCCGCGTCAGCGCCGAGCACGGCCGGACGACGGCGGTCCGCGTCCCCGTCCGCTGCAACTCGGCCGTGATGGCCCGCATCAGGTAGCTGCGCCCGCTGCCGCGCGGACCCGCGATCAGCAGAGACGTGCCCGCTCGAGCACTCTCGGCCAGCGTGACGGCGTCGCGGTCGGCCCCCACCAGTTGTCCCGACGTCGACGTCGGTCGATCATTCCCCATGTACAGCTCCCCCCGGAGACACCCGTCAGGTTCGACAGGTGGCGCACAGCTCAAACATAGCGAGATGTGAGCGATCCGTCTCCCGAAGGCACCGATCGCGCCGTGCCCGGTCGACGGGGGCGGGTGTCGGAGGCGCCGTTTAGACTGGCATCCATCATGACGACCCCCGTTTCCACTCCCACGCTGATCGCGCCGTCCGCCGCCGCGCAGGGCGATGCGGGACCCCGCACGTACGAAGTCCGCACCTTCGGGTGCCAGATGAACGTGCACGACTCCGAGCGCCTGTCCGGGTCGCTCGAGAGCGCGGGGTACGTCCGCGCCGAGGCGGGGACCGAGGCCGACGTCGTGGTGATCAACACCTGCGCCGTGCGCGACAACGCGGCCGGAAAGCTCTACGGCACGCTCGGCCACCTCAAGTCGCGCAAGGACGCGCACGACGGCATGCAGATCGCGGTCGGCGGCTGCCTCGCCCAGATGGACAAAGACGCGGTCCAGCAGAAGGCCCCGTGGGTCGACGTGGTGTTCGGCACGCACAACATGGGCTCGCTGCCGGGCATGCTCGAGCGCGCCCGCCACAACGGCGAGGCCGAGCTCGAGATCCTCGAGTCGCTCGAGATCTTCCCCTCGACGCTGCCCACCAAGCGCGATTCGGTCCACAGCGGCTGGGTGTCGATCTCGGTCGGCTGCAACAACACCTGCACGTTCTGCATCGTCCCGAGTCTGCGGGGCAAAGAGAAGGACCGTCGTCCCGGCGACATTCTCAACGAGATCCGTCTGCTGGTCGACGACGGCGCGATCGAGGTCACCCTGCTCGGTCAGAACGTGAACTCGTACGGGGTCGAGTTCGGCGACCGCCTCGCCTTCGGCAAGCTGCTGCGCGCCGCCGGAGAGATCGACGGTCTCGAGCGCATCCGCTTCACCAGCCCGCACCCGGCCGCGTTCACCGACGACGTCATCGCGGCCATGGCCGAGACCCCGGCGGTCATGCCGCAGCTGCACATGCCGCTGCAGTCGGGCTCCGACCGCATCCTCAAGGCGATGCGCCGGTCGTACCGCAGCGAGAAGTTCCTCGGCATCCTCGACCGGGTGCGCGAGCGCATCCCGCACGCCGCCATCACGACCGACATCATCGTGGGCTTCCCCGGCGAGACCGAAGAGGACTTCCAAGACACCCTGCGCGTCGTCGAGGCGGCGCGGTTCTCGAGTGCCTTCACGTTCCAGTACTCGATCCGCGAGGGCACGCCGGCGGCGACCATGGCCGACCAGGTGCCCAAGGCGGTCGTCCAGGAGCGTTACGAGCGGCTGATCGCGCTGCAGGAGCGCATCTCGATCGAAGAGAACCACAAGCAGCAGGGGCGCACGCTCGAGGTGCTCGTGTCCGCGGGCGAGGGCAAGAAGGACTCCGAGACCCACCGCCTCACGGGGCGCGCCGAAGACAACCGGCTCGTGCACTTCGAGCTGCCCGACGGCTCGCCCGTTCCGCGCCCCGGAGACGTGGTCTCGGTGACGGTGACGCACGCCGCCCCCTTCCACCTGCTGGCCGACGCCCCCGACGGGGCGCCGCTGCGCATCCGCCGCACGCGGGCCGGCGACGCGTGGGACCGCTCGCAAGCGGAATCATGCGGCATCCCCGCCCCCGCGGGTGATGCGGGAGCGCCGCGCGCGGTGTCCCTGGGGCTTCCCACGCTCCGCGTCGGCGTGTGATCGCGCCGGCCCTGTGGGCCGTCGTGGGGGCGACGGGAACCGGCAAGACGAGTCTCTCGCTCGACCTCGCCGAGGCGCTCGCCGCGAGCGGTCGTCCCGCCGAGATCGTCAACGCCGATGCGATGCAGCTGTACCGCGGGATGGACATCGGCACCGCGAAGATCCCGCTCGCGGAGCGACGCGGCATCCCTCATCATCTGTTCGACGCGCTCGCGGTGACCGACGACGCCGCGGTGGCGTGGTTCCAGGATGCCGCCCGCACGGCCATCCGCGAGATCCACGGCCGCGGTGCGGACGCGATCCTCGTCGGTGGTTCCGGACTCTACGTCTCGAGCGTGCTGTGGGACTTCCGGTTCCCGCCGCGCGACGAGGCCGTGCGCGAGCGACTCGAGGCGGAGCTGGCGCACAGCGGCGCGGGCGTGCTCTTCGCACGACTGCGCCAGGCCGACCCCGACGCGGCCGCGCGGATCGATCCGCGCAACGGTCGGCGCGTCGTGCGCGCGCTCGAGGTGCTCGAGCAGGGCGGCGAGACGCACGGGGGCGCTCTTCCCGCGGCGCCGGAGCCGTGGCATCCGCTCACCCGCATCGTGGCCACGCGGGTCGAGCGCGAGCAGCTCGTCCCGCTGCTCGACGCGCGCGTCGAGGCGATGTGGGCGGCGGGCTTGATCGACGAGGTCGAGGCGTTGCGCGCCGAGGGCCTCGAACGCTCGACGACGGCGGGGCGGGCGATCGGGTACGCACAGGCTCTCGCGCAGCTGCGCGGAGACCTCAGCCGCGACGACGCCGTGGCCGAGACGCAGGCGCTCACGCGGCGGTACGCCCGGCGTCAGGTGTCGTGGTTCCGACGCTACGCCCAGGCTCGATGGGTGGACGCGCGGTCGACGGATGCCGCGACCCTGCTGCCGGCGGACCGGGCGGGCGCCTCATGAGCATCACTATCCGGCCCTTCGCCCTCTCCGACGAGGATGCCGTCGTCGCGCTGTGGCACGAGGCGGGACTGACCCGCCCGTGGAACGATCCGCACGCCGACATCCGACGCAAGCTCACGGTGCAGCCCGAGCTGTTCCTGGTGGCGGTCGATACCCCGGGCGGTGGCGCCGAGGCCGATCCCGCCGTCGCCGATCACGCAGCGTCCGACCGCGCGGCGACCGACACCGCGCAGACCATCGTCGGCAGCGTGATGGCGGGCTACGACGGCCATCGCGGGTGGTTGTCCTACCTCGCCGCGGCGTCGTCGCATCGCGGTCGCGGAATCGGTCGTGCCCTCGTCGCCGAAGCGGAACGGCTGCTCCTGGAACGGGGCTGCCCGAAGGTGCAGCTGATGGTGCGCCCCGACAACGCCGCCGCACGCGGGTTCTACGACGCGCTCGGATACGAGCCGTTCGAGACGTGGACCACGGGCAAGCGCCTGATCGTCGACGGGCCGGCGGCGCCCGACTGAGCCGGCGCGCGGTCCCTAGACTGGAGGCCATGTCCTCTCTCGCGTTCACCAAGGGTCACGGCACCGGCAACGATTTCGTGGTCGTGTCCGACCCCGACGGCGAGCTCGACCTCTCCGACGCGCAGATCGCGGCGCTGTGCGACCGCCACTTCGGCATCGGCGCGGACGGTCTGCTGCGGGTGGTGCGCTCGGCCGCGATCGACGAGGGTGCCGAGGCCGCGGCCTCCGGCGCGGAGTGGTTCATGGACTACCGCAACGCCGACGGGTCGAAGGCCGAGATGTGCGGCAACGGCACGCGCGTGTTCGCCCGCTACCTGACCGACACCGGCCTGGCCTCGATCGAGTTGGGACTGCGCATCGGCACCCGGGCGGGTGTGAAGACCCTCACCCGCAGCGACCGCGGTTTCGAGGTGGACCTGGGCGTTTTCACCGTGGATGCCGCGGAGACCCTGGTTCGTGCCAAGGGCCTGAGCGTTGCACGACCCGGCGTCGGCATCGACGTCGGCAACCCGCACGTGGTCGTCGCCCTGTCGTCCGAGGCGGAACTCGAGGGACTCGACCTCACGTACCAGCCCGTCCTCGACCCGGCGCCCCGACACGGGGCCAACGTGGAGTTCGTCGTCCCGGCCGATCCGCTCGTGCGCGACGGCGTGGGAGCGATCCGCCTGCGCGTGTTCGAGCGCGGGGTCGGCGAGACGCTCAGCTGCGGCACGGGGGTCGCGGCGGCCGCCCTCGCCGTCCGGCACTGGGCCGGGGCCGCGGCGCCCGACACGTGGATCGCGGACACCCCGGGGGGAACCCTGGGCGTGCGCGTGTCCGAGGGGCGTGTGTACCTGTCGGGACCGGCATCCCTGGTGTTCACGGGCGAGGTCGCCCTCGCCTGAGAACCCGCGCAGACGGGGTGACCGGCCAGGGCATCCTGCGCGCGATCCCGCTCAGCGGACGACGTCGATGAGCTCGCTCGGCGGCGATCCGTGCTTGCGCACCCGCAGCACGCGGAAGCCGCGACCGGTCGCGGCCCGCTGCACGCCGTAGCCGTCGGCGAAGGTCGCGGCGAGCCACCGCTGCAGCGAATCGGAGCCGAGGTTGCGCTGGACCACGAACCACCCGTCGGAACGCTCCGACAGGCGGGGGATCCAGTGCTGCAGCATGCCGTGCAGTTCGTTCTTGCCGACCCGGATGGGCGGGTTGGAGCGGATGGTGCGGAACTCGACGTCGTCGGGAACATCCTCGGGCCGCACGGCGTTGATGTTGCTGAGGCCGAGGGACTCGGCGTTCCGCCTCACGAGATCGAGAGCACGTTCGTTGACGTCGACCGCCCACACGGTCGCGTGCGGTGAGGCGAGCGCGAGCGAGATCGAGATCGGACCCCACCCGCACCCCAGGTCGAGGAAGTTCCCACCGGCGGGCGGGGGAGGCGTATTCGCGAGCAGCACCGACGTGCCGGCATCCACGTGATCCGGACTGAAGACGCCGCCCGCCGTGACGAGCTCGAGTTCACGACCGGCGAGCGTGGCACGGATGCGACGGAGCTGTTCGGGACTCGACGGCGACGCGCTGAAATAGTGCTCGCTCCCCATTCCTCCAGGATATCGGACGGCCGTCTGCCCCACCGGGGCGGATAAAGTGCCAGAACACGCGGGATCGCCCGCGACGGAAGGAACACATGACCGAACAGACCACACCCCCGAGCATCGACGCGCCCGCCGTGGATCCGGTGGACCGCGTGCTCTCGCGCGCCGAAGCGCACCGCGGGGTCCGGGTCTTCGGTGCGGCGCAAGCACTCCAGGACGCCACGACGGCGTACGGCGGAGACGCCGACGGCGACCAGTGGGACCGCGAGGAGCGCGCCGCACTGCGCCGCGTCGTGGGCCTGTCGACCGAGCTCGAGGACGTCACCGAGGTCGAATACCGACAGCTGCGCCTCGAGAACGTCGTGCTCGTGGGCGTCCACCCCCAGGGCGAGCAGGCGGATGCCGAGAACTCGCTGCGCGAACTCGCGGCGCTCGCCGAGACCGCCGGTGCGGTGGTGCTCGACGGCGTCCTGCAGCGTCGCCCCCACCCCGACCCGGCGACCTACGTCGGGCGCGGCAAGGCGGCCGAACTGCGCGACATCGTCGCGGCCGTCGGCGCCGACACCGTGATCGCCGACACCGAGCTGGCGCCCAGCCAGCGGCGCGCCCTCGAGGACGTCGTCAAGGTCAAGGTCATCGACCGCACCACCGTCATCCTCGACATCTTCAGTCAGCACGCGAAGAGCCGCGAGGGCAAGGCGCAGGTCGAGCTCGCGCAGCTCGAGTACCTGCTCCCGCGCCTGCGCGGGTGGGGTGACTCGATGTCGCGTCAGGCCGGTGGACAGGTCGGCGCGGGCGGCGCGGGCATGGGCTCGCGCGGTCCCGGTGAGACCAAGATCGAGCTCGATCGTCGCCGCATCCGCACCAAGATGGCGCTGCTGCGCAAGCAGCTGCGCGACTTCGCCCCCGCCCGCGAGGCCAAGCGAGCCGAGCGCAAGCGTCACACGATCCCCTCGGTCGCGATCGCCGGGTACACCAACGCCGGCAAGTCGAGCCTGCTGAACCGCCTGACGAGTGCCGGAGTGCTGGTCGAGAACGCGCTGTTCGCGACCCTGGATGCCACGGTCCGCCGCTCCGAGACCACCGACGGCCGCGTGTACACGCTGACCGACACGGTCGGCTTCGTGCGCAACCTTCCGCACCAGCTGGTCGAGGCGTTCCGTTCGACGCTCGAGGAGGTCGGCGACGCCGACGTCATCCTGCACGTCGTCGACGCGTCCCACCCCGACCCGGCCGCGCAGCTGATGACGGTGCGCGATGTGATGGGTGATGTGGACGCGGACTTCGGCCACGAGATCGTCGTGTTCAACAAGGCCGATCTGGTGAGCGAGGACGACCGTCTGGTGCTGCGCGGGCTGGCGCCGCAGGCGAAGTTCGTCTCGTCGCGCACGGGCGAGGGCATCGACGAGCTGCGCGCGGCGATCGAGGATGCCCTGCCGCTCCCCGCGGTGGAGGTGCAGGCGGTCGTCCCGTACGACCGCGGAGACCTCGTGTCGGCCGTGCACGAGAGCGGGCTCATCGTCGCGCAGGAGCACCGCGAGAGCGGGACGTTCCTGCACGCCCACGTGGGCGCCCGCCTCGCGGCCGAGCTCGCCCCCTTCGCGGCCTGAGGCTCTCCACCGCGGTGGTTCGAGGCCCCGCCGACGTCATGTCGGCGGGGCCTTCGTCGTCACCGCGCGGCGGGGCCGCCGTCGAGCGCGAGCGGCGGTACGCCGGGGGTGTCGAAACCGAACACGGCCCCGAGGAAGCCGAGCTCGCGCTGAAGCGAGTCGATGACGGTCTCGGAGCGACGGAAGCCGTGCCCCTCGCCCTCGTACAGCACGTAGGCGTGGGGGATCCCGTGAGTGACGAGCGCGTCGCGGATCGCCTCGGCCTGCGACGGAGGCACCACCCGGTCCTCGGAGCCCTGCAGGATGAGCAGCGGGACGCGGAAGCGTTCGGGGTGGCTGAGCGGAGAGCGTTCGACGTAGACGTCCTCGGCCTCGGGGAGCGGGCCGATCAGCCCGTCGAGGTAGCGCGCCTCGAAGTCGTGCGTGTCCTCGGCCAGCGCTCGGGCGTCGCCCACGCCGTAGCGCGAGATGCCCGCGCCGAAGACGTCGGTGGTGGTGACCGCGGCCAGCACCGTCCAGCCGCCCGCCGAGCCGCCCGCGATGGCGATGCGATCGGCATCGGCGAGTCCCGCCTGAGCCAGAGCGGATGCCGCGGCGGCGACGTCGTCGACGTCGACCACGCCCCACTGGCCGGCGAGGCGGTCGCGGTACGCACGACCGTAGCCGGTCGACCCGCCGTAGTTGACGTCGAGGACGCCGATGCCCCGGCTGGTGAAGAACGCCGTCTTGGCGGACGGCGCCGGCCCGACGTGAGAGGTCGGCCCGCCGTGGACCATCACCACGTACGGGGGACGCTCGCCGTCGGGGGCGACGACGTCGGGATGCGTGGGCGGGTAGGCGAAGGCGTGGACGGGACCGTGCGGCCCCGGGGTCTCGAGGGCCAGGGCCGTCGGCATCCACTCCGCGGACCACGCGCCCGCGCCGCCGGTGACGAGCTCGATCTCGCCGGAGTCGAGGTCGACCATCCACAGACCGGCGCGACCGCTCGCATCCGCGCCCGAGACCAGGGCGCGCGTGCCCTTCACGTCGTCGATAGACGAGGTGGCCACCGAGGGGACGTCGAGCGGACGCACGCCCGTCGGTGAGATCTCGACGATCTCATCGGCTCCGTGCGTGCGCACGGCGACCACGCGCCCGTCGTCCGTGGCGCCGAACCAGCGGGTGCCGAGGACCCACAGGCCCCCTCCGGTGTCGGCGTCGGCCGGGGCGAGGGGCTGCGCGTCGCCGTCAAGCGGGTGGCGGAACAGATTCCACCGACCGTCCGGGTCGTCGGCATAGAGCAGTTCGTCGTCGGCGACCCACACCGGTTGCAGGGGAGCCCGCTCGACGCCCCCGGCCACCTGGGCGACCCCGCCCGTGACGAGGTCCGCGACGCGGATGGCGGTGCGATCCCACGGCATGTCCGGGTGATCCCAGGCGACCCACGCGAGGCGCCGGCCGTCCGGCGAGAGGGCGGGCTGTGCGAGGAAGTCGCTGCCCTCGGCCAACACGTCGACGCGCTGCGACCCGTCGGTCGCGATGCGCACGATGGCGCGCGTGGGAACGCGGGCGGAGCCGTGCGTCTCGCGGACCGCCAGGAGCACCCCGCGCTCGACGCGCAGGCCGCCGTGGCGCACGGCCTCGTCGGCGGCCGTGAGCGGGCGCGGCTGTCCGCCCGGAGTCAGCGCGTAGACGCGCTGGTCGCTCTTCTCGACGAAGTACAGTTCGCCGTCGGGCGATGCGGCCCACGCGCCGCCGCCGTACTCGTGCACGGCCGAGCGGGCGTTGAAGGGGGCGCGGAGGACGGTCTCGGTCCGCCCGTCGGCGGTCCGGCGCTTGACCGCGACGCGACCGGCCTCGCTCGGCACGGATTCGCCCCACCACACCTCGTTCCCGACGAGCAGCGCGCCGTCGATGCGCGGCGAGGACTCGGCCACCGCCTCGGCGG
Source organism: Microbacterium testaceum (assembly GCF_003075375.1). Lineage (GTDB taxonomy): Bacteria > Actinomycetota > Actinomycetes > Actinomycetales > Microbacteriaceae > Microbacterium > Microbacterium testaceum_E. The sequence continues at coordinate 16,309 of NZ_QDFT01000003.1, read as the reverse complement.
TGACGGGGGAGGGCCAGGATCCGTAGGGGAGCGTGCGAGCCATGGCATCCACCCTACGCAGGGGGTCCGACAGTGCTGCGGGTCGCCCCGGTCAGCCGGCGTCGGGATGCCGTTGCACCCCGACCGACGACACCCACTCGCGGATGCGCGCGCGTTGCGCGTCGTCGCAGGTGACGCCGTAGCCGACCGAGACCTCCCACAGCGAGACCTCGTCGATGGGGACCTCGTGGTGCAACGACCACCCGTCGAGCTCGGTGAGCGCGTAGCAGTCGGCCATCGTCTCGACGTCACCGCCGAAGGCGTCGAGAGCGGCCTGCGTCGGCCCGGGATTGGTGAACTGCAGCACGTGCGCGAACTCGTGGTAGGCCACCCCCGTGCGGATCCAGTCGGTCAGGGTGGGATCGGAGCGGGTGCGGTCGCCGACGCGCACGACGAACGGCTGGACCTGCCACACGCACGCCATGGCGTCGTCTCCGCATTCGGTCGAGACGTCCATGAAGCGCGTCGACACCCACCCGGAGCCGAGCTGGTCGAGGGTCGCCTCCCACGCGGTGCCGGTCGCATTCGTCGCCGCCTCGACCTCGGCGTTCGCGCGCTGCGCGGTCAGATCGTCGGCGAGGTCGCGCAGGGAGTCCGTGTCGAGGGCCAGCGCGTCGGCGCTCCATCGGTGGCTCCAGGCGCCGTCCACGACGGCGTCGATCCGGTCCCAGGGGACCAAACTCGCGAACGGGAGGCCGATGAGCGGGGCGACGGCGCCCTCGACCGCGCCGAGGGCGAGACCGAATTCCTCTTTGCGCTCGATCACCTCGCGCTGCCGGTCGATCTCGCGCTGCTGCTGTTCGAGCCGCTGCTGCTGTTCGCGGATCTCACCGCGTGCGTCGTCGAGAGCGCCCGCGGCCCAGAGTGCCCCGGCACCGGTCGCCATGAGGACCGCGACGAGAGCGGCGCCGAGCACGAGGGTGCTGCGTCGCGGCCGACGACGCGCGGGCGCCGACATCGCCGGGCGGTCCGTGGCGAGGTCCGCGCCCGCCACGTCGGCGGAGGGCGCCGGCGTCGCGGCGGGCGAATCGCCCGTACCGACCTCGTCGGCGGCGTCCGCCGCGGTGGGCTCCGGCGGGGCCGGAGGGGAAGGCTCGGACTGGTTGGTCGGGGAGGTCGTGTCGGTCGACGGCATGGCTCTCGCTCTCGGGCTCGTGCCCTCACCGTAGGAGAACGGGTGCGCGGCGCCCGGCCGCAGCGGGCACGGTTCACCCGCTCGGACCTCTTTTTCGGTTCTCCGCGGGTCAGACCGTGCGCAGGACCGCGACGATCCGGCCGAGGACGACCGCCTCGTCGCCGAGGATCGGCTCGAAGGCGCTGTTGCGCGGCAGGAGCCAGGTGTGCCCGTCGCGGCGACGGAACGTCTTGACGGTCGCCTCGCCATCGAGCATGGCCGCGACGATCTCGCCGTTCTCCGCCGTCGCCTGCGAGCGCACGACGACCCAGTCGCCGTCGCAGATCGCCGCATCGATCATGGAATCACCCGACACCTTGAGCATGAACAGCTCGCCCTTGCCGACCAGCTGCCGGGGGAGGGGGAAGATCTCCTCGACCTGCTGGTCTGCGGTGATGGGCACTCCCGCGGCGATGCGGCCGACGAGGGGGACCAGGGCGGCATCCCCCAGTGCGGGGGCGGTGTCGGCGGGGTTCTCGGCGGCGGCGCCGGGGAGGTCGATCAGCACCTCCATCGCGCGGGTCTTGCCGGGGTCGCGTCGCAGGTAGCCGCTGAGCTCGAGCTGGTTGAGCTGGTGCGTGACGCTCGACAGCGACTTGAGCCCGACCGCGTCGCCGATCTCGCGCATGCTCGGCGGATAGCCGTGCCGGGCGATCGAACGCTGGATGACCTCGAGGATCGCGAGCTGCTTGTCGCTGAGGTTCTTGCGTCGCCGCGTCTGCGGTCGTTCGCGGCCGGCGGCAGTCGTCGCGTCGGTCATCTGGGCTCCCCTCGCGCCGCGGAAAGACGGCGGATCTTCGAATGTCGGAGGTTGGTGATGAGGTCTCCGTGTCGAAACCGTATCCGGTGATCGAGGCGGAACGCACGGACCTCCGCGCGTGTCGCGTTCGATTCCTCTGCGACTCACGGGTTGTTGACACCCCTGCACTATCGAAGATAGATTCGGAATACAGATTCGCACCCCGGTCTCCCGGCCGAGGTCGGGGTGCGAATCTCTCCCCGTCAAGGAGCACACCATGAGCAGCATCGCCTTCACCGCCCCGACCACCCGCCTGCGCATCACCGCCCGCGGGCGTCGTGTCGTGGCGTTCCTGGTCGCCCTCCCGGTCGCCGCGGCGATCGGCATCGCGGCCCTCAGCGGCGGGTCCGCGCTCGCCTCGAGCGAGGCGGGTGCCCCCGCCGGTTCGTTTGCCGAGATCACGGTGATGGACGGCGAGACCCTCTGGTCGATCGCCGAAGACCTCGCCCCCGGGGTCGACCCGCGCGACGTCGTCGCCGAGATCACCCGCCTGAACGCCCTGCCGGGCGGTTCGGTCGCAGCAGGTCAGCGCATCGCCATCCCGGCCGAGTACGCCCCCGCCGGCTGAGACCGCTCCTTCTCGACGGATGCCGCTGCGCCATCCCGGGACCGCGTCGCCGCCTACGATGGGTGGGGTGACCGTACGCCTCGACGACCTCCCTCTTCGTGACGATCTTCGGGGTATGACCCCCTACGGGGCCCCGCAGGCCGCCCTGCCCGTGGCCCTCAACGTCAACGAGAACACGCACCCGGTTCCGGCCGAGGTCGCGGACGACATCCTCGACGCCATCGCCCGGGCGCTGCGCGACGTCAACCGTTATCCCGACCGCGAGTTCACCCCGCTGCGCGAGGCGTTCGCGACCTACCTCGGTCACGGCCTGTCGCCCGAGCAGATCTGGGCGGCCAACGGCTCGAACGAGGTGCTGCAGCACATCCTCCAGGCGTTCGGCGGACCGGGGCGCACCGCGATGGGGTTCGCCCCCACGTACTCCATGTACCCGATCCTCACGCGAGCCACCGGCGCGCGCTGGGTCGCGGGGGAGCGCGAGCACGACTTCACCCTGAGTGCCGGTTCCGCCGCCGCTCAGGTGCGAGAGCAGCGTCCCGACATCGTCTTCCTGTGCGCGCCCAACAACCCCACCGGTACGCCCCTGCGTCTCGACGTGATCGAGGCGGTCTACGACGCCACCGACGGCGTCGTCATCGTCGACGAGGCCTACGAGGAGTTCGCGCCCCGCGACGAGCCGTCGGCGCTGTCGCTCCTGCCCGGTCGCCCCCGTCTCGTCGTCTCGCGCACCATGAGCAAGGCGTTCGCGTTCGCCGGTGCCCGCGTCGGCTACCTCGCCGCCGATCCCGCCTTCGTCGACGCGCTCCGCCTCGTGCGCCTCCCGTATCACCTGAGCGCGCTGACGCAGGCCGCCGCCACCGCCGCGCTCGGCCACGCCGACACGATGCTCGCGATGGTCGACGAGATCGTCGCGCAGCGCGACCGGATCTCGGCGACCGTCGCCGCCCTCGGGTACACCGCGCACGAGTCCTGGACGAACTTCGTGCTCTTCGGCGGAGTCGATGATCCGGCCGCGACGTGGAAGGCGCTGTACGACCGGGGCGTGCTCATCCGCGACGTCGGCATCCCGCACCACCTGCGCGTGTCGGCCGGAACGGCCGACGAGACCACCGCATTCCTCGACGCCCTCGCCTCGATAGGATCCCGAGCATGACCGGCCCCTCCACGTCCCGCACCGCCTCGATCACGCGTGAGACGAGCGAGTCCCGCGTCGAGCTCGAGCTCGACCTCGACGGGCGGGGAACGAGCGACATCTCCACGAGCGTGCCGTTCTTCGACCACATGCTCACGGCTTTCGCGAAGCACTCCCTGACCGACCTGCGCGTCCGCGCGACGGGGGACACCCACATCGACGCGCACCACACCGTCGAAGACACCTCGATCGTGCTGGGCCAGGCGATCCGCCAGGCCCTCGGCGACAAGTCGGGTATCGCACGATACGGCGACGCGCTCGTCCCGCTCGACGAGGCGCTCGCGCAGGCGGTCGTCGACATCAGCGGGCGGCCCTATCTCGTGCACACGGGCGAGCCGGCCGGTTTCGAGCACCACCTGATCGGGGGGCACTTCACCGGTTCCCTCGTACGCCACTCGTTCGAGGCCATCTCGATCCACGCCGGTCTGACGGTGCACGTCCGAGTCGTCGGCGGGCGCGACCCGCACCACATCGCCGAGGCCGAGTACAAGGCCCTCGCCCGGGCCTTCCGGCAGGCCAAGGCTCTCGACCCGCTTGTCGACGGCATCCCGAGCACCAAGGGAGCCCTGTGAGCAAGCCCGTCGTCGCGGTCATGGACTACGGATCGGGCAACGTCCACTCCGCGGTCAAAGCGCTCATCGAGGCGGGGGCCGATGCGCGCCTGACCTCGGATCGCGCCCTGCTCCTCGACGCCGACGGACTGCTCGTGCCGGGTGTCGGCGCGTTCAACGCGGTGATGGGTGCGCTCACCTCGAGCCGCGGCGGCGAGATCGTCGATCGCCGCCTCGCGGGCGGTCGCCCGGTGCTGGGCATCTGCGTCGGTATGCAGGTCATGTTCGAGCGCGGGATCGAGCGCGGTACCGACACGGAGGGTCTGGGGGAGTGGCCCGGCACGGTCGCGGAGCTGCAGGCCCCGGTGCTGCCGCACATGGGCTGGAACACCGTCGACGTCGGCGAGGGCTCGCGCCTGTTCGAGGGCATCGAGCACGAGCGCTTCTACTTCGTGCACTCCTACGCCGCGCAGGACTGGTCGCTCGAGGTCACCCCGCCGTTCCCGCAGCCCGCGGTGACGTGGTGCACGTACGGTGCGCCGTTCATCGCCGCCGTCGAGAACGGTCCCCTGGCGGCCACGCAGTTCCACCCCGAGAAGTCGGGCGAGGCCGGCATCCGCCTGCTGTCCAATTGGATCGACGGGCTGCGCGCGACTACTGTGTGACCTCGTGCCCCGGCTCGGCGAGATGCGCCGAAGGGTGCGAGGAGCCATGAACGATTTCGCGTCCACGCCCGAACTGGTGCTGCTTCCCGCGGTCGATGTCGCCGACGGCAAGGCCGTCCGTCTGACCCAGGGTGAGGCCGGTACCGAGACCAGTTACGGTGACCCGGTCGATGCCGCCGCCGACTTCGCCCGTCAGGGTGCGCAGTGGATCCACCTGGTGGACCTCGACGCGGCCTTCGGGCGCGGCAGCAACGCCGGCGTGATGCGCAAGGTCATCAAGCAGGTCAAGGGCGTGCAGGTCGAGCTGTCGGGCGGCATCCGTGACGACCGTTCGCTCGAGGCGGCGCTCGAGAGCGGCGCGAGCCGCATCAACCTGGGTACCGCGGCCCTGGAGAACCCCGAGTGGGCCGCCGACGTGATCAATCGCTACGGCGAGGCGATCGCCGTCGGTCTGGACGTGCGCGGCACGACTCTCGCGGCCCGCGGCTGGACCCGCGACGGCGGCGACCTGTGGACGGTCCTGGAACGCCTCGAGGATGCCGGCTGCAGCCGCTACGTCGTCACCGACGTCACCAAGGACGGCACGCTGCGCGGCCCCAACATCGACCTGCTGCGCGAGATGACCCAGCGCACCCCCAAGCCGATCGTCGCGTCGGGCGGCGTGTCGAACCTCGACGACATCGCGGCTCTGCGCGAGCTCGTGCCGCTGGGCGTCGAGGGTGCGATCGTGGGCAAGGCCCTCTACGCGGGGCAGTTCACGCTCGCCGAGGCGCTGGATGTCGCCGGGCACTGACGGCGATCCGCACGGGCCGCACGGGGCACTGCCCGACGGCGCGGCCGCGGATTCGGCCGGCGTGCCCTGGGAGGGACGCCGCTTCGAGGCGAATCCGCATTCGGGCGACGACGGTTCGGCCGACCCGGCGCTGCTCGCCGCCCTCGTGTCGTTCCGTGCCGGGGAGTCCGACGCGCGCGGGGTCGTCGACGCCTATCGCGACGCCCGACTGCTGATCCCGCTCGTCGCCGAGAAGGGCGACCACGGCATCGGCGCGCACGGCCTCGAGGTCGACAAGACCCAGGAGCTGTCGATCGTCACCGTCGCGGCTCCCGACGGACGCAAGGTGCTGCCGGTCTTCACCTCGGTCACGGCGATGCAGGCCTGGGATGCCACGGCCCGCCCGGTCCCCGCAGACGGTCGGCGCACCGCCCTCGCCGCCGCGTCCGAGGACACCGAGCTCATCGTGATCGATCCGGCATCCGAGACGGAGTTCGTCCTCCGCCGTCCCGCCGTGTGGGCCATCGCGCAGGGCGAGCCCTGGGAGCCCGCCCACACCTCGCCGACCATCTTCACCGGCCTGCAGCAGAGCATCTCGGGCGAGCTGGCCGTACTCGACCTCGCCGTCGAGCCCGGCGACCCCACCGGGCGCCTGCGCGGGCCCGAGCTGGTCGTGCACCTGCAGCTCATGTCGGGTCTGGAACAGGAGGAGCTGGATGCCGTTCTCACGCGCATCGCACGCCGCTGGGCGGCCGACGACCGCATCGCCGTCCTGGTCGATTCCCTGACGGTCAAGCTCCACCGCAGCTCCGACGCCTGACCGCCGCCCGTTCGAGGTCATCAGAACAGGGGATGCCACGGCAACAGGCCGATTCCCGCTCGATCGCCCTGTTCTCGTGGCCTCGCCTGTTCTCGTGACAGGTGCCCGCGGGCGCCGCGGGGGAGCTGTCCCGCGGCCGGTACCCCCCCCGGAAGGAACGACTCAGGTGACCGGGCCCGTCCACTTCTCGCCCGGGCCCTTGCCGATCGGGTCCGGGATGACCGAGGCCTCGCGGAAGGCGAGCTGCAGCGAACGCAGACCGTCGCGCAGCGAGCGGGCGTGCATGTCGCTGATCTCGGGGGCGCCGGCGGTGATGAGTCCCGCGAGGGAGTTGATGAGCTTGCGGGCCTCGTCGAGGTCCAGCTGTTCGGCGGGGTTGTCTGCCAGGCCCGTCTTGACGGCGGCGGCGCTCATCAGGTGGACCGCGGCGGTCGTGATCACCTCGACCGCGGAGACGTCGGCGATGTCGCGGGTGGCGGAGGCGGACGCGCGCTCCTGCTCCTCCCAGCGGGCGAGGCGCTCGTCTTCTGCGCCGTGACGGTGCGGGGCGTGGTCGTCGGCGGGCTGGTCGGAGGGGATCGTGTCCACGTGAATCTCTCTGCTAGACTATGGCGGGCTTCGGAGTGTTTCACTCCGTACGAAAGAGGATCACATCCCACCCGCGCTTGCCGCTCCAGGCTACCGGGTTCCCGCACTCCGCTCCGTGTCGCACGGGGTCGCCAGGGTGCAGAAGCCGGTGCTGACAGCACCGTGCCGGGTGGCGTGTGTACTCCTCTTCGCCCGTGGTCCGATCGGATCGCGGCGGCCACCACCCGCACACAAGAGGAGTTCCGCATCAGCGATCCCCGCACCAACGAGCGCATCCGAGTCCCGGAGGTCCGTCTCGTCGGACCCAACGGCGAGCAGGTCGGCATCGTCCGAATCGAAGCTGCGCTGCGCCTGGCCCAGGAAGCGGACCTCGACCTGGTCGAGGTTGCGCCGAGCTCGAAGCCGCCCGTGGTCAAGATCATGGATTACGGCAAGTTCAAGTACGAGGCCGCTCAGAAGGCCAAAGAGACGCGTCGTAACCAGGCGAACACCGTCCTCAAAGAGGTCCGGTTCCGTCTGAAGATCGAAGCCCACGACTACATCACCAAGCTCAAGCGCGCCGAGGGCTTCCTCCAGGCGGGCGACAAGGTGAAGGCCATGATCCTGTTCCGTGGTCGTGAGCAGTCGCGTCCCGAGCAGGGTGTGCGCCTGCTCCGCAAGTTCGCCGAAGACGTCGCCGAGTTCGGCACCGTCGAGTCGAACCCCACGATCGACGGCCGCAACATGGTGATGGTGGTCGCTCCTCACAAGAACAAGTCCGAGGTCAAGACCGAGCAGAACGCGCAGCGCGCGGCGAACCGCGAGGCGGCACGCAGCGCCGCCCGCGGCGACTCGGCCCCGGAAGAAACGCCCACCTCGGCCCCCGCCGAGTAAAGCTCCCCAGACTCCCGCTCCGCCGGGAACACCAACGAAGGAAGACAGATGCCGAAGCAGAAGACCCACTCGGGTGCCAAGAAGCGCTTCAAGCTCACCGGTAGCGGCAAGCTCATGAAGCAGCAGGCCGGTATGCGCCACAACCTCGAAGGCAAGGCCTCGAAGCGCACCCGTCGCCTGAACCAGGAGCAGGTCCTGGCCAAGGGTGACTCGAAGGTCGCCAAGAAGCTCCTCGGTCTCTGAGCGCCGACGCACGTTAGGAAGAAACAGAAATGGCTAGAGTCAAGCGGGCAGTAAACGCCCACAAGAAGCGTCGCGTCATCCTCGAGCGCGCCTCCGGTTACCGCGGACAGCGTTCGCGTCTGTACCGCAAGGCCAAGGAGCAGGTCACCCACTCCCTGGTCTACGCGTACCGCGACCGCCGCAAGCGCAAGGGCGACTTCCGTCGTCTGTGGATCCAGCGCATCAACGCCGCGTCCCGCCAGAACGGCCTCACGTACAACCGCTTCATCCAGGGTCTCGGCCTCGCGGGCGTCCAGGTCGACCGCCGCATGCTCGCCGAGCTCGCCGTGAACGAGCCGGCCGTGTTCGCCTCGCTCGTGCAGACCGCCAAGGCGGCCCTGCCCAGCGACGTCAACGCTGCGAAGACCGCGTAAGCGCATCTTCTCCCGGAACGGGCGTCCTCTTCGGAGGGCGCCCGTTCCGTCGTTCTCGCGCGGCATCCGGGGTTTCATTCCGTCGCCGTCATACACTCGGATCGTGCTGGAGAACCCCCGTTCGCCGCGGGTACGCGCCGTGGCCAAACTCAGTCGGCGCGCCGCCCGGCAGGAGACCGGTCTGTTCCTGCTCGAGGGCCCGCAGGCCGCCCGCGAAGCGCTCGCCTGGGCGCCCGAGACGGTGCTCGAGGTGTACGCCACGCCGACCGCGATGGAGAAGCACACGGACGTGCGCGACGCCGCAGAGCGTGCGGGCGTCGACCTGCAGTACACGACCGAGGCGGTCCTGGATGCCATGGCCGACACCGTCACCCCCCAGGGCATCGTCGCGGTGGCCCGCCAGGCCCCGACGGCGCTGAAGGACGTCCTGGCCGGCGGTCCGCGCCTCATCGCCATCTGCGAAGAGGTGCGCGACCCGGGCAACCTGGGCACGATCATCCGCGCCGCCGACGCCGCGGGTGCCGACGCCGTGATCCTGACGGGGCGCACGGTCGACCCGTACAACCCCAAGGTGGTGCGTTCCACGACCGGATCGCTGTTCCACGTCCCGGTGGCGGCCGACCTCGACCTGGCCGACGTGGTCGAACGGGTCCACGAGGCCGGTCTGCGCGTGGTCGCCGCCGACGTCGATGGGGCGGACTTCCTGGCATCCCGGGATCTTCTGGCGCAGCCGACGGCGTGGCTGTTCGGCAACGAGGCGCGTGGTCTCGACGAGGCCGCTCTGGCCCACGCCGACCTCGCTCTGCGGCTGCCGATCTACGGCCGGGCCGAGTCGCTGAACCTCGCCACGGCCGCGAGCGTCTGCCTGTACGAGACGGCTTTCGCGCAGCGCGCGCACTGAGGGCGGCTGTTACAGAACGGTTAAGGCCTGCGCGGGAATGTGGTCGCGGGAGGTTCACCCTCATAGGGTGAACACATGGCATCCGTTCCCCCGGCGGGCTCCGAGCCCCTCGTCGTCGTCTCCGACGTGCAGAAGCATTACGGCCAGTTCCAGGCGCTGAAGGACATCGACCTCACCGTCGACCGCGGCGAGGTGGTCGTCGTCATCGGTCCCTCGGGCTCGGGCAAGTCGACCCTGTGCCGCACCATCAACCGCCTCGAGACCATCACGAGCGGCTCGATCACCATCGACGGCAAGGAGCTTCCCAAAGAGGGGAAGGGCCTGGCCGAGCTGCGTGCCGACGTCGGCATGGTGTTCCAGTCGTTCAACCTGTTCGCGCACCTGACGATCCTCGAGAACGTCACGCTGGGCCCGATCAAGGTCCGCAAGATGAAGAAGGCGGATGCCGAGAAAGAGGCGCGGGCGCTCCTCGAGCGCGTGGGAGTGGGCCACCAGGCCGACAAGCTCCCCGCCCAGCTCTCGGGCGGTCAGCAGCAGCGCGTCGCGATCGCCCGCGCGCTGGCGATGAAGCCCAAGGTCATGCTGTTCGACGAGCCGACCTCGGCGCTCGACCCCGAGATGATCAACGAGGTCCTCGACGTCATGGTCGGCCTCGCCAAGGACGGGATGACGATGATCGTCGTCACGCACGAGATGGGCTTCGCCCGCAAGGCGGCGAACCGCGTGGTCTTCATGGCCGACGGTCAGATCGTCGAGCAGGCCGCGCCCGAGGACTTCTTCACCCGTCCCGAATCCGACCGCGCGAAGGACTTCCTCTCGAAGCTCATCACGCACTGATCCTGCTCCGACGGCGCCGAACGAGGAGGTTCTCCGCCGAACGCCCATCCACCGTCCCCCCCGGTCGATTTGCGCGCCGTCCCGACGACTCATCCATCCGCACAGCACACGTAACCAAGGAGACATCACATGCGTAAGACACGTTTTCTCGCCGGCGCGAGCATCATCGCCGCCGGCCTGCTGGCCCTGACGGCCTGCAACAGCGGCACCCCCGGCGCCGAGGGCGGCTCCGAGGGCGGCAGCGGCGACGCTCCCGTCTACGGCGCGGTCGCGTCCGACGTGACGATCGAGAACAGCCCCACGTTCGACAAGATCCAGTCGGCGGGCAAGATCGTCGTCGGCGTCAAGGAGGACCAGCCCGGGCTGGGCTACCTCGACCCCGTGACCGGTGAGCGAAAGGGCTTCGACGTCGACACCGCGCGCTGGATCGCGGCATCGCTCGGCTTCGACCCCGCCGACGAGTCCAAGGTCGAGTACAAGGCGATCGCCTCGGCCAACCGCGAGCAGGCGCTGATCAACGGCGACATCGACTACTACGTCGGCACCTACTCGATCACCGACAAGCGCAAGGAGCAGATCTCCTTCGCCGGTCCGTACTTCCTCACCGGTCAGGGCCTGCTGGTCGCCGCCGACGACGACACCATCACCGGCAAGGACTCGCTCACGGCCGAGACCACCGTCTGCTCGGTGACCGGGTCGACCCCGATCCAGCGCATCCGCGAGCAGACCCCCGCCCAGGTCGTCGAGTTCGACACCTACTCGCAGTGCGTCGAGAAGCTGAAGAACGGCGAAGTGGATGCCGTGACCACCGACGAGGCCATCCTGCTCGGCTACGCGGCCCAGGACCCCGACAACCTCAAGATCGCGGGCGAGCCCTTCAGCGAGGAGCGCTACGGCGTCGGCATCGCCAAGGGCGACACCGCCTTCCAGGAGTTCGTGAACACGATGTTCACCGATGGCGGCGACACCTGGCAGGCCATCTTCGAGAAGAACCTCGGCGCCTCGGGCGTCTCCGGCGAGCAGCCGACGGTCGACCCCGTCAGCTGATCCCCGTGCGGGCGGCGCCACGGCGCCGCCCGCACTCTCCCGAGCACGACGCGAAAGAACGGAAAGCTTCCGGTGAATCAGATCTTCGACTACCCCGACCTGTGGGCGCAGGCGCTGTGGGGGACCGTCGTGCTCTTCGTGGGCGGCGGACTCATCGCCCTCGTGCTCGGCTTCATCGTGGCGGCCATGCGGGTCTCGCCCGTGCCGATCGCACGCGGCGTGGGCGCGGTCTACGTCAACTGGATCCGCAACACCCCGCTGACGCTGGTGCTGTTCTTCTTCGCGTTCTGCGTGCCGCTGCTCGTCGACGTGCCGCGCGGCAGCTTCCTGCTCCTGGCCGTGTGCGGCCTCGGCGTCTACACGGCGACCTACGTCGCCGAGACCATCCGCGCGGGCATCAACACCGTGCCGGTGGGCCAGGCCGAAGCGGCGCGCGCCCTCGGCCTCGGTTTCGGTCAGGTGATGTCGCTCATCGTGCTGCCGCAGGCCACGCGTTCCGTCATCCCGCCGATGATGAGCGTCTTCATCGCCCTGCTCAAGAACACCACGGTCGCCGCCGGGTTCTCGGTCGTCAACCTCGGCAACATCCGCGCGACGATGAGCGAGAACGGCGAGAACCAGCTCGTCACGATCCTGCTCGTCATGGTCGTGTTCGTCATCCTCGTGCTGCTGCTGGCCGCCGTGCAGAACGCCGCCGAGAAGAAGTGGAAGGTCGCCCGATGAGCTCCTCCGTCCTGTACGACGTTCCGGGCCCGCGCGCACGACTGCGCAACCGGATCATCGGCGTGGTCACGCTGCTGCTCGTCGCCGCCGTGATCGGTTTCGTCATCTGGCGCTTCATCGACACCGGCCAGTTCTCCGCGGCGAAGTGGAACGTCTTCACCTACTCCGCCATCTGGGAGCGGTTCGGCGAGGCGACCCTGGCGACGCTCTCGGCCTTCGCCGTCGCCGCGGTCGGAGCCCTCGTCCTCGGTTTCGTGCTCGCCATCGGCCGCATGTCGGACCACCGGTGGGTGCGTCTGCCGGTCGGGTGGATCGTCGAGATCCTGCGCGCCGTCCCCGTGCTCGTCTTCATGCTGCTGCTCTACTACGGCCTGCCGGTCATCGACATCAAGATGTCGTCCTACTGGGCCGTCGTCATCGCGCTGGTGCTGTACAACGGCTCGGTGCTGTCCGAGGTCATCCGCGCCGGCGTCGAGGCCCTGCCGCGCGGTCAGAGCGAGGCGGGCTACGCCGTGGGTCTGCGCAAGTCCGGCGTCATGCGCCTGATCCTGCTGCCCCAGGCGATCCGGGCCATGCTCCCCGTCATCATCGCCCAGCTCGTGGTGACCCTCAAGGACACCGCCCTCGGCTTCATCATCACCTACCCCGAGCTGCTCTACTTCGCTCGCCTGCTCGGCTCGAACGGCGAGTACGGCTCGCCCCTGATCCCCGCCGCGATGATCGCGAGCGTCATCTACGTCGCCATGTGCCTCGCCCTGTCGTTCGCGGCGCACCGCGTCGAGATCCGCCTGCGGAAATCGCCGAAGGCGGGCGCCGTCGCCCCCGCCGAGCCCGCGGGTCAGACGGGCACGGACACCGAGCTGATCGTCGCCCAGCGCGGTCTCGGCAAGCACGACTCCCACGGACTGTGAGCGACCGACGGGCGGGGCGGTGTCCCCGCCCGTCGGTAGACTCTCATCTCGTGTCCGACGCACCCGAGATCACCCCCGAGGCCGTCGCCTCCGCGGTCGATGAGGCTCTTGCCGCCATCGCCGCCGCCGCGACCACGGCCGACCTGAAAGCCGCCCGCTCCGCGCACACGGGAGACCAGTCGTCCCTCGCGCGCCTGAACGCCCAGATGCGCCACGTCGCCCCCGAGCAGAAGGCCGCCTTCGGCAAGCTCGTCGGCCAGGCGCGCGGACAGGTGAACCAGGCGCTCGCCGCCCGCGAAGCCGAGCTCGCCGAGGCCGAGACCGCCGCCCAGCTCGAGGCCGAGCGCATCGACGTCACGGCGCTCCCGCAGCGCGCCCGCGTCGGGGCTCGGCATCCCATCTCCCTCCTGCAGGAGCAGGTGTCCGACATCTTCGTCGGCATGGGATGGGAGATCGCCGAGGGGCCCGAGCTCGAGCACGAGTGGTTCAACTTCGACGCGCTGAACTTCGACGTCGACCACCCCGCGCGGCAGATGCAGGACACCTTCTTCGTCGACCCGGTCGCGCGGCACCTGGTGCTGCGCACCCACACCAGCCCCGTGCAGGTGCGCTCGATGCTCGAGCGCGACCTGCCGATCTACGTGCTGTGCCCGGGCCGGGTCTACCGCACCGACGAGTTCGACGCGACGCACCTGCCGGTGTTCACGCAGTTCGAGGGCCTCGTCGTCGACAAGGGCATCACGATGGCCCACCTCAAGGGCACCCTCGACCACGCCGCGCGCGTGCTGTTCGGGCCCGAGGCCAAGACGCGCTTCCGCGCCAACTTCTTCCCCTTCACCGAGCCGAGCGCCGAGCTCGACCTGTGGCATCCCACCTTCAAGGGCGGGGCGCGATGGATCGAGTGGGGCGGCTGCGGCATGGTGAACCCCAACGTCCTGCGGGCCGCCGGCATCGACCCCGAGGAGTACTCGGGCTTCGCGTTCGGCATGGGCATCGAGCGCACGCTCATGTTCCGCAGCGACGTGCAAGACATGCGCGACATGGCCGAGGGCGATGTCCGCTTCAGCGAGCAGTTCGGAATGGTGGTCTGATGCGCGTCCCGCTCTCCTGGTTGCGCGAGTACGTCGACGTGCCCACCGAGGCCACGCCCGAGGACGTCCTCGCCGCGCTCGTGTCCGTCGGCTTCGAAGAAGAGGACGTGCACCGCTTCGAACTGACCGGCCCGATCGTGGTCGGACAGGTCGTGGAGTTCACGCCCGAGCCGCAGTCCAACGGCAAGACCATCCGGTGGTGCCAGGTCGACGTGGGTGCCGAGCACGGCGGAGTACGCGGCATCGTGTGCGGTGCCGGCAACTTCTTCGCCGGCGACAAGGTCGTGGTGACCCTGCCCGGCGCCGTGCTGCCCGGCCCCTTCCCGATCGCGGCCCGCAAGACCTACGGCCACGTGTCCGACGGCATGATCGCCTCGGCGAAGGAGCTGGGTCTCGGCAGCGAGCACTCCGGCATCCTGCGCCTGGTCGAACTCGGCATCGACGCTCCCGTGGGAACGGATGCCATCGCCCTACTCGGCCTCGACGACATCGCCGTCGAGATCAACGTCACGCCCGACCGCGGCTACGCGCTGTCGCTGCGCGGCGTCGCGCGCGAGTACTCCCACGCGACCGGGGCGGCGTTCCGCGACCCGGGGACCGGGCACGACGAGGCGGCCTCGCGCACGCCCTCGGGGTTCTCGATCTCCGTCGACGACCGCGCCCCGATCCGCGGGCGCGCGGGAGCGAGCGAGTTCGTCGCGCGCATCGTGCGCGACGTCGACCCCTCGCGTCCGACCCCGCCGTGGATGATCACGCGACTCTCGCTCGCGGGCATCCGCTCGCTCGGCGTGCTGATCGACATCACCAACTACGTGATGCTCGAGCTCGGCCAGCCGATCCACGGGTACGACCTCGACCGCCTGCAGGGCGGCATCACCGTCCGTCGCGCCGAGCAGGGCGAGAAGCTCGAGACGCTCGACGGACAGGTTCGCTCGCTGAATGCCGAGGATCTGCTGATCACCGACGAGTCGGGGCCCATCGGTCTGGCCGGCGTCATGGGCGGCGGTCCCACCGAGATGAGCGACGCCACCCGTAACGTCCTGATCGAGGCGGCGACGTTCGATCAGGTCTCGATCGCCCGCACGGCGCGGCGCCACAAGCTGCCCTCCGAGGCATCGCGGCGCTTCGAGCGCGGTGTCGACCCCCTCGTGCCCTTCGTGGCGGCGGAGCGCGTCGCCTCGCTCATGGTCGAGCTCGCCGGCGGCACGCTCGACACCGAGCTCGGCGGGTCGCTGTCGGCGGAGTACCGTCGCGAGGCGATCACCCTGCCCGCGGGATTCGTGTCGGGCCTGATCGGCGTGGACTACACCGACGACGAGACCGTCTCGGCGCTCGAGCTGATCGGGTGCGCGGTCGAACAGCGCGACGGCGGCTGGTCGGTCACCGCGCCCTCGTGGCGCCACGACCTCACCGACAAGTGGACGCTGGCCGAAGAGGTCGCGCGCATCGAGGGCTACGACCGCATCCCCTCGGTGCTGCCGACCCCGCCGTCGGGTCGCGGCTTGACCTCGGCACAGCAGGGCCGCCGCCGGGTCGCGAACGCCCTGGCCTCCGCCGGCTTCGTCGAGACGCCCTCGTTCCCGTTCACGACAGAGGAGCAGAACGCGCTGCACGGCTCGCCCTCGGGCGAGAAGCTGCCCAGCGTCAAACTGGCCAATCCGCTCGACGGCCTGTCGCCCTACCTGCGTCGCTCGCTCGTCCCGGCCCTGCTGCAGGTGGCGCACCGCAACGTGTCGCGCGGCATCGTCGATCTCGCCCTCTTCGAGACGGGGACCGTCTTCCTGCCGAAGCCCGGTGTGCAGTACGGCACGCCGTCGGTGCCGCCGCTCGCGGTGCGCCCCGACGCCGCGACCCTGACGGCCCTCGATGCGTCGATCCCGCCCCAGCGCCGCCACGTGGCGATCCTGTTGACCGGTCACTCCGTCGCCAAGCAGCCCGGGCAGGCGGCGCTCGCCGCCGATCTCGCGGATGCCGTCGACGCCGTGCGCGTGCTGACCGCCGCCGCGGGGCTCGACATCGAACTGGTCCAGGCCCAGCGCGCCGCGCTGCACCCGGGTCGCACGGCGCGCGTCGTSGCCTGGACCAGTTCGATGTCGAGCCCC
>NZ_QDFT01000002.1 GCF_003075375.1 Microbacterium testaceum | reverse complement strand
GCTCCCGTCGCGTCCACACGGGACCGCCACTTTCATCTCTGCGGARCAGCGCCGGGTCTTCGGGTCACCCGGCGCTGTTCCGCAGAGATGAAAGTGGCGGTCCCGTGTGGACGCGACGGGAGCAACGGGTGAACGAGCGGTTCACCACCCCTCAACGCTTCTCAGTGAAATCGTCTCATTCGCTCACCCGATGCCTCACCACGGCCGCCGGGGCGGATGGCTGCCGTGGTGCGGGCGCGGGACGCGACTCGTGCGTGCGCCGGGGATAAGTTGCCGGCGCCGCGGGGCACAGGTCTTCGGCGTCCCCCGGGCCGGGTCTCGGGCGTAGGAAGGGAGGGTGTCTGGGCGTCCGCCGGGCCGGGTCTCGGGCGTAGGCAGGGAGGGTGTCTGGGCGTCCGCCGGGGATGAATCTCGGAGAACGGCGCCGACCTCGGAAGATCCACGCCGAATCCTCCGAGCTTCGCGCCAATCTCCGAGCTCCGCGCTGGGTGCGGGCGCCGAGTCTGGCGAAGGGAGCGGGATGCCGGTGGCTGTGCGCGAGCGGGCGGGTGGGCCGGAGGGACGGGACGCCGGGGGCTCCGCGCGAGCGGGCGGGCCGGAGGGGCGGGATGCCGGCATCCCGAAACTCGGAACACGGCACCGTTCTCGGAGAATCCGCGCCGAAACCTCCGAGTTCGGCGCCGTTCTCCGAGTTCCGCGCTGCGGGGCGCGACCAGACGCCAGACGTGAGCGGACGGGACGGGATGCCGGTGACCCCGCGCGCGTGGCGGGCCGGAGGGGCGGGATGCCGGCATCCCGAAAACTCGGAAAACGGCACCGTTCTCGGAGAATCCGCGCCGAAACCTCCGAGTTCGGCGCCATTCTCCGAGTTCCGCGCTGCGGGGCGCGACCACACGCCCAACGTGAGCGGACGGGACGGGATGCCGGTGACCCCGCGCGAGCGGGCGAGCCGGAGGGGCGGGATGCCGGCATCCCGAAAACTCGGAAAACGGCACCGTTCTCGGAGAATCCGCGCCAAATCCTCCGAGTTCGGCGCCATTCTCCGAGTTAGGCGCTGCGTGTGAAGAGGGCGCGAAACGCGCGCGCGGGGCCGGGGGGCCGGCCGTCCCGTCAGAGCGTGCGACGACCCTCGAAGGCGCGGCCGAGGGTCACTTCGTCGGCGTATTCGAGGTCGCCGCCGACGGGCAGACCGGATGCCAGGCGGGTGACGCGGATCTCGAGGGTGTGCAGCAGCCGGCTCAGGTAGGTGGCCGTGGCCTCGCCCTCGAGGTTGGGGTTGGTGGCGAGGATGACCTCTTGCACCGTTCCGTCGGCGAGGCGCTGCATGAGTTGGGCGACGCGCAGGTCGTCGGGGCCGATGCCGGCGATGGGGCTGATCGCTCCGCCGAGCACGTGGTACAGCCCGCGGAATTCGCGCGTGCGCTCGATGGCGGCGACGTCCTTGGCATCCTCGACGACGCAGATGAGGGTGGCGTTGCGGCGGGGGTCGCGGCAGATGGAGCAACGGTCCTGTTCCGAGACGTTGCCGCAGATCTCGCAGAACTTGACCTTGTCGCGGATCTCTCCGAGCAGGGTCGACAGGCGGGAGACGTCGAAGTTGGGCGATTGCAGGATGTGGAAGGCGATGCGTTGCGCCGACTTGGGGCCGATGCCGGGAAGGCGACCGAACTCGTCGATCAGGTCTTGGACGATGCCGTCGTACATCAGCTGAACCTCGTCGGGGGCTCGTAGGGCTCGTCGCGCACGTACGTCGCTCCGAGCATCTGGCGGACCACGGCCTCGCCGTAGCGCTGGACGCCGCCGCTGAGCGGGGGCATGCGCGGCACGACGACCGGCGGCAGGGGCGCTTCGGCTTCGTCGGCGGGCGGGATGACGTCGTCGTCGTCGACCTCGTCGGGAGCGGGGACGGACGGGGTCACCTCGCGCGCAGGCAGCACCGCTCCCTGCGCGGCGACGCCGTCCACCGGGGGCGCCGTCGCTTCGGCGGGCTCGTCGTCGACGGCGAGGGCCGTGGCGGCCGGCGTCGCGGACCCGTCGGAGGACGGGATCGGGGCGACCGCCCACTCGGTCACCGACGAGGCGTAGGGCGCCGACGACGCCGGCGGGCGCGACGAGGGACCCGAGCCGCGTGCGGCTCCCGACCCGCCCTGCGGCGGACCCGCCGGGGGGCGCGACGACCCGCCGGGACCGGCCTCGCCGTCGAGACGGGCGAGGTATTTGACGCGGATGCCGAGCACGGCCTGGATCGCCTGGCGGAGGTCTTCGCTGGGCCCGCCCTCGGGCGTACGCGTCTTGAACGCCGTGAGGTCGGAACCGGTACGGAAGGAGAGCGTGAGCACGTCGGCGTCGAAGGCGGCGACCGTCGAGGTCGACACGATCAGCCATGACGCACGACTCGCGACCTCGAGCTGGCCGAGCACCTCGGGCCATGCATCGCGGACGTGGGCGAGCTCGATCGGCCCCACCGGGGTGACGGGCGGGGTGGGTGCGACCGGCTCGAGAGGCGACGCGTCGCGGTCGGCGTCCGTCTCGGCGGCGGCCGTCTCGGACGGGGCCGTGGATGCCGGGCGGCTGCCGACGTTCGACACAGCGGCGGCGGTGTCGGGCGCGGTGGTCTTCGGCGCGGCGGCAGCGACCTCGGGCGCGGCGGCAGCGGCCTCGGGCGCGGCGGGGGCGGCGCTCGCGGGTGCCGCCGGAGAAGCCATCTGCGGCGCCGCGGCAGCGGCCTGCCGCGCCGTGGGACCGGCGGCTTCGCGCGCCTCCGCCGAACCGGCGGCGGGCGCGGCGGCCGTCGGCGCGGCCGTCGGCGGGGCCGTCGGACGTCCGGACTGCGCCCGTGCGGGGGCTTCGGACTCGTCGGGGCCGACGTCGCGCGATGGCGAGCCGGGAGTGGGCGCGGTGTCGAAGGGGTGTGCGTCCTCGTCGAAGGGAGGGGGCGCGTCGTCGTCGGTGAAGGGCGGCGGAGCGTCGTCGTCGGTCGGAACCGGCGGAGCCGGCTCGGACGGACGCGAGGGCGCCGAAGCGGTGCGGGTGGGCGACGAAGAACCCGTCGATCCGGGCGATGCCACGGTCGGCACGGCGCCCTCGGCCGAAGGCGCGTCCGGCCGGGCCACGGTCGGCTGAGCGGCCGTCGGCGACGGCACGCCCGGCGACGCGACCCCCGGCTGAGCGACAGACGGCTGAGCGACGGTCGGCGACGCCACGAGCGGCTGAGCCACACCCGGCTGAGCCACACCCGGCTGAGCCACGGTCGGCGACGCGACACCCGGAGAGGCCACACCCGGCGAGGCGACACCGGTCGACGCCGCACCCGGCGACGCCACCGGCGGCGACCCCGCCCCCGGAGCGGCGATGCGCGGAGCGGCGGGTGACGCCACGCGCGGCGGCGCCCCGGCCGACGCCGCCCCCGGCGACGCCACGGCCGAGCGCGCCGGAGCGTCACCCGGCGCGGCGATGTCGGCGGCGGGAGAGGCGGGTCGACCGGTTGCGGGGGCCACGGTCGCGGATCCGGTGCGCGCGACGTCGAGGTCGTGCGCGACGGCGGGCGATGTTCCCTGCGCCGACCCCGCGTGCGTCAGCACGCGGGCGACGAGCAGTTCGAGCTGCAGGCGCGGAGAGGTCGCCCCGGTCATCTCGTCGAGCGCGGCGACGACGAGGTCGGCCGTGCGCGAGAGGCGCGTGACCCCGAACGCCGTGGCCTGACGGCCCATGCGCTCGAGCTCGTCGTCGGGCACGCCGCGCAGCACGGCCGAAGCGCCCGCACCGGTCGCGGCGACGACGATGAGGTCGCGCAGTCGCTCGAGCAGGTCGTCGACGAAGCGGCGGGGATCCTGACCCGTCTGCACCACCCGGTCGACCGCGGCGAACGCTCCCCCGCCGTCACCGGCGGCGAAGGCGTCGACGACCTCGTCGAGCAGCTCGGAGTGCGTGTACCCCAGCAGAGCGACCGCGCGCTCGTAGCGCACGAGCACGTGGCCCGCGGCATCCGCGTCGGAACCGGCGATCAGCTGATCGAGAAGCGACAGGGTGTCGCGCGGCGATCCACCGCCGGCGCGCACGACGAGCGGCAGCACCCCGGCCTCGACGCCGACGCCCTCGGTGTCGCAGAGCTCTTGCACGTACTCGAGCATCGCGGCGGGCGGGACGAGCCGGAACGGGTAGTGGTGGGTGCGCGAACGGATGGTGCCGAGCACCTTCTCGGGTTCGGTCGTCGCGAAGATGAACTTGACGTGCGCGGGGGGCTCTTCGACGAGCTTGAGCAGGGCGTTGAAGCCCTGCTGCGTGACCATGTGGGCCTCATCGAGGATGAAGATCTTGAAGCGGTCGCGGGCCGGGGCGAAGATCGCCCGCTCGCGCAGGTCGCGCGCGTCGTCGACGCCGTTGTGGCTGGCCGCGTCGATCTCGACGACGTCCAGCGAGCCTCCGCCGCCGCGACCCAGCTCGACGCAGCTGTCGCAGACGCCGCAGGGGGTGTCGGTCGGGCCGGCCGCGCAGTTGAGGCAGCGCGCCAGGATGCGCGCCGAGGTGGTCTTGCCGCAGCCGCGCGGACCCGAGAACAGATAGGCGTGACCGACGCGGTCGCTGCGCAGTGCGGTCATGAGCGGCTCGGTCACCTGCGACTGCCCGATCATCTCGCCGAACGCCTCGGGGCGGTATCGGCGGTACAGGGCTGTCGTCACTCCACCAGCCTACGGCGTCCCTCCGACATCGCCTCCGCCCCGGTGCGTCGAGCCCGACGGGACCCCGGATGCCGGGTCCCGGGCCGTCACCGGAACAGGACGATCCACCACAACAGGACGATCCGCCGCACATCGGCCTGTTCTCGACACGTCCCCCTGTTCTCGTGACCGCACCCCCGCGCGGCTGCGGAAACGCAGAACGCGGCGACACCCCCGAAGAGGTGCCGCCGCGCTCGCGAGAGGAAGCTCAGCCGTCCAGGCCGACCGGGATGGGCGCGTCGTCGTCGTTCACGACCGGGATGGTGGCCGTGACGATCGGCACCGAAGCCGACAGCAGCGTGCCGTCCTCGCGCACCGAGCCCTCGAGCTGGCGGATCGAGGGACGACCGGGCCGCACCGGCCCCTGACCGTGCAGGGCGACGCGCACGGTCTCCCCCGGCGCGACGGTGTAGTCGACGTCGCGCACGGCGAACGCGACGGGCTCGCCCGACGTGCCGGCGCGCAGGGTCAGCGCCTCGGTGGTGAGCGTGATGTCCAGGCGCGTACCGCGCCAGTGCAGCACGTACGACAGCTCGGGCCAGTCGGCCGGTAGGCGCGGGTCGAAGGTCAGGCGGCCGAAGTGGTCGCGCATGCCGCCGAATCCGCTGACGAGCGCGGTCCACACCCCGCCCGCCGACGCGACGTGCACGCCGTCCGAGGCGTTGTGGTGCAGGTCGCCCAGGTCGACGAACGCGGCCTGGCGGAAGTACTCCAGCGCCAGGTCCTGGTAGCCCACCTCGGCGGCGAGGATCGACTGCACGACCGCCGACAGCGTCGAGTCGCCGGTGGTGAGCGGGTCGTAGTACTCGAAGTCGGCGAGCTTCTCGGCATCCGTGAAGTGATTACCCTGCAGGAACAGCGCGAGCACCACGTCGGCCTGCTTGAGCACCTGGTACCGGTAGATCACCAGCGGGTGGAAGTGCAGCAGCAGCGGACGCTGGTCGGGCGGGGTGTTCTCGAGGTCCCAGATCTCGCGCTCGAGGAACACCGCGTCCTGGGGATGGATGCCGAGGGCCTCGCTGAACGGGATGTGCATCGCCTCGGCGGCGCGCTCCCACCCCTCGGGCTCCGAGGGGTCGAGGTTCATACGGTCGGCCATGCGGGCGTACGCGTCGGGATCGTTCTCGGCGAGGTCGCGCACCGTGCGGGCGGCGAAGCGCAGGTTGAACCGCGCCATCACGTTGGTGAAGAGGTTGTCGTTGACGACGGTGGTGTACTCGTCGGGTCCGGTGACTCCGTGGATGTGGAACGAGTCGTGCTCGCCGTCCTCGGCGTTGTCGCTCGAGCGCCAGAAGCCGAGCGTCGACCACAGGCGCGCCGTGTCGACGGCGATGTCCACGCCCTCGCGCGCGAGGAACTCCTCGTCGCCGGTGGCGCGGACGTACTTCGCCAGAGCGAAGGCGACGTCGGCGTTGATGTGGTACTGCGCGGTGCCGGCGGCGTAGTACGCCGAGGCCTCTTCGCCGTTGATCGTGCGCCAGGGGAAGAGGGCGCCGGCCTCGTTGAGCTGGTGCGCGCGCTTTCGCGCGGCGGGCAGCATGAGCGAGCGCATGCGCAGGGCGTTCCGCGCCCACAGCGGCGACGTGTAGGCCAGGAACGGCAGCACGTACACCTCGGTGTCCCAGAAGTAGTGGCCGCTGTAGCCCGAACCGGTCACGCCCTTGGCGGGCACGCCCTGGCCGTCGGCGCGGGCCGCGGCCTGCGCGAGCTGGAACAGGCACCAGCGGGTGGCCTGCTGCAGGTCGCCGTGTCCGCCGATGCGCACGTCGGAGCGGTCCCAGAAGTCGGCGTACCAGGCGATCTGCTTGTCGACCAGGCCGTCGACGCCGGTCTCGACGGCGCGGTCGAGCGTGCGGCGGCAGCGATCGAGCAGTTCGCCCGTGGGCACGCCCCGCGAGGTGTGATAGCTGACGAGCTTGGTGATCGTGGTCGGGACGCCGGCGCGCGCGTGCACGCGGAAAACGTTCTTGGCGATGTCGGGCTCGACGAGCTGACGCGCGGTGTACTCGTTCTGCGTGTCGACGAGGTGGTCGGCGATGACGGCGAGCGTCATGTGCGACTCGCTCACCTCGTAGCTGAGCGCGGAGCGGTTGCCGTCCTGCCAGTACTCGCGCGGCTGCAGCACGCGATCCGACAGCTTCTCGGTCTTACGGGGGTCGAACCCGCTCTTGCCGGATGCCATGGGCGATCCGCCGTAGATGCCCTCGCCGTCCTGGCGGTTCAGCAGCTGGCTGCTGACCACGACCGGCGCGTCGGCATCGAGCACCGTCACGGTCAGTCGCAGCACGGCCAGGTGCTTCTCGTCGAACGACACGAAGCGCTCGTCCTCGATGCGCACGCGCTTGCCCGAGGGCGTCACCCACAGCAGGTTGCGGCGCAGGATGCCCTGGCGCATGTCGAGCACGCGCTCGTACTCGCGGACGTCGGCCACGTCGAGCGACAGCGGCTCGTCGTCGACGTAGACGCGCATGACCTTGGCATCCGGGGCGTTGATGATGGTCTGCCCGACCTCGGCGAAGCCGTACGCCTGCTCGGCGTGGCGGATGGGGAAGGTCTCGTGGAACCCGTTGATGAAGGTGCCCTGCTCCTGGGCGAAGCGGCCCTCGATCGAGTTGCCGCGCAGGCCGAGGTAGCCGTTCCCGACGGCGAAGAGGGTCTCGGTGACCCCCACGTCGTCGATCGAGAACTCGGTTTCGACGAGTCGCCACTCGTCGATGGGGAAGCGATCGCGATCGATCATCGGGCGGTGCCTTCCGGTGGCGGGTTCGGGCGCCGCGGAACGGGTGGGGGCGCCGTTCGCGCGGGTGGTGCGGGATCTCGACGCCGGCGGCGTCGAAGGGGTCGTCGCGGGGGCGACGGCTCAGTCTACGAACGCGGCGAGGTCGTCGACGACCACGGTCGCGCCCGCGGCGGCGAGGTCGTCGGCTCCGACCCCGCGGTCGACGCCCACGACGACGCCGTAGCCGGCGGCCGCGGCGGAGCGCACGCCGCTGAGGGCGTCCTCGACGGCGACGCTGCGGGCCGGGTCGACGCCCAGCATGCGGGCGGCTTCGGCGAAGACATCGGGGGCGGGCTTGGATGCCAGGTGGTCGCGCTCGGCGACGACGCCGTCCATCACGACGGGGAAGCGGTCGCGGATCCCGGCCGCCTCGAGCACCTCGACGGCGTTCTTCGAGCTCGAGACCACCGCGATCGGCGTGCCCGCGGCCTGCAGCCGGTCGAGCAGGGCGACGGATCCGGGGTAGGGGCGGATGCCCTCGCTGCGCAGGATGCGCGAGAACACCTCGTTCTTGCGGTTGCCGACGCCGCAGACGG
Organism: Microbacterium testaceum; assembly: GCF_003075375.1. GTDB lineage: Bacteria > Actinomycetota > Actinomycetes > Actinomycetales > Microbacteriaceae > Microbacterium > Microbacterium testaceum_E. Next base: position 168,828 of record NZ_QDFT01000002.1, on the reverse strand, counting down.
TGTCTTCGGACGGGTCGTCCGAGGGGTCGCCCCACGGCACTTCGACGTCGCGGCTGCGCAGAAGGCTCGCCACACCGTCGTAGCGCTTCTTGCCGTCGACGTATTCGAAGTAGTCGCGGTCGGTGTAGGCGGGCTCGATGCTCCAGGCCGCGAACAGCTCGTCGAACATCGTCTTCCACGCCCGCATGTGCACCTCGGCGGTGGGGGTGAGCACGCCGTCGAGGTCGAAGAGGACCCCGTCGAATGCGGTGAGGTCGGGCAGGTCGGGGCTGTCGGTCACGGCGTGCTCCAGATCGGGGTGCGGTGGCGCGGGCGCCCGGAGCGCCGCCCCTCCAGCGTAGTGGCGGGGGCGGGCCGCGGCCCTCAGCGCGCGACCGGCGACAGCGCGCGTCCGGCGATCCAGACCTGCGACGGATGCCACGCGGCATCCCAGTGCACCAGGTCGGCGACGGCCCCCTCGGCGACGTGCCCGATGTCGGTGCGACCCAACGACCGGGCGGCGTTCTCGGTGCACGCCGACAGCACGGCCGCGGCGTCGAGTCCCGCGGCGATCATGCGCCGCACTCCCTCGTCGAGGACGATCCCCGCACCCGCGATCGTGCCGTCCGGGCGACGCCCCAGGCCGTGCGGGTCGTTCGCCACGGGCTCCCCGCCGAAGTCGAGCCAGGTGCCGGCGTCGAGCCCGGCCGTCACGATGGCGTCCGTCACCCCCACCGTTCGGCGCCCGGCGGTCGCCAGCACGAGCGACACGACGCTCGGGTCGAGGTGCCGGCCGTCGATGATCGTGCCGACGAAGAAGCGGTCGTCGGTGAGCACGGCCCCCGGCACCCCGGGCTCACGCGGCTTCAGGGGGCGCTGCGCGTTGAAGACGTGCGTGGTCATGGTCGCCCCGGCGTCGCCGGCGGCGTGCACCTCGGCGGCGGTGGCGTCGCTGTGTCCCACGGCGACGACGTAGCCCTCGCCGCTCAGACGTCGGATGGCGTCGAGGGCTCCGGGCAGTTCGGGGGCCAGTGTCACCGTGCGCAGCGCCGCGCGGGCCGCCGGGCGCGCCAGCAGCGCGTCGAGGTGCGCCGACTCGGGGGCGAGCATGTGCTCGGCGCGGTGCGCGCCCTTTCGCGCCGGAGAAAGGAACGGCCCCTCGAGGTGCGCCCCCAGCACGCGGGCGACCGGTTCGTCGGAGAAGACATCGCGGGCCCGGCCGATCCGCTCGAGGGCATCGACCGTGTCGGGCAGGGGCGCGGTGATCACGGTCGGCTCGACCCCCGTCACCCCGTGCCGCGCGAGGCCCGTGAGCAGCGTCCGCCACCCCGCCTCGTCGGCCGCGGCGACGTCGACGCCGAACGAGCCGTTCACCTGCAGGTCGAGCATGCCGGCCGACAGCACCCCGTCGGTCAGGTCGTGGTCGACGGGCTCCTCCCCCGTCGCCGGGCGGATGCGCGCGATGCGACCGCCGGCGACGTCGATCACGACCGGACCGACGAAGGCGCCCGCGATGAGGGCGCGCGCGGCGCGCAGACGCATCACAGCCCCTGTCCCACCGGCTTGCCGGCGTAGGTCGTGCGGTAGTAGTCGGTGAAGGCGAGCTGGCTCGCGGCATCCTCGTCGACCACGACGGTGGCGTGCGGGTGCAGCTGCAGCACCGACGCGGGCCAGCGCGACGACAGCGGACCCTCGACGGCCTCGCGCACCGCCTGCGCCTTGCCGCGGCCGAAGCCGAGCATGACGGCGTGGCGGCTGTCGAGGATCGTCGCGAGCCCCTGGGTGAGGCAGTGGGTGGGCACCCGGTCGAGATCGCCGTCGAAGAACCGGGCGTTGTCGTGACGCGTCCGGGGGGTCAGGGTCTTGAGCCGCGTCCGACTCGACAGGCTCGACATCGGCATGTTGAAGGCGAGGTGGCCGTCGGTGCCGATGCCCAGGATCTGCAGGTCGATGCCCCCCGCCTCGCGGATCAGCTGCTCGTAGGCGGGGCCCGCCTCGAGGGGCGCGACGTCGAGATCGCCGGGCCCGACGATCGCCCCGGGAGCGAAGTCGACGTGCTGCTCGAGCTCGGTGCGGATGAATTCGCGATAGCGCTCGGGGTGCCCGGTCGGCAACCCGACGTACTCGTCGAGCAGGAAGCCACGGGCCCGGGCGAAGCTCAGTCCCTCGTCGCGGTGGCGACGCGCGAGCTCGCGATACACCGGCAGCGGCGTCGATCCGGTCGCCAGCCCGAGCACCGCCGCGGGCGTGCGCCGCAGCAGGGCCGCATAGGCGTCGGCGACCAGGGTCGCGGCATCCTCGGGGGTGGGGACGACGACGACCTCCATCACAGCACCTCGATGATGTCGTTCTTGAGCGCCTCGGCCCGCGGGCCGAACACCGCCTGCACGTTGTCGCCGACCTCGAGCACCCCGGCGGCACCCAACTGCTTGAGGCGCGCGTGGTCGACCAGCGCGCGATCGGCCACCTCCATGCGCAGGCGCGTGATGCAGGCGTCGACGTGCGTGAGGTTGTCGCGGCCTCCGAACGCGGCGATCAGCTGTTCGGCGAGGGAGTCCTCGCGCGCCGCGACGGCGGCGGCGACCGGAGCGGATGCCGTGACCGGCTGCGACGTTCCTGCGACCGGGGCGGTGGTGTCGGCATCCGTTACCGGAGCCTCCGTCACGGGGGCCGAGAGGTCCTCTCGGCCCGGGGTGCGCAGGTTCCACTTCTTGATGACGAGGCGGAACAGCAGGTAGTAGACGCCGAAGTAGACCACGCCCATGACCACCAGCAGCCACACGTTGTTCGCCGCGGGCGCGGTGCCGTACAGCAGCAGGTCGAACAGCCCCGCCGAGAACGAGAAGCCCAGGTGGATGTCGAGCAGGTACGCCACGGCGAGCGAGATGCCGGTGAGCACCGCGTGCACGACGTACAGCGGGAACGCGGCGAACATGAAGGCGAACTCGAGCGGTTCGGTGACGCCCGTGAGGAAGGCGGTCAGGCCCGCGGCGCCGAGGATGCCGATCGCCGCCTTGCGCTGGGCGGGGTTGGCGAGGTGGATCATCGCGAGCGCGGCGGCGGGCAGGCCGAACATGAGCACGGGGTAGAAGCCCGAGGTCAGGGCGCCCGCGGTGGGGTCGCCGGCGGCGAAGCGGGTGAGTTCGCCCGTGACGACGCTGCCATCGCCCTTGGTGTACGACCCCTGCAGGAACCACACGTAGGAGTTGAGGATGTGGTGCAGCCCCACCGGGATGAGCATGCGGTTGGTGAAGCCGTACACGAACGCGCCGAGGGCGCCGGTTCCGCCGATGAAGGCGCCGAGGCCCGTCAGGCCGGTGTTGAAGATCGGGTAGAAGTAGCTCAGCCCGAAGCCGACGACGAGGCTCGCGAGCGACACGACGATGGGCACGAACCGCCGACCACCGAAGAAGCCCAGGTACGAGGGCAATTGGATGGTGTGGTACCGGTCGAAAAGCCACGCGGTCAGCAGCCCGATGACGATGCCGCCGAAGACGCTGTAGTTGATCTGCACCTGCTCGCCCGCGGCGGTGGTCTGGCCCGCGAGGACGACGGGCGACATGGCCTTGTGGACGTTGGCGAGCACGAGATAGCCGACGACGGCCGAGAGCGCCGTCGAACCGTCGGCCTTCTTGGCGAAGCCGATCGCGACGCCGACGGCGAACAGCAGCGCCAGGTTGTCGAAGAGGGCGCCGCCGGCGGCGCTCATCGCCTGGAAGAAGGGGCCGATGACCGGCAGGTCGATCTGGCCGAGCAGGTCGGGCTGACCGAGGCGCAGAAGGATGCCGGCCGCCGGCAGAACGGCGATCGGCAGCATGAGGCTCTTGCCGAGGCGCTGCATCTGGGCGAAGCCCGGGATGCCGCGACGACGGGCGGCGGGGGCACTGGTGGTCATGGCGGGTCTCTCTCGACGGTGAAGGAGCGGGTCAGACGGACAGGAGCGGCAAGCCGGGACGGATGCCGGCGTCGAGCGCGGCGAGCACGGTGACGTCCTCGGACGAGCGCTCGAGCACGACGACGGGGGCGATGGTGGCCCGTCCCGCGGCGCGCACCGCGGGGACGTCGTAGGCGATGATCGGGGTGCCCGCGCTCACGCGGTCGCCCTTGGCGGCGAAGACGGTGAACCCCTCGCCCTGCAGCTGGACGGTGTCGAGGCCCAGGTGCACGAGCACGGCGAGACCGTCGTCGGCGACGACGACGAAGGCGTGCGGGAACACCTGCAGGAGGGTGCCGTCGATCGGAGCGACCGCGTCGACGACCTCGTCGGGCGGATCGATCGCGACCCCGGGACCCATGACACCCTGCGCGAAGAGCTCGTCGGGCACGGCGGACAGGGATCGGACGGTTCCGACGAGCGGGGACTGGATGTCGGGCACGGGTACTCCTCGGTGAGACGGCGGGTCAGCGGTCCGCACCACCGCTCGCGCCTAGGCTGAAGAGGAACGCCGTTCCTCCGCATGATCCGCCCACTGGCTCGGACTGGTACGTACCAGTGAAAGTACTGGCCCGGGGTGGTCGTGTCAACACCGAAAGTCGATGCCGTCATGCCCCGACTCCGCGACGCCGACGCCCCGGCGACCACCGTCACGCCCGGCCCGATCCCGAAGCACGCGCAACTGCGGGCGATCCTGCTGTCGGACATCGGCAGCACCTGGCCCGCGCACGCCGCCATCCCCTCGGAGCGCGACCTGGCGACCCGGCACGGCGTCAGCCGCGCCACCGTCCGAGAGGCGCTGCGGCAGCTCATCGAGGAGCAGAAGCTGTACACCGTCCAGGGCAAGGGCACCTTCGTCGCCGGCGAACGCGTCCAGTCGCAGCTGCATCTGGCCTCGTTCACCGAGGACATGCGTCGCCGAGGGATGGTCGCCACCACGCTCGTCCGACGCGTCGAGCGGGCCACCCCTCCCCTGGAGGTGCGCGCGGCCCTCGGCCTGGACGAGGACGAACGGGCCTGGTCGATCGAGCGCCTGCGCCTGGCGAACGGCATCCCGATGGCTCTCGAAACCGGGTGGTACTCGCCGCGCGCGGCGTCCGACCTGGGCGCACACGATCTGGCCGGATCGCTGTACGCCGTCCTCGCCGAGCGCTACGGCGTGCGCATCGACGCGGCCGAGCAGACCGTGTGGGCCGAGACCGTGGCCGACGGCGTCGCCGACGCCCTCGACGTCCCCGCCGGTACCGCCGTCCTGGTGTTCCGCCGCACCTCGCGCGCGGCGGGAGTACCCGTCGAGTACGTCACGTCGTGGTACCGCGGCGACCGGTACCAGGTGCACATGGCCCTCGCCGGCGCCTGAGTCGCCGGCCGACCTCGCCGCGCGGCTACGCGACCGACAGCGTCTGCCGCGCGATCTCGAGCTCTTCGTCGGTCGGCACGACGAGCACCTCGACGCGCGAGGAGTCGGTGGAGATGCGACGGATGCCGCGCCCCCGCGCCGCATTGCGCTCGGCGTCGATCTCGACGCCCGCGAAGCCGAGGGTCGCCATCGCCTCGGCGCGCACGGCCGCGGCGTTCTCGCCCACGCCGGCCGTGAACGAGATGACGTCGACGCCGTCCAACTGGGCCAGGTACGCACCGGCGTAGGCGCGCAGGCGATGGATGTACACGTCGAACGCGAGCCGCGCCGCCGGGTCGCCGGCATCGCGGCGCTGACCGATGTCGCGCATGTCCGAGACGCCCGCGATGCCCAGCAGGCCCGAACGCTTGTTGAGCAGGGTGTCGAGGTCGGCGGTCGACATGTCGGCGCGTCGCGCGAGCTGCAGCAGCACCGCGGGGTCGAGGTCGCCCGACCGGGTGCCCATGACCAGCCCCTCGAGCGGGGTGAGACCCATCGAGGTGTCGACGGAACGGCCGCCCTCGATCGCGGTGACCGACGCCCCGTTGCCCAGGTGGAAGACGATCTGCTTGAGCTCGGCGAGCGGGCGGCCGACGAACGCCGCGGCGGCCTCGCTGACGAACTTGTGACTGGTGCCGTGGAAGCCGTACCGACGGATGCGGTGCGCCTCGGCGAGGTCGCGGTCGATCGCGTAGGTGTAGGCCTCGGGAGCGAGCGACTGGTGGAACGCGGTGTCGAACACCGCCACGTGCGGCACCGCGGGGAACGCCTTCTTGGCCGCGACGATGCCCGCAAGATTCGCGGGGTTGTGCAACGGCGCCAGGACGGACAACTCGTCGATGTTGATCTCGACCAGGGGCGTGACCACCGTGGGCGCGAAGAAGCGGGCGCCGCCGTGCACCACGCGGTGCCCCACGGCGACCGGCGCGTACTGCTCGAGCGAGGGGCCGTGCGCCGCGAAGGCCTCCAGCATGACGGCGAAGCCCGCGGTGTGGTCGGGGATCTCGCGTTCGATCGTGACCGTGGCATCCGTCACCGTCGGCGCGGGTCCGTCGGTCGGGGCGAGAGCGGCGGCCTTGACCGTGTGCGTCGCGACGCCCCCGGCGCCGGTGGCCGTCGCGGGCTCGCCGATGCGCTCGACCAGGCCGACCGCGAGCACGCTCTCGGTGGCCATGTCGAGCAGCTGGTACTTGAACGACGAGGAGCCGCTGTTGACCACGAGCACGACGCTCATCGCGCGCCTCCCTGCGCCTGGATCGCGGTGATCGCGATGGTGTTGACGATGTCGTCGACGAGCGCGCCGCGCGACAGGTCGTTGATCGGCTTGTTGAGCCCCTGCAGCACCGGGCCGATCGCGACCGCGCCCGCCGAGCGCTGCACGGCCTTGTAGGTGTTGTTGCCGGTGTTGAGGTCGGGGAAGACGAAGACCGTCGCCCGACCCGCCACCGCGGACCCGGGCATCTTCGCGCGGGCCACCGCGGCGTCCGCCGCCGCGTCGTACTGGATCGGGCCCTCGACCAGCAGTTCGGGGGCGCGTTCGCGCACGAGCGCGGTGGCGGTGCGCACCTTCTCGACGTCTGCTCCGGTGCCGGACTCCCCCGTCGAGTACGACAGCATCGCCACGCGCGGGGCGATGCCGAACTGCTCGGCCGTCGCCGCGGACGACACCGCGATGTCGGCGAGCTGCTCGCTGGTGGGATCGGGGATGACGGCGCAGTCGCCGTAGACCAGCACGCGGTCGGCGAGGGCCATGAGGAACACGCTCGAGACGACCGAGACCCCGGGCGCCGTCTTGATGATCTCGAACGCCGGGCGGATGGTGTGCGCCGTGGTGTGCGCGGCGCCCGAGACCATGCCGTCGGCGAGCCCGAGGTGCACCATGAGCGTGCCGAAGTACGACACGTCGGTGACGGTGTCGGCGGCCTGGGCGTACGTGACGCCCTTGTGCGCGCGCAGACGCGCGTACTCGGTGGCGAACTTGTCGACGTGGACGGCGTCGAACGGGCTGAGCACCTCGGCGTCGCGGATGTCGATGCCCAGCTCGATGGCCCGGCCGCGCACCTCGATCGGCTCTCCCAGGATCGTCAGGTCGGCGATGCCACGCGAGAGCACGGTGGCCGCGGCGCGCAGCACCCGATCGTCGTTGCCCTCGGGCAGGACGATGCGGCGGCGGTCGGTGCGGGCGCGGTCGACCAGGCCGTACTCGAACATCAGCGGGGTGACGACGCTCGGGCGCGCGACGCCCAGCTCGCTCGTCAACAGCTCGGTGTCGACGTGCCGTTCGAACAGCGCCAGCGCCGTGTCGTAGCGGTGCTGCGAGTCGGCGGCGAGGCGACCGCGGGTGTTCATGATGCGCACCGCGGTGTCGTAGGTGCCGAGGTCGGTGGCGATGATCGGCAGCGGCGAGCCCAGGCCGTCGATCAGGCGGACGATCGCGTCGGGCAGCTCGAAGCCGCCGTTGAGCACGATGCCCGCGAGCGAGGGGAACGTGCCCGAGGCGTTGGCGAGCAGCGCCGCGAGCAGCACCTCGGTGCGGTCGGCCGGGATCACGACGACCGCGGACTCCTGCAGCCGGGGCAGCACGTTGACCATCGACATGCCGGCGACCACGACGCCGAGCACCTCGCGCGTGAGCAGAGCCGGGTCGCCCTTGATCAGCTCGCCCTCGACCGAGCGCAGCACGCCGCGCACCGAGGGGGCGATCAGGAAGCGGTCCTCGGGGAGAGCCCACACCGGCACCGTGCGCCCCTCGGCCCCGGCGAACGGAGCAGCGTCGACCACCTGGCGGACGGATGCCACGATCGGGTCGAGGTGATCGGCATCCGCGCGATTGGCGATGACGGCGAAGAGGGCGGCGCGTTCGTGCTGCAGCTCGGAGATCGCGAGCGAGGCGATCTGACCGACCTCTTGCGGCGTGCGGGCCACCGACAGGCCCAGCGTCTCGCTGTGACCCTGCTGCGCGCGACCTCCGAGCACGAGCAGCACGGGGGCGCCGAGGTTGGCCGCGATCCGGGCGTTGTAGGCGAGCTCGGCGGGACTGCCGACGTCGGTGTAATCGCTGCCGATGATGACCACGGCGTCGCACCGCGCCTCGACGGCCTTGTACCGCTCGACGATGCGCGCCAGGGCGGCGTCGGCGTCGTCGCGCACGTCGTCGTAGGTCACGCCCACGCAGTCGTCGTACTCGAGGTCGACGCTGTCGTGGTCGAGCAGCATCTCGAGCACGTAGTCGCGCTCGGCGGTCGACCGCGCGATGGGACGGAACACCCCCGCGCGCGGCGTGACCCGGCTGAGGGCGTCGAGGACGCCCAGAGCCACGGAGGATTTGCCCGAATGACCTTCGGCCGACGTGATGTAGATGCTCTGCGTCACGCGTTCAGCCTATTGCGGGGCCCCGACATCGCTCCGGGGTTGCTTCGGCGTCGAGTCATCGTGACCCCGCGCGTCTAGGCTCGCGACCGTGACCTCTGACGCCCCCGGAACCACCGTCCCCGACCACCGCGGCCGCACGGGTCTGCACCTCACCGGCCGCGACCTCGACCGCAACCCGCGCGTGCGCGTCGACGACGTCGAGCTGCTCGCCGCCGGCTGGCACGTGCTGCGCGCGACGACCTTCCGCTACCGCGGTGACGACGGCGAGTGGGTCACCCAGACGCGCGAGACCTACGACCGCGGCAACGGCGCGACGATCCTGCTGTACGACGCGGCACGACGGACCGTGCTGCTGACCCGGCAGTTCCGCTATCCCGTGTACGTCAACGACCACCCCGACGGCATGCTCGTCGAGACCGCCGCTGGGCTGCTCGACGACGACGACCCCGTCACCGCGATCCGTCGCGAGGCCGAGGAGGAGACGGGCGTCCGCGTCGACGACGTGCAGCACGTGTTCGACGTCTACATGAGTCCGGGGTCGGTGACCGAGCGCCTGCACTTCTTCGCGGCCGCCTACGACGGCTCCACCCGCGAGGGCGACCGCGGCGGCCTGATCGACGAGGGCGAAGAGATCGACATCCTCGAGTACGACATCGACGAGGCCCTGTCGATGATCCGCGACGGCTCGATCCAGGATGCCAAGACCATCATGCTGCTGCAGTGGGCGGTGCTCGACGGGCCCTTCGCCCGCGGCTGACGCGCGAACGCATCCACGAGGAGCCCCCGCCGTCAATCTGGGCGGCGTCTGGGAGCACGGGTCCTACAGTCGGCCTCGTCGGCGTATGCGCGTCGACACGGGCGGACCCACCGCCATCGACCGGAGGACGTCCGCCCATGCTCACCGCCCTGAATCCCTTCGACGCCGCCTCGGTGCTGCAGGCCTTCGGCCCGTTCGTGCTGGGCGGCATCGCGCTGCTGGTGTTCATCGAATCCGGGGTCCTCTTCCCCTTCCTGCCCGGCGACTCGCTGCTGGTCACCGCCGCGATCCTGAGCGGTCCGCTCGGCATCAGCCCGTGGCAGGTCGCCCTGGTCGCCTCGATCGCAGCCCTGGCCGGCGACCAGGTCGGCTTCTGGCTCGGCCGCCGCTTCGGAAGGCGCCTCTTCCGCGACGACGCCAGGCTGCTGAGCACCGCGCGCCTGGCCGAGGCCGAGGCGTTCTTCGCGCGCTACGGCGGTCTGTCGCTGGTGGTCGGTCGCTTCGTCCCCGTCGTGCGCACCTACGTGCCGCTGGTCGCGGGGACGGCCGACATGCCCTATCGCCGCTTCCTGCTGTGGAACGCGGTCGGCGCCGTCGGGTGGTCGTGCGCGATGACCCTTGTGGGGGTGCTGCTGGGCGGCATCCCGTTCGTGGCGGACAACATCGACGTGCTCGTGATCGTCATCGTCGCGGTGTCGGTGCTGCCGGTCGTCATCGCCGCGGTGCGCCGCCGGCGCAAGACGCACCGGGCGGAGGGGACGGCCGACCGCCGCGAGTGAGCCGGGAACGGCATCCGGGCAAAGAAAAAGACCCTCCGCGCACCCGGTAGAGCCTGGTTACCCTTGCTACGTTTCCGTCCTGGGGGAGTTGGCCTGGATGCCGCCACGCGGAGAGCCGAGTACAGCCTACCCGACGCGCGGGGCGTCTCTCACACGGCGCGGGCGCGGGACGCTCAGTCCCGCAGCTCGCGCAGCGCCAGGGCGGCCGCGCCCAGCAGCGGACCGTCGCCGTCCAGACCCGACCCCACGATGCGGCAGCGCCGGGCGTAGGCGTGCAGCGAGGCCGCCTGCGCCGCGGTCCGCACCTGATCGACGTAGTCGGGCGCGACCTGGGCGAAGCCTCCGGCGATCGCGACCGCCTCGAGGTCGCACAGCGTCGCCGCCGCCGCGATGGCCTGGCCGACCGCGGTGGCCGAGCGTCGGACCGCGCGCACCGCGATCTCGTCGCCCGCCGCCCAGGACGCGGCGAGGTCGAGCCCCGTCTCGCCCGCCCAGCCCTGCGCGCGGGCCCACGCGACCGTCCCCGGTCCCGCCGCGACGGCTTCGAGGGTGGATGCCACCACCTCGTCGCCCTCGATGGTGCGCACGAACGTCTGGCCCAGGTGCCCCGCGTTGCCGCTGGCTCCCGTGATGGGCCGACCGCCCATCACGAACCCGCCGCCCACCCCCGTCGACACCACGATCGCCATCGCGTCGTCGCAGCCGACGAGCGCTCCGCGCCAGTGCTCGGCGAGCGCGATGCACGTCCCGTCGAGGGCCAGGTGGATCGGGCCGTCGACGAGACCGCCGAGCACCTCGTCGATCGGCAGACCGGCCGCGAGCGGCAGGTTCAGCGGAGAGACGGTCCGCGCCGGCAGGTCGACCGGGCCGGCGCTTCCGACGCCGATCGCCCCCACGCGGGCGTCGGGCGCGGCGGCGAGCGCCGCGGCGGCGGCGTCGCGCACGTTGCGGGCGATGGTGTCGCGGTCGGCGTCGCGCCCGGTCGGTCGGCGCTGGACGCTGGAGCGCTCCACCTCGGCGTCGACCGAGACGACGGCGGCGTCCACCTTGGTCCCCCCGATGTCGACGGCGAGGACGTGGGTGAAGGCGTGGGGGGTGGCAGCTGCCATGCGCGGGCTCCTCCGTTGGGCCGATGCCCCGATCCTAGGGTCCGGTGCATCACCCGAGTGACGCCTGTGCGCCCCGCCCATTCCGCCCCCGGGTCCCGAGACGCAGGTTACGATCAGGTCACGGCGGCGAGGACGCGCCTCCGCCCCCGCGACACGAGGGATGCCATGGACGAGACGGTCACGCCCGAGGCGACATCACGGCTGCGCCGCGCCGACACCGCCCCTGCCCGCCCGGGGGCCGACGGCCCCCTCGACGCGGACGCCTTCGCCCGCCTGACCGGGGACATCGTGGCATCCGTGTCGCGGGTCATCGACGGCAAGCCCGACGCGGTCCGCAGCGCTCTGATCGCCCTGCTGGCCGAGGGGCACCTGCTCATCGAAGACGTGCCGGGCGTGGGCAAGACCATGCTCGCGCGGGCGATGGCCGCCACGATCGACGCCGACGTGCGCCGCATCCAGTTCACGCCCGACCTGCTTCCGGGCGACATCACCGGCGTCTCCGTCTTCAACCCGGTGCAGCGGCAGTTCGAGTTCACCCCCGGCGCGGTGTTCGCCCACATCGTCATCGCCGACGAGATCAACCGCTCCTCGCCCAAGACGCAGTCCTCGCTGCTCGAGGCGATGGAGGAGCGCCAGGTGACCGTCGACGGGCGCACGCACGTGCTGCCCTCGCCGTTCCTCGTCGTCGCGACGCAGAACCCGCTCGAGATGGAGGGCACCTACGCGCTGCCCGAGGCGCAGCGCGACCGCTTTCTGCTGCGCATCTCGATGGGGTACCCGGATGCCGCCGCCGAGGCGCTCATGCTCCGTCAGCGCGACACCGTCAATCCGCTCGACGGGCTCACCCCCGTCGTCAGCGCCCGCCAGGTGACGGCGATGATCGCGTGGGCGCGCGGGGTGCACGTCGCCCCGGCGCTGGAGGAATACGTCGTCGCCCTCGCGCAGGCCACGCGCAGCCACCCCGACATCCGCCTGGGCGCGAGCCCGCGCGCGACCCTGCAGCTCGTGCGCGCCGCCAAGGTGCGCGCGGCACTGGACGGGCGGGCCTACGTCATCCCCGACGACATCACGGCGCTGCTCTCACCCGTCTTCGCGCACCGCTTGATCCCCAACCGGTCGGCGGCCGGCGGACGGGCGGGGGCCGCGGTCGTGGTCGACGCCCTCGAGCGCATCGCCACGAGCGTGCGGGTGCCCCTCGCGTCGAGGACGTGAGTCGCCGCGTGCGCCGCTGGTGGCCGTTCACCCTGCGCGGAACGGGGGCGCTGCTTCTCGCGGTGGCGGCGTTCGTGATCGCGCAGCGCGCCGGCATCCCGGAACTCCTGTATTTCGCCACGCTGATGGTGGCGCTGCTGGCCGCCTCGGCCGTGGCCCTGCTGCTGACCCGCGGGGCCGGAACGGTCTCGCGGGCGATCACGCCCGAAGTCCCCGAGGTGGGCGGTTCGGCGACGGTGGCCGTGCGGGCGGGACTGCGCAGCACGTTGCCCAGCGGTCCCGGCCGGTGGCGCGACGTCCTGCCGTCGGGCGTGACCGGACTCGCCGAGGGCCCCTCCCCCGCGACCGCGTCGACGCTCTCGGGCCGCGGCGGGGGCCTGCAGGCGCGCTACGACATCGTGGGCAGGACGCGTGGCATCCACGCCCTCGGTCCGTTCGAGATCGTCACGACGGATCCCTTCGGCCTGCTCCGGCGGCGCCTGGCGCTGGGCCGTACGACGCCGGTGACGGTCGCCCCCGCGGTCGTCGACCTAGGTGCGCTGCCCTCGGCCTCGGGTGAGGCGGGCGGGACGCGGCAGACCACGACCCTGCAGCTCGGCCAGGGGGCCGACAACCTGGTCGCGCGCCCCTACGCCCCCGGCGACTCGATGCGCCGCATTCACTGGCGGGCGACGGCCCACCGAGACACGCTGATGGTGCGGCAGGAGGAGCAGGAGTCCAGCCCGGCGGCGACCGTCGTCCTCGACCGGGCCGTCTCGCGCTGGTCCCCCGCGGCCACGCACGCCCCCGGGTCCGACGCGGCGTTCGAGACCGCCGTCACGGCGTGCGTGTCGGTCGTCGCGCGGCTCGTGCACGAGGGCTACACCGTCGACGTGGTCGACAGCGACGGCACGCTGCTGACCGACCCGGTCGACGGCGGCGACGACGTCGAGGCCCGCGCCGCGGCCGCCGGGTTCGCGTCGCTGCGCGCTCGCCCCGACGACCCCGCCCACCGCGTGGTCCCGGCCTCGGCCGCCGCGCTGGCCGGTCCGGTGGTCGTGATCACCGGGGCTCTGGGGCCCGAGGACCGCGCGACGCTCGGCGGCGTGGCGAACCACTCCGCGCTCCCCGTGCTGCTGGTCGTCACCGAGCACGTCGAGCTCGACCGCCTGCGCGCCGGGGGATGGCGGGCCGCGATCCTGCAGCCCGGCGGCGATGTCGCCGCCGCCTGGGACGACGCGATGGAACAGGGGTACGCCGGTGTCGGGCGCTGACGTCACGGTGCTGCGCACCCCCCGCCGCCGACGCGATGCCTCGCTGCTGACGCTCGGTCTGTTCGTCGCGATCGCCGCCGCGCTGCTGCCGGTGTTCTCGGTCATCGCCCCGGGCCCCTGGGTCGCGGGTGCCGTGCTCGTCACCGCCGGAGTGCTCGGGGCGGGTCTGCTGGTGCGCCTCGCGCGCCTTCCCGCCGTGCTCGCGAGCGTCGCCGAGATCGTCGCGGGAGTGGCTCTGCTGACCGCGATCTTCGGTCGGACCACCTCGCTGCTCCTGGTCGTCCCCACCCCGGGCACCTTCGCCACCGTGCCGCGCCTTCTCGACGCGGCGGCCGAGGAGATCAGGGTGGGCGTCGCACCCGTGGTACCCGAGACGGGACTGGCGTTCCTGCTCGTCGCCGCGATCGGGGGCCTGGCGATCGTCCTCGATCACGTCGTCCTGACGGCGCGGATGCCGCTGCTCGCGGGGGTCGGCCTGGTCGCCGTCTCGCTGATCCCGACGATCGCGATCCCCTCGGACGTCGACGTCGTGGCCTTCGTGCTGCTCGCCGCCGCCCTGCTGTTCCTCCTGCGGGTCGACACCCGCGCGCGCACCGCCACCGAGACGCGGGCCCGCTCCCCGCACCTGTTCGGGGTGTCCGCGACCGCACTGGGGGTCGCCGCGGTCGCGGTGATCGTCGCGATCGTCGCCACCCCGCTCCTGCCCCAGCCCGGCTTGCGCTTCGCCACGGGCGGCACCGGCGGCGTCGGCACCACCATCAACCCCAACCTCGAGCTCGGCAACGACCTGCGCCAGCCGCGCGAGGTCGACGTGCTGACCGTCCGCACCACGGCCCCCACCGCGCCGTATCTGCGCGCCGTCACCCTGTCGACCTTCGACGGCACGGTGTGGCAGCCCGACAGCTCCGACACGGTGCCCGTGCCCGCGGACGGCCCCGTCTTCGACGCCCCGGCGGTCGACGGCGACATCACCCTGGCCGACTGGACCACCACCGTGACCGTCGACCAGCTCGACAGCCCGTGGCTGCCCGTCCCCTACCCCGCGTCGACCGTCTCGGGTCTCACCGGGGATTGGCTCGGGATGCCGCAGAACCGCACCGTCGTCACTCGCGCCGGGTCCACGCGCGACCAGGTCTACGAGGTGCAGGCGAACGTCCCCCGCCCGACGCTCGAGCAGATCCGCTCGCGCTCGACCGGGGGCCCCGGAGTCGACGCGAGCCTGAGCGCGCTGCCCGCCGACGTCCCCGCCGTGATCGGCGACACCGCCCGCGAGGTGACCGCCGGCGCGCAGAACCCGTACGACCAGCTGATCGCGCTGCAGTCGTGGTTCCGCGGCAGCTCGTTCCGCTACTCGCTCGATGCCCCCGTCGACGCCGGTTTCGACGGCGCCGGTCTCGACGCCGTCGCCGACTTCTTGCAGGTCAAGGCGGGCTACTGCGTCCACTACGCCTCGGCGTTCGCCGTGATGGCGCGGACCCTCGGCATCCCCTCCCGCATCGTCATCGGCTACCTGCCGGGGACGGCGTCGAGCATCCCGCAGCAGGGCGGCACCGAGTACACGGTGTCGTCGAGTCAGCTGCACGCCTGGCCCGAGACCTACTTCGAGGGCATCGGCTGGGTGCCGTTCGAACCGACCAACAGCCTCGGGGTGCCCACGAACTTCGCCTCCGGGACGACCGGCGGGGGCACGACGGCGCCGACCACTCCCGAAGAGGATGCCGCCGCCCCCGAAGCCGCCCCCTCGGCCGCACCCTCGCAGGCCGACCGCGGCGACATCGACGCGCAGGGCGGCGCCGGCGGCACCGTCGGCACGCGCGTCGGCACGGGCTGGGTCGTCCCGGTCGTGGTGCTGCTGGTCCTGCTGGTCGCGGCTGCCGCGCCGGGCACGGTCCGGTCGGTGCTGCGTCGCCGGCGCCTCGCCGACGCGCGGGCGGGCGATCCCGTGGCCGCGTGGACGGCCGTGCGAGAGGACGCGGTGGACCTCGGCATCCCCGCCCCCGGTGCCGAGTCCCCGCGCGCTTTCGCCGCACGACTGGTCGAGGAGCACGGGGCCGAGGCCGACGACGTCGACCTGCTGCGCGAGGCGCTGGAGCGCGCGAGCTACGCCGGCGACGCCGCGGATCCCGCGCGCGGCCCCGCGCTGGCCGCGGCCGTCGAGCGGGTGCGCGCCTCGCTGGCGGCGCGGGTCGGCGCCGGCCGCCGCGCTCGCGCGCGGCTGCTGCCTCGCGCCCTGGTCGTCCGACCCGGCGCCGTCACGACCGCCCCCGATCGCGAAACGGTGGGGTGAACGCCGAAGAGCGCCACCCTCGTGGGTGACGCTCTTCGTCTGGCGGAAGTGACAGGATTTGAACCTGCGAGGCGAGTTACCCCGCCTACATGGATTCCAGCCATGCTCCTTAGGCCGCTCGGACACACTTCCAAGGGACGATCTTACACGGCCCCCGCGCTCGTCCGAATCGCGGTCGACGGGCGGACCGTCAGAGCACGCTCTTGGGCAGGCGGTGCAGCGTCACCGCCCCGACGGCGCGGAAGGGGTGCAGCGGGTCGGGCTGCTCCGAACCGGTGGGACCGCCCAGTTCGCTGTGCACGAGCGCGCTCATGACGGCGTAGGCGTCCATCCGGTCCCACCCGCGTTCGTCCACGAGGTGGTCGAACACGTCCTCGTAGCCGCGGCGGATGCTCTCCTGCACCGGGTCGCCCAGACCGACGAAGACCCACTCGTCGGCCGTCTCGATCCGGGGCGCCCGCAGCCCGGCATCCGGGATCAGCTCGATCGAGACGACCGCGACGCCCGCCGCCTCGATCGCGACGAACGACGACTCACCGCGCGCCATGACGGCGTGGATGTCGCCGATCGACAGCAGGGCTCCCTCGACCTCGACCGGCAGGTACACCGTGGCGCCGGGGGCGACGTCGGTGACGTCCATGTTGCCCCCGAGCGCCGTCGTCGGCATGACGGTCGAGTTGCGCCCCTGGGCGGGGGCGGTGCCGATGCACCCGATCATCGGACGCGGTGCGACCACGTGACGGTCGGTCAGGTGCACCCCCTCGGCGTCGATGGGGATCCGCCGGCTGACGACGCGATCGGGCATGCGGTGCTGCAGGGCGCCCGCTCCCGGAAGGCTCTGCGACCAGCCGTAGGCGCCCAGGCGGATCTCGTGCACGTGCACCGCGAGGGCGTCCCCGGGACGCGCGCCCTCGACGTACACCGGGCCCGTGACCGGGTTGATCGGCGCCCGCAGGGCCGCGAGGTCGCCGTGCTCGTGCAGCTCGGCGTAGACGGCGTCGTCGGTCTCGAACGCGATCGTCTCGCCCGTGCCGGGCTGGATGCGCAGCGCCGCGGGAACGGAGGCATCGAAGCCCGGGCGACCGTGCTCCCTGCCGAGGGAGTGGGTCACGTCGCTCATCGGGGGGCCACCTCGCCGCCGCCCTCGCCCGCGGTCGCGGTGGCGCGCTCGGGCGAGGGTGCCGGGGTGGAGCGGTCGCGGCGGGCGAAGATCACGTAGACGACGGCGCCGATGACGAGCCACAGGATGCCGCCGACCTTCGCCGTGATGTCGGCGTTGAGCAGGACGTAGCCGATGATGAGGAACCCGACGACCGGCACGATCAGGTGCAGCAGGTAGTTCTTCGACTTCTTCTTGCCCACGTAGTACACGGCGACGGACACGTGCAGCAGCAGGAATCCGAGCAGAGCGCCGAAGTTCACCAGCGACGAGATCACCGCGATCTGGCCGACGAAGAACAGCACGAGCACCAGCGAGATCCCGCTGACCAGCAGGATCGCCGCCATCGGCACCTGACGCGCGGTGACCTTGGACAGGAACGCGGGCAGGCGGCGGTCGCGGCTCATCGAGTAGAGCAGGCGCGAGGTGGCGGCCTGGGCGGCCACGGCGTTGGCGATGCCGACCGCGATGACGTTGACGGCCAGGAACGCCGTCGCCCAGCCCGAACCGGCGGCCTTGGCCACCAGGACGAAGAAGGCGTTGTTGACCTCGTCGTCGCCGAACGACACGGTGCCGGCGGCCAGCGCGCTCGCGAACCACGTCTGGGTGATGAACAGCACGGCGACCACGAGCAGGGCGATGATCATGGCGCGGCCGCCCGATTTGCGGTCGCCCGTGGACTCCTCGGCCATCGTCGAGATGCCGTCGAAGCCGAGGAAGCTCAGCACCGCGATCGACAGGGCGGTGGCGATCAGCGCGGGGTTGACCTTCTCGGCATCCCACACCGGGGCCATGGTGAATTCGGCGCCGGGGATCGTTCCAGCGTTCAGCGCGATCATCGCGATCGCGACGAAGATCACCACGAAAGCGAGCTGGATGACGAGCATCACCCGGTTGGCGATCTTGATCGAGCCGATGCCGAGCACGTTGATGACGGTGTTGATGATCACGAACGACACCGCCCAGATCCACTGCGGCACGTCGGGGAAGATGCCCGCCATGCTGGACGCCGCGAAGACGTACAGCAGCGTCGGCACGAGCAGGTAGTCGAGCAGGATCGCCCACCCGGCGAAGAAGCCGACGGTGGGGTGCAGTCCGCGGCCGACGTACGAGAAGACGCTTCCCGCGATCGGGAACGCCTTGGACATCTGCGCGTAGGCGAGAGCGGTGAAGATCATCGCGACGACGCCGGTGATGTACACCAGCGGGACCATGCCGCTGGCGGCGTTGTAGACGACGCCGAAGATGGCCCAGGGGGCGATCGGCACCATGAAGACCAGGCCGTAGACGACGAGGTCGAGGGTGGACATGGAGCGCTTGAGCTCTTGCGTGTAGCCGAAGGACTCCAGCTGCTGCTGGGCCTCGGGGGTGGTCTTCGACATCGAGACTCCTGGTTCGGGTGGGGCGGGCGGGTTCGGGTGGGGCGTGTGCGGGTGGGGCGGGTTCGGGTCAGGGAAGCGGGGCGAGGAAGTCGGCGATGACCCCGCGGAAGACGTCGGGCATCTCGAGGTGAGTGCAGTGGCTCGCGCCGGCGAACACGTGCGAGCGGGCGCCGGGGATGTGCTCGACGAACGGCGCCCACGTCTCGGGCGTGGCCTCGTCGAACTCGCCCGCGACGACGAGGGTCGGCACCTCGATCTGCGGCAGGCGGTCGATGATCGTCCAGTCGCGTCCGGTGCCGACGACGTGGAACTCGTTGGGCCCGTTCATGGTGTGATACACCGTCGGGTCGGCCAGCATCTGCGCCTCGCTGTCGACGAAGTCCTCGGGCATGGGCGTGATGCGGCAGACGTGGCGCTCATAGAACACGCGCGTGGCCTCGACGTAGTCGGGGTGATCGAGGGTGCCGTCCGCCTCGTGACGGTCGAGGGCCTCGCGGTGCTCGGCGGGCAGTTCGGAGCGCAGGCGCGCCGCGCCCTCGAGCCAGAGCTGCATGGATGCCGGGGAGTTGCAGATCATCAGACCCTCGAGCCCCGCGGGTCGGCGCACGGCGATCTCGGCGCCGAGCATGCCGCCCCAGGACTGACCGAGCACGTGGTAGCTCTCGATCCCCAGGGCCGCGCGAAGGCTGTGGAACTCGTCGACGAAGAGCTGCGGCATCCACTGTCCACGCGGAGCGTCCGGGTGGTGCGAGCTGCGACCGCAGCCGATCTGGTCGTAGTGCACGACCGTGCGGCCCGTGAGATCGGCGAGCGCGTCGAGGTTGCGGACGTAGTCGTGGGCCATTCCCGGTCCGCCGTGCAGGACGAACAGCGGCGCGGCGCCGGTGGGTTCGGCGGGCTCGGTCAGGCGGGCCCAGGTGAAGCCGTCGTGGAACGGGACGGTGATCTCGCGGTGCATGGAGTCATCGTGGACCCGGTAAAGGTGCGTTGGCAAACCTTTTCTGCGGAATTAACATGGAGGAAACGACGGGACCCCATGGCCGAGACCGACGACGCTCCCCTGGTGGAGCGTGTGACCGAACGCCTCATCACCGCTGTCGCGGTGGGTGAGTTCCTGCCGGGCACGCGTCTTCCCGCCGAGCGCGACCTCTCGCCCCTGCTCGGCGTCGGCCGGACGACCGTGCGGGCGGCCCTCGACGACCTGTCGACGCGGGGCCTCATCGAGCGCCGCCGAGGCCGGGGCGGCGGCACCTTCGTCGCCCAGGAGTGGCCCGACTCGGTGGTGGTGGGCGTGGACCGGTGGTTCGAGGAGCGCTGGAGCGACCTCGTCGACGCGTGCACCGCGAGCTCTCTGCTGCACTCCTCGCTCGCCCGCCTCGCCGCCGAACGACGGACGGATGCCGACCTGGCGACGATGCGCGAGCGGCTCGCCGCCTTTCACGCGGCACCCTCGGGCGATCCGAAGCAACGCGCCGACAGCCTGCTGCACCTCGCGATCATCGACGCCGCCCACAACACCGCGCTGCGCGAGATCCTGCTCGAGCACGAGCGTCACCTGTCGCTGTCGGCGCCCGCGCACCCGTGGGGCGATCGCGAGAGCCACCGCGGCATGGAGTCGCGCGCGGCACGCGAGCACGACGCCATCGTCGCCGCGATCGTCGCCGCCTCGCCCGACGAGGCCGCGGAGCTCGCCCGCCGCCACGTGCAGATCGACCTCGAGCTGTTCGCCGAGGCGCGCGCGTTCGCCCGCCGCCGCGCCGCCGCCGCCGCGCGCGCCTGACCCCGCCCCGCCCGCCGCGCCCGCCGCGCCGTCGAGACTGCACGCCTCTGACATCCCGGTTGCAGGATGTCGCCGAGTTGTCAGCCGCGTGCAGTCTCGCGGCCCGAGGGCGGCCCGGAGGCGGCCCGGAGGCGGCCCGAGGACGACCCGCGGGCGGCCGAACCGGGCGCCGGGCTAGGCGGGCGCGGCGGAGGACAGACGCGCCTCGAGCCCCGCGCGCACGGCGGGCCATTCGGCGCGCAGGATCGAGAAGTACAGGGTGTCGCCGACGGAGCCGTCGGGAGCGATGCGGTGCTGCCGCAGGCGCCCCTCGGGGGTCGCCCCGAGGCGTTCGATCGCCCGTGCGCTGCGCTCGTTGCGCGCGTCGCACCGCAGCGCCACGCGGTTCACCGACCACACCTCGAAGGCGTGCTCGAGCAGCAGCAGCTTGGCCGCGGGATTGGTCGCCCCGCCCTGGAAGGCCCGGCCGTACCACGTCGTACCGATCTCGACGCGCCCCTGCGCGGGCACGTACTCGTAGAACGTCGTGGCCCCGCGGACCGCGCCGGTGACGGCATCCCGCACCGTGAAGGCGTAAAGCCCCGGAGTCGCCCGCTGCTGCTCGACGCGCGCGGCGTAGGCGTCGACCGAGTCCGCCCACGCCGTGGTCATGCGGCTCCACAGCTGCGGGTCGGTCAGCGGCCACGCCTTGGCGGCGTCGGACGGCAGGGCGGGATCGAGACGGATGCCGTGCCCCTCGAGCGTGAGGTCGTGGGCGGTCATCGAGCCTCCAACTGGGCGACGAACTCGTCGGCGGCGGCGGCTTTGCGCCGCAGTTCTTCGCGCCGCTCCCGCGCCTCGGTGCGGATGTCGGCGAGGCGGGCACGCAGGGTCTCGTCGCGCGGATCGGCCTCGAGACCGTCGACGACCGCGAGCAGCTCGCCCATCTGCTCGAGCGAGTAGCCGAGGGGCTTCATGCGTCGGATGAGCAGCAGCCGCGACTCGTCGTCGAGCGTGTACAGGCGGAAGCCGCCCTCGCTGCGGGCCGAGGGGCGCAACAGACCGATCTCGTCGTAGTGGCGCAGCGTGCGGATGGACAGGCCCGTCCGCTCGGCGAGCTCGCCGATCTGCATCGGACGCTCCTCGGTCATGGCATCCCCGATCCCGCAACCCTCACGTTACGGTAGAGTTTCTCTCGGTCGCGATCGCGACCCCTCTATTCTTCCCCGCGTCGCCGCGGGTCCCCTCCCCCACCATCCGGAGACACGATGACAGACGTCCTCGCGCGCCCGCGCCCCGAACCGACCGTCCTTCAGGCCCTGCGCTCCCCGCGCCTGCTCACGCGCGAGGTGCTCGCCGGCCTCGTCGTCGCGATCGCGCTCATCCCCGAAGCCATCGCGTTCTCGATCATCGCCGGCGTCGACCCCCGGCTCGGCCTGTTCTCGTCCTTCGTGATGGCGGTGGCCATCGCGTTCCTCGGCGGGCGGCCGGCCATGATCTCGGCGGCCACCGGCGCGATCGCCCTCGTCATCGCGCCCGTCGCCCGCGAGCACGGCGTCGACTACCTGCTCGCGACGGTGATCCTCGGTGGCATCCTGCAGGTAATCCTCGGCCTGCTCGGGGTGGCCAAGCTCATGCGCTTCATCCCCCGCAGCGTCATGGTCGGCTTCGTCAACGCCCTCGCGATCCTCATCTTCATCGCCCAGGTGCCCCAGCTGATCGGCGTCCCGTGGGCCGTGTACCCGATCGCCGCCGCGGGCCTGGCGATCATGTACCTGCTGCCGCGGCTGACCCGGGCGGTCCCGGCCCCGCTCGTCGCGATCGTGCTGCTGACCGGCGCGGCGGTGGTGTTCGGCATCTCGGTGCCCACCGTCGGCGACCAGGGCGCCCTGCCCGAGAGTCTTCCTTCGCTGCTGCTGCCGAACGTGCCGCTGACCGGCGAGACGCTCGGGATCATCCTGCCGTTCGCCGTCGCCATGGCGATCGTCGGTCTGCTCGAGTCGCTCATGACCGCGGCCCTGGTCGACGACATCACCGACACCCCCTCGTCCAAGACCCGCGAGTCGCTCGGCCAGGGAGCGGCGAACGTGCTGTCGGGCCTGTTCGGCGGCATGGGCGGCTGCGCGATGATCGGCCAGACGATGATCAACGTCAAGGCCTCGGGAGCGCGCACCCGCATCTCGACCTTCCTGGCCGGCGTCTTCCTGCTCGTCCTCGTCCTCGCGTTCGGCGACGTCGTCGCGATCATCCCGATGGCGGTGCTGGTGGCCGTGATGATCGTCGTGTCGATCGCGACGTTCGACTGGCACAGCATCCGCCCCTCGACCCTGCGGCGAATGCCGCTGAGCGAGACGATCGTGATGGTGCTGACCGTGGCGGTCACGGTGTGGACGCACAACCTGGCGATCGGCGTCGGCGTCGGCGTGGTCGCCGCGGCCGTGCTGTTCGCCCGCCGCGTCGCGAGCCTCACGAGCGTCACCCGCACGGTCGAGGGCGACCTCGCCCGCTACGTCGTCGAGGGCGAGCTGTTCTTCGCCTCGAGCAACGACCTCACCACGAAGTTCGCCTACCACCGCGATCCGTCACGGGTCGTGATCGACCTGTCGCGCACGCACGTCTGGGACGCCTCGACGGTGGCGGCTCTGGATGCCGTGCGCACGAAGTACGCGCACCTGGGCACCACCGTCGAACTCGAAGGGCTCAACCCGACGGCCGCTCTGTTCCACGACCGCCTGAGCGGGGGCATGGGCGCCGGGCACTGACGGGCGGGCGACGCGGGCCCGCCGGCTCAGGAGCGCAGCGTGGTCGACGGGGTCTCGCCGAACTCGCCCCGGTACATCGCCGCGAAGCGACCGAGGTTCGAGAACCCCCACCGGGCGGCGATCGCCGCGACCGTCTCGACCGAGGGGTCGGCGTTGCGCAGCTCAGCGCGCGCCGCGTCCAGGCGCACCCGGCGCAGGTACTGCATGGGGGTGCGCCCCGTCGCGGCACGGAAGGCGTACTGCAGACCACGCGGCGAGAGCCGGGCGGCCTGCGCGATGTCGGCGAGCACGACGGGTTCGGCCGCGTGCGCCTCGACGAACGCCTTGGCGCGGCGCACCGGCGCGGGCAGCGGGCGCGAGGGGCGGCCGGCGGCCAGCGCGTCGGTGAACGTCGTCGAGAAGGTCAGCAGCGATGCCTCGAGCAGAAGCGTGCGGGCCTGCTGCTCGATCAGGGGCGTCCGCTCCGAGGATCGCAGGAGCACGTCGCGGCTGTACTCCCACGTGCGCGACCAGTAGCGCAGCCGCTGTTCGTTCACGGGCCCGTGCCCGGTGGCGCGCACGCGCAGGGAGTCGTCGCCCGACAGGCGGCGGGCCGCGTCGTCGAAGTCGGACCGTGCGAACGACACGGCCGATCCGGCGATGCGCCCGGTGAAGGCGATCTCGAGAGGACGGTCCACGACCATGAAGGGGGTCGAGGTGTCGATGCGCTCGCGGCGGTAGGTCCCGGTCACGCGCGGGCCGGCGATGCGCCCGAGCACGACCTGGTCACGAGGGTCGGACTCGACGAGCATGGTCGAGCCGATCGTGTAGTCGCAGATGGCGAAGCCGGGTTCGGTCGCGGCATGCCACGCCAGCGCGGGCTGGATCGCCTCGGTGCGCGAGATCCGGGCTCCGGGCACGACGCTCTGCCAGAGGTGCTCGACCGTCTCGGCGTCCCGGGATTCGATATTCGTATGCTCCACGCGAGTTTCCTAAATCGTCCGAGAATGTGCGGCAAGACCATTGCCCGATGAGGTCGAGCGCGATATGAAACCGCTCTCACGCAGTCGTCGAGCCGAATCCCGCGAATCAGAGTGCCCCCACCCGCATTCACCGTATCCGGGCGAAAGGCGCCTTTCGCGTATTTCGGCGCCCCCGGACGCCGTGCGCGATTCGAAAGCCGCGTTACGCAATCGCATTCCGCATCCGAGCGCTTTCGCGGGCATCTGCATCGAGATAATGGACCCGGTCGCCATTCGGCGCCGCTCGCCGAAGGGATGCCGATGCCGTTCCGCACCATGACCACCCTGCAGCAGTGGGTCGACGACTTCCGCGACCTCGGCTACGACGACGCAGAGATCCTGCGCGTCATCCCCCAGGACAGCGACGACGGTTCCGACGCCGGACTCATCGCGGCCAAGCTGCGCAGCGTCTCGACGACCTTCTTCGTCGCGCCCGGAGCCGAAGAGGGATCGACCGCCTGGGCCGTGACCTTCGAACCCCGGGAGGATGCCGCCCCCCTGCCCGCGGGGCGCGTCATGGCGCTCGCGGGGGAACTGTCGACCCTCGCCGCCCTGTGCTCGTTCCTGCAGGCGCGTTCCGAAGCGTTCCTCGCGACCTCATCCGCCGCGGACTGAGCGGGACGCGCCCTCCGCACGTCGGCCCGCCGCTCGCCCGCGCGAGTCCGCGTCTCAGCGGGTCGCGGCGGAGGTCAACTCGTCGATCACGCTCGCGAGGCGGTCGGCCTCGGTCGGGTCGAGAAAGGCGATCGCCGACTCGATGTCGTCGTCGAAGGCGCGCAGGCGGCACCACGGCGGGGAGTCGAGATCGACGATCACGGTGATGTGGTTGACGCGGCGATCGTCGTCGTCCAGATCGCGGCGCACCGCCTCGCGCTGCACCAGCCGGTCGATCAGCGTGGTCACCCCCGCCGAGGTGATGCCGAGGTGATCGCGCACGTGCGAGGGACGCGCGCCCGGGTTCTCGGCGATGAACAGGAGCGCCCGGGCGTCGAGCTCGTTCAGCGACAGTTCGCGCCGCGCATCGACGGCGGCGGAACGACGCGCCTCGCCGTACGCCAGGAGCGCGCGCTGCAGGGTCGACTCCGCGGGGGTCGGCGAGGGAGTGTCGGAAGACGTCTGCACGACCGTCGATCGTACCCAGTCGCACGCCGCGCCGGGAGCGGGCTCGCGAGGGCGACGTGCGCCACGGACCGCCCACCGCGATTCCTCGGGCCGTTGCGCGCGTTGCACGATGCCCACCATGGCGCAAGGCCCGCGTCAAGCCCCCTCGGTCGCCCCTAGACCGGACCTTCCCGGACGGAAGGAGCGAACATGTCGCAATTCACCACCTCGCACGACGAGGACACCGGCGCATCCGCGAAAGCGGGTGCGGCGACGCACGAGGCAGCCGACACCGCGAAGGCGGCCGGCCACGCCGCGCAGGGCGTCGTCGAGAGCAGCGCACACGAGGCCGCGGCGGTCGCGAGCGAGGCGAAGGCGCAGCTCGGCGATCTCGTCGCCCAATCGGGGCGCGAGCTCTCGGACCATGCCGCGACGCAACAGCAGCGGGTAGCCGACAGCCTGAGCACGATGGGCGACGATCTGACGCGCATGGCGGATGCCGATGAGAACGGCGGCATCGCCGGCGACCTGGTCCGCCGGGCCGCCGGACACGTGACCACGGTCGGCTCATGGTTGGCCGATCGCGATCCGCAGCAGTTGATGAAAGACGTCGCGAGCTTCGCGCGACGGCGACCCGGCACGTTCATCGCCGTCGCCGCCGTCGCGGGCATCGTGGCGGGACGACTGGGACGAGCCATCGCGGCCGGATCCACGGACGGCGGTGCGACCGCCGGCGGATCGCACACCCCGTCCGCGTCGGGTGGACCGCTGTTCGCGGACGCCGATGCCGCGGCCCGTCGGACGGACGAGCCCGCCGGCTCCGACCCCTCCGTCCCGATCGCGACCGCCCCCGCCGTCGGCGGCGGCCTCGCCGGCTCGACCGCGGTGGTCGACGACGCGGGACGCACCGACGACACGGGACTGATCGACGACGCCGACGGTGGGGATCCTCCGCTGTACACCGAATCGGCCGCTCGACTCGACGGCATCCGTGAGGAGGGCTCGCATGACCGACCCCACACCGTCTGAGCAGCGCGCCGCGACGACCTCGCTCGGCGAGCTCGTCGGCGAAGTCACTCGCGACATGTCCACGCTGATGCGGCAGGAACTGGCGCTGGCCAAGGCGGAGTTGAAGGACTCCGCGTCGAAGTCGGCGAAGGCCGGCGGGCTCCTGGGCGCCGCCGGATACGCGGGCGGGATGGTCGTGCTCTTCTTGTCGCTCGCACTGTGGGCGGCGCTGGCGACCCTGATCGGCTGGGGCTGGTCGGGACTCGTCGTGGCCGCGCTCTGGGCGGTGTTCGCGGCCGTGCTGTACGCGACGGGCCGCTCCGAACTCGGGAAGGTGCAGGGCGCTCCGCAGACCGCGGCGACCCTGCAGGAGATCCCCGATGCATTCACCAGAAACGAGGAGAACCGATGACCGACTCACCAGAAGCCATCCGCGCCGAGATCGAGCGCACCCGTGCGGACCTCGGGTCCGACGTGGACGCCCTCGCCGACAAGGTGACACCGTCCAAGATCGTCGACCGGCAGAAGAACAAACTGCACGGCGCGGTCCGCGGCGTGCGCGAGCGCCTGATGGGCGCGGCGGACGACACCGGTTCTGCGGCGGCCTCGCTCGCCCATCGAGCGGGCGATGCGGCGCACGACGTCGGTCACTCCGCGAAGGGCAGCCCGCTGGCAGTCGGCCTCGCCGCCTTCGCCGCCGGGCTCATCGCGGCCGCGCTCATCCCCCCGTCCCGTGCGGAGCGCGATGCGGCGGCGAGGGCGAAGGACGCGGCGGAACCCCTCGTCGAGCAGGCGAAGGACGTCGCGCACGAGCTGGTCGACGACCTCCGTCAGCCCGCGGGCGAGGCGGCCGCCGCCGTCAAGGATCGGGCCGCCGAAGCCGTTCAACAGGTCAAGGACGATTCGACCGACGCGGCCACGAGCGTGCGAGAGCGGGCGAGCGACGCCCGCGACGCCGTCGCCGACGCCTGATCGACAGGGGGCGGGCCGCGCGGCGCGGCGCGCCCCCTGTCGTCCGCACGCGCACGGCGGCACCGCTGTCAAGAGGCTCTCGGCGACGCCGGCGACGGTCTATGACTGACAGCAGAAGCCCCGCCGACATGCGGGCGCACGTCCCGTCGGGAGACGGGAGCGAGGAGAACACCATGATCTACGGACAGCAGAGCGGACAGCAGGCGGGCTCGGTGTGGAGCATCGCGATGTCGACCGCGATGGGCAACGGCATCGTCCCGCGCTCGGATGACGGATACCGCGAGCGCCCCGCGCCGCGGCGGCTCTGGTCGCGCACCCGCGACGCCGGCGAATCCCTGGCGGTCGCGCCCCGCGCCTGACCCCGCAGCCCCCACCCCCGACGCGTCGGTTCCTTCCCCCAGGAGCCGGCGCGTCGGCTCTTTCGCGGCGAACGGATCGGTGTCCGGGCGTTCACGCGATGGTCTTCGCGGCGTAACCCATCACCCGGGGTTCTGCCTCCAGCATGGGACGACCGCATCCGCGGTCCCCGTCCCCGGCAGCGAAGGCGATCCCGATGACCCGACCCGTCCGTGTGCTGTCGCTCTACGAAGGCTTCTTCGCCGGTGGCGCGCGGATCCTGCATTCCGACGTCGTCGCGGGTCTGGCCCACCGCGGCGCGCAGCAGCACCGGGTGCTCTCGCTCACCTCGGCGGCGCGCCGCGACGCCTCGGTGCAGTTCGCCCGCGACGACACGCGGTTCCGGCGCCTGCGCGACGCCGGCGTGATGATCGACACCCTCGACAGAGTCGCGGGAGACCGCCCCATCGCTCCCGAGGACTTCACCCCCGCCGAGCTCGCGCTCGCCGCCCACCTCATCGCCGAATCCGACGTGGTCCTCTCGCTCAAAGAGCAGCCCCTCAGCCTCGTCGTCGCCCTCCAGCGCGCCGGGATGCTCCCCGACCGCCCCCTCGCCGCGTGCCTGCACCGCTCCGATCCGACGCACTCCGGTCCCGCTCTCGGTTGGCTCGTGGATGCCGCGGCCTCCGGCGCCGTGACCGCCACCATCGCCTGCGCCGAGTCGACCTCGTCCGCCTACGCCCGCGCCGGCGTCGCGGCCCGCGATGCGTGGGTCATCGACAACGGCATCGACACCCGTCGATTCCGTCCCGGCACGCGCGCGGAACGGCGTCGGATCCGCGCGGGTCTCGGCATCCCGGAACAGGCTCCGGTCGTGCTGCTCGCCGCTCGTTTCGACGCCATGAAGGACCCGGGGCTGTTCCTGCGCGCCGTCGCCCGGCACGCCCGCACCGCCCCCGGTGCGCACTATCTGATGTGCGGCTCGGGGATGACGCCCGACAACCCCGCCTTCCGCGCCCTGCGCGCCGACAGCGGAGTCGCCGCGGACGTGCCGGTCCACGCCCTCGGCCTGCGCGAGGACATGCCGGAGCTGTACCGCATCGCCGACGTCGTCGCCCTCACCAGCGCGTTCGGCGAGGCGTCGCCCCTGTGCCTGGTCGAGGGAGCGGCATCCGGGGCCATCCCCGTCACCACGGACGTCGGCGACGCCGCCCGCATGGTGGCCGGCTTCGGCCTGGTCACCCCGCGCGACGAGGACGCGATCGTGCGGGCGTGGGACGATGCGCTCGCCCTGCGACCCGAGATGCGCGCCGCCGCCCTGGCCGCGCGCGGCCGCCTCGACCGCCGCCGCATGATCGACGACTACCGCGCCGCGATCTCGGGCCTGCTGCTCTCGGACGCCCTGGCCGCCTGACGCGCCGTACGGTTCCGACGCCGCCTCCCCCGCGCCGCTTCGCGACCCCGCACCTTAGACACGGCGGGACCCGCGCACCATCCCCGCGCCCGTCTCGCGAAAGCGTGTCTACAGTGAGGCATGACCGCCCGCATCGTGTCGATCGGCACGGCTCTGCCCGACACCCGCGTCACCCAATCGGCACTGCGCGACCTGTTCGCCGCGCAACCCGGGTTCGACCGCAAGAGCCAACGCCTCGTGGGGGCCGCCTTCGACGCCGCCGCCATCGACACCCGCCACGTCGTCCTGCCCCAGCTGGCGGGCGCGGCCGACGACGGCCTGGCCGTCCGCGACGGCGACACGCTGCTGATGCCCCCGACCGGCGCACGCAACGACGAGTACCGCCGGGCCGCCCCGCCCCTGTTCGCCGCGGCCGCGCGCGCCGCGCTGCAGGGCTCGGCGTACGACGCCTCGGCGGTCACCCACGTCGTCACCGTGTCGTGCACGGGCATGTTCGCCCCGGGGCCGGACTACCACCTGGTCCGCGACCTCGACCTGCCGGTGACGGTCGAGCGCTACCACCTCGGCTTCATCGGCTGCGCCGCGGCCATCCCGGCGTTGCGGCTGGCGGCGCGAATCGTCGGAAACGATGAGGCCGCGGTGGTCCTGGTCGTGTGCTGCGAGCTGTGCTCGCTGCACTGGCAGACCTCGTCGCATCCCGATCAGATCGTCGCGGCCTCGGTGTTCGCCGACGGCGCGGCGGCCGCGATCGTCGCCTCGGCGGACAGCGCGCACGACGGTCTCGACCTCGACGGCTTCGCCACGCACGTGACCGACGACGGCGAGAAGGACATGGCCTGGACCGTGGGCGACTCGGGCTTCGAGATGACCCTTACGCCCGAGGTGCCGCGCATCATCGGCCGAGAGATCACCGCGATCGCCACCGACGTGCTCGGCGACCTCGCCGCCGTCGACGCGTGGGCCGTACACCCCGGCGGCCGCAGCATCCTGGACCGCGTCGACAGCGCGCTCAACCTGGATGCCGCAGCCCTCGCGCCCTCGCGAGAGGTGCTGCGCGCGCACGGCAACATGTCGAGCGCGACGCTGCTGTTCATCCTCCGCGACCTGCTCGCCGACGCCGCCCTGGCCGACGGCGCCCGCGTCGCCGCTCTGGCCTTCGGCCCCGGACTGACGGTGGAGGCGGCGACCCTGACGCGGCGTCGCGCGGCCGCGTGAGCGTGATGGCGGGTCTGGACCGGCGCGACACCGCGCTGACCGAGCTGATGGACGACCCCCACTGCGATCCCCGCGCCCTCGCCGCGACGTACCGCCGGTTCGACGTGGTCAACCGCCTCGTCTCGGCGTGGGGCCACGTCTATCGCTCGCACGTGCGTCCCGAGCTGCGCGCCCTCGGCCGGCCCGCTCGCGTGCTCGACCTCGGCTGCGGGGGCGGCGACGTCGTCGCGCGCCTCGCGGGGCTCGCCCGACGCGACGGCCTCGACGTCGAGTGGGTGGGCGCCGACCCCGACCCCCGCGCCCTCGACGCCGCGCGCGTCCGCTCGCGCCCGGGCGTGCGGTTCACGGCGCAGGGGTCGGGCGACCTCATCGCCGCCGGCGAGACGTTCGACCTCGTGCTGTCGAACCACGTGCTGCACCACCTGGACGCCGGGGCGCTCGACACCTTCGCCGACGATTCGCTGGCGCTCTCGCGCGGATCGGTGCTGCACGCCGACATCGCGCGCGGACGACTCGCCTACGCCCTGTACGCGGTGGGCATCGCCCCGCTCTCGGTCGGCACGTTCCTGCGGGTCGACGGCCTGCGCTCGATCCGCCGCAGCTATCGCGCCCCCGAACTGGCGGCCGCCCTCGGCGCGCCGTGGCGGGTGCTGACCCCCGCCCCGTTCCGGGTGCTCGCGGTCGCGCGGGGACGCGCGGCGGGCGCTCCCGCACCGGGGGGTGCCCGCGATGCCTGAGGTGCTCGTCGTCGGCGCGGGGCCCGTGGGCCTGGCCCTGGCCGCCGACCTGCGCAGGCGCGGGGTGGATGTCGACATCGTCGACCGGCGGGACGCCGTGGGCGGCGGGACGCGGGCCATCGGCATCCACTCCCCCGCGCTGACCCTGCTCGAGGCGTGCGGTGCCACCGACGGGATCCGCGCGCGCGCCGTGCGCATCGGCCGCGGCGAGGCGCGAGCCGACGGCCGTGTGCTGGCCGAGATCCGCTTCGACCGGCTGCGCGCGCGGCATCCGTACGTGGCCGCTCTGCCGCAGTCCGACACCCTCGAGGTGCTCACCGCGCTCGCCCCTCCCGTGCGGCACGGTATCCGCATCGCCGCGCTGCACGAGGAGCGGTCGGGCGTCCGCGCCGTGACCGCGGCGGGCGAAGAGCTGCGCGCCAGCGTGGTGGTCGTGGCATCCGGGTGGGCCGGACGAGAGCTCGTCTACCGCCCCGGCGCGGTGCGCACGCACCACTACCCCGACCGGTACGCGATGGCCGACGTCGAGGCGCCGGGCGGCCCGATCGCCCGCGTGCACCTCGAGCGCGGCGGGGTCGTCGAGTCGTTCCCCCTTCCGGACGGTCGTCGACGGCTCGTCGCCTGGGCGGGTGCCGCGGAGATCCCGGATGCCGACGCCTTCCTGCGCGAAGCCGTCGCCGCGCGCACGGGGGTCGAGGTCGACATCACGGGGGCCTCGACGTTCGGCGTCCGCCGCGCGGTGGCCCCGGCCCTGCGTCGCGGGCGGGTCGTGGTGATCGGCGACGCCGCCCACGAGGTGAGCCCCATCGGCGGGCAGGGGATGAACCTCGGCCTGCTCGACGCGCTGACGCTCGCGCCGCTGCTCGCACCGTGGGTGCGCGCGGGCGACGACACCCCCCTCGCGGGCTGGGAGCGGGATCGCCTGGCCTCGGCCCGGCACGCCGCGCGCCTGGCGTTCCTCAACACGCTGCTCGGCCGGGCCGCGGCTCCGGCCGCTCACCGTGCGCGGTCGGCGGCGCTGCGCGCCGTGCTGCGCGGGGCCGGGGGCGCGGGGTTCACGCGGGCCTACGCGATGCGTCTGGACCGCGCCGCGCGCGGCACCTGACCGCGCGGCCCGGCTCGGAACCGCGGTCTCCCGGCGCCACGGCCCTCGGCGGGCGCGACCGCCGGCTCAGGCGACGACGAGCTGCGCCGCCAACAGCAGCGCCGCGAGCATCGTCAGCTGGAACACCGCGCGGCCCGGCGGCCGCACCCCCACCAGCACGGCGGTGACCACGGCGACCGCGACCACCGCGGCGAAGAACGCGAGGCCGCTCACCGTGACCCCCGACCCGAGCAGCACGGCCAGCGCACCCACGACGATCCCGGCCGCGGCGACGAGCACGGACACCCGCGCCCCCAGGCGGTGCGGCAGTCCCCGCACGCCGGTGCGGCGATCGTCGTCGAGGTCGCGCACGACGTTGGTCAGGTGCACGGCGGCGCCCAGCGCGGCGCCCGCGAGCGTCGCCCACGGGGCGGCGAGCACCGGCATCCCGGACGACAGCGTCGCGAACGAGGGGAACAGCCCGAAGCTCAGCAGGAACGGCGCGATCGAGAACGGCGTCGACTTCAGACCCGCGTTGTACGCCCACGCCGACGCGAGCGCGATGGCGTGGGCGGCGAGCAGGCCCGGTCCGAGCGGCAGCGACAGCCCGAGGGCGACGACGACGGCGCCGATCGCGACACCCAGGGCGCGTTCGGGCGACACGGCGCCCCCGGCGATGGGCTTGTCGGTGCGCCCGACGGCGGCGTCCCGTGCCCCGTCGATCGCGTCGTTCGACAGGCCCACCGACACCTGTCCGGCGAAGACGGCGATCACCAGCAGGACCAGCCGCGCCGGTTCGACCCCCGCCGCGAGGCCGAGCGCGAGCGAGAGCACCGTCACCACGAGCGTCGGTCCGGGATGCGTCGCGCCCCACAGCGCACGGATCGCCGACGTCTGATTCGCGGCATCCGTCACGCCGACGACGCTACCGCGCCCGGGCATCGCGAGAGGTCAGTGGGCACCCGCGGCGAGCGCGAGGGCGACGGCTCGATGGATGCCGCGCGTCCACGCCGCACCGTGCCCGGGCAGCACGACGGGGGCGCCGGTGGCGGTCAGCGGGGTGAGGGTGGCGAGGGCTTCCGCGCTGTCGGCGGTGGCCGCGCGGGCGACGATCTGCGGACCGGCGCGTCCGGTGTAGGGGTCGAGGGTGACCAGCGCGTCACCCGTGAAGAGCAGTCCCCGGTCGGGATGGTGGAAGGCGACGTGGCCGTGGGTGTGTCCCGGAGTGGCCAGCGGGACGAGCCCCCCGCGAGTGGGTCGACCGGGCACGATGTCGCCGCGCGCGTCGACCCCGCGCACCGCGAGGGCGCCGGCGAGCGTCATCCGCAACAGGATCGGGATGCCACCCGGATGGACGATCGGATACAGTCCCCGACTCGCCTCGCGGTCGTAGCGGTAGGGATGGCGGACGAGCTCGACGTCCGCCGCGTGCACGTGGATGGGGACGTGGTGCTCGCGCTGCAGCCGCTCCAGGGTGCCGACGTGGTCGAAGTGCCCGTGCGTCAACAGCACCCCCGCCAGGTCGTCGGGGAGGGATCCGAAGGTGGCGAGCGCGCGTTCGAGCAGCGGCCAGCTGCGTGGAAGACCCGCGTCGATCAGGACGATCCCCTCGTCCGTGGCGACGAGATAGCTGTTCGTCTCGGCGCGGGTGATCATGACGACCCCCTCGGCGACCTCGCGGATGCCGTCGGTCGTGCGTCCGGCGGAGGCGGTCTCACGGGGCGTCATGGCGCCACCCTCCGGTCGGGGCGGTCGTCGGGGCGACGGGGTTGCGGGACCCGTCGACGGGGGCTATCGCGCGCGTCCGCTCCGCCGCCACGGTCCACCGGGTGCGAGGCGGTCGGCGCCGGCACCCCCGCGCGCCGCCGGAGCGGCGTCAACCCCCGCGGCGTTCCGGCCGGCCGGGCCTAACGTCTCCCCGCAGGCGCGGCATCCGCCCGCACCCCACCCGAGGAGCTCCCATGCCGCAGCAGGTCGTCGTCGTCACCGGAGGATCCCGCGGTATCGGCCGGGCGACGGCCCTGCGCTTCGCGCGACGCGGCGCGCGCCTCGTGCTGGTCGCCCGCGACGAGGTCGCCCTCGCCTCGGCGGCGGCCGACTGCCGTGCGGCCGGCGCCGAGGTGCACACGGTCAGCGTCGACCTCGCCGAGCCCGACGGCCCGCAGCGCGCAGCGGACGCCGCGGTCGAACGCTTCGGCCGCATCGACGTGTGGATCGGCTCGGCCTCGGTGTTCTCGTACGGGTCGGTGGAGGACACCCCGGATGCCGTGCGCGACCGCGTCATCGAGACCAACCTCGTGGGGCACATGCGCGCCGCGCGGGCCGTGGTCCCGTACTTCCGGGTCGGCGGGGGCGGCACGATCGTCTTCGTCGGATCGCTGTACTCGCAGGTGGCGGGTCCCTACGTCTCGTCGTACGTCGCCGCCAAGCACGGTCTGCTCGGCTTCGCGCGATCGCTGCGGCAGGAGATGCTCGGGCACCGCGGCATCCGGGTCAAGATCGTGCTCCCCGCGAGCATCGACACCCCGATCTACCGTCGCGCCGCGAACGCGACGGGGCGGACGCCCTTCCCCCTGCCGCCGGTGGTCTCGGCGGAGCGCGTCGCCCGGGCGATCGAGAGGGTGGTCCGGGGCCGGCGCCTCGAGGTGGGGGTGGGGGCGGCGCAATTCGTCACCCGCCCGCTGCGCGTCCTCGCGCCGCGCGTGTTCGACCGGTTCATCCGCGCCCTGCAGCGATCGCTCGGCCTGCGCCGTCGTCCCGCGCCCACGACCACCGGTGCCGTGCTCGGCGCCCACCATGACGAGGGGGCCGTCAGCGGCGGCTGGGCGCGCGTTCCCCTGCGCCGACCCCGCTGACGACCCCGGCCGATCAGGCCGTCTCGAACCCCTCGCGCTGGGTGTTCTCGTCGGCGACGCGCACGCCCCAGCGGTACGCCAGCTTGCCGCCGAGCCACCCCGAGACCCCGAGTCCCGCGGATGCCACGACGCTCAGGGCGAAGGCGACGAGCGGTACGCGGCCCAGGTCGAGCAGGCGCACGACCAGTCCGACCGAGAACAGGGCCATCGCGGTGACGTTGAGGGCGAGGTGCACCAGCGCCGTGCGTCGCGCGGGGGTGCCCTTCGGAATGCGCGAGAGATCGAGCAGACCGAGGACGGACGCGCCGACCGCTCCGCCGAGGCCGATCGCGACGAGCCACCGCGAGCCCGTCGCGAAGGCCCGCGGATCGTCGCGGGCCAGCGCCAGCAGATCGAACACCAAGCTCGACGACCACGCACCGATCGGGACGGTCACCGCCACCGGGTGGAAGGGGTGGCCGTACGGGCCGGCCACGATCGAGCGCGGCACCTTGGCGCTGCGCATCGTGGGAAAGCTCGCGCCCGAGCGCTGCGCGGTCTGCGGCCCGGGCACCGCCGCCTCGACGCCGCTCATTCCTTGTGCAGCGCGTCCTGGGCGCGCCCGGCGAGCTTCTCGACCGTGTTGGGCACCTCGGTCGTGCCGTAGAACCGCGCATCGGGGTGGGTGGGCGGCGGCATGGGCACCCCGGCCGGGGGCTCGGGCAGGTAGCTGAACTCACCCTTCCCGTCGGGCGTCGGCCCCGACGCCCAGGTGCCGTCGCCGGCCTTCGCCCCGTCGCTGAAGTTGATGTACTGGTACGCCACGTCGCGGTCCTCCTTGTCGAGCGGGAAGTTGCTGGGCACCGGCAGCTTCTCGAGCCCCTCGGCCTGCAGCTCGGCGGCGGCGGCCATCCACTGGTTCTGGTGCATCGTGTCGCGAGCCAGCAGGAAGGCCAGCAGGTCCTTCACCCCGTGGTCGTCCGTCTGGTGGTACAACCGTGCGACCTGCACGCGGCCCTGCATCTCGGCGTTGGCGTTGGCCGTGAAGTCGGCGAGCAGGTTGCCGCTCGCGGTGATGAAGCTCCCCTGCCAGGGGTTGCCGTTCGAATCGACGGGGCGCGCGCCGGCCCCGGCGACGATCCCGTGCTGGATGTCGGTTCCGCCGATCACCGCGGCCACCGTGGGGTCGCTCTGCACGGCGTCCTCGGTGATGCCGAGCGGCGCCTTCTCGAGCAGCTGGGCGATCATCACGGCGAGCATCTCGACGTGGCCCATCTCCTCCGCGCCGATGCCGAAGACCAGGTCGCGGTACTTGCCCGGGATGTGCATGTTCCACGCCTGGAACTGGTACTGCAGGGCGACGGTGATCTCGCCGTACTGGCCGCCGAGCACTTCCTGCAGCTTTCGGGCGTAGACCGCGTCGGGCTTCTCGGGGGTGGCCGCGTGCTGAAGTTCCTGCCGGTGGAAGTACATCGTCTCTCCTCGTCGCGCCCCGGGGATGAGCGGTCGGTCGACCGCGGGAACGCCTCGAGGCCCACGCAACGGCGGCGCCGGGGGGTCTGGCACGGGGGTTGTGGGGTGCAGACCCTTCGGGCACAATCGCGCGCCCGCCCCTGACGCCGGGCCCCGGAGAGAACGCTCCCACCCGCGCGGCCTCCTCGCGATCCCGGCCGGATTGTCAAGGGCCTCGGCATCCCCCGCGTTTCCGACGC
Source organism: Microbacterium testaceum (assembly GCF_003075375.1). Taxonomy (GTDB): domain Bacteria; phylum Actinomycetota; class Actinomycetes; order Actinomycetales; family Microbacteriaceae; genus Microbacterium; species Microbacterium testaceum_E. The sequence continues at coordinate 132,271 of NZ_QDFT01000002.1, read as the reverse complement.
ACAGTTCCCGGGTGCCCCCCACTCTGATCTCCCCCGTCCCCGCCGCGCCCGCTGATGAGGCCGACCCGCGAGGCCTGCCGTTCACCCCTCGGGGGCCGGTCAGCGCGGCGGTCCTGGAGCACCTGGTCGACGGCACCCCCTCGGGACACACCGGCCTCGCCGACGCCGCCGTCCTGGCATCCGCCGACATCGAGCGCGACGACGACCTGCAGCTCGCCCTCTTCGCGCTGTACGCCTCGGCCTACGGCTCCTTCCGCGCCCTGCGCGCCGACCTCGAGTGGGACCCCGCTCTGATCGCCACTCGCCGGATCCTCGAGGACGCCTTCGAAGCGTCGCTGCGGCGGAGCGTGAGCCTGCCCGAACTGCCCGCCGCGACAGCGGATGCCGTGGCCCGCGCGCTCTTCGCGATGACCGGCGCCGAGGGCGGTCCGAGCCTGTCGCGGCATCTCGCGCGCAAGGCGACCGTCGAGCAGGCGCACGAATTCCTCGTGCACCGCACCGTGTACACGCTGCGCGAGGCCGACCCGCACTCGTGGGCGATCCCCCGCCTCACCGGCCGCCCCAAGGCCGCCCTCGTCGAGATCCAGTCCGACGAGTACGGCGCCGGCCGACCCGAGCGGATGCACGCGGCCCTCTTCGCGCGGGCGGTGCGCTCCGCCGGCCTCACCGACACCTACGGCGCCTACATCGACGACGTGCCCGCCGTCACGCTGGCGTCGCACAACACGATGTCGATGTTCGGGCTCAACCGCCGACTCGTGGGCGCGATCGTGGGCCACCTCGCCGCCTTCGAGATGACCTCGTCGATCCCGAACCGTCTCTACGCCGAGGGGCTGCGGCGCCTCGGTTTCGGCGACGACGTCTGCGAGTACTTCGACGAGCACGTCGAAGCCGACGCCGTGCACGAGCAGATCGCCGGCCGCGATCTGGCGGGAGCCCTCGCCGAGGACAGGCCCGACCTGCTCGCCGACATCGTCTTCGGAGCCGCGGCCTGCCTCGAGGTCGACGACCGCGTCGGGCGGCACATGCTCGACCGCTGGTCGCGCGGGCAGTCGTCGCTGCGCACCGAGGACGAGCGATGAGCGACGACCGGGTGACCGTGACCGCGTACCCCGACGGTCCCCTCCTGCTACGCGGCGCCGCGCGCGTCGTGATCGACGACGGCGCCGAGCTGCCGCGCGCCCGCCGGACGGTCGCCCTGTGCCGGTGCGGACTGTCGACGATCAAGCCGCTGTGCGACGGGAGCCACAAGGCGTCGGGTTTCCGCACGGATGCCTGAGGAGTCGGAGCGATGCGCCTGGACGCCGAATACGTCCTGCCGCTGCGCTGGGACGACGACCACGACCTCGACGATCTCGCGTCGTACCTCGAAGTGGTCGTGCGCTGGATCGACGTGACGGTCGTGGACGGCTCCGAGCAGGCCCGGTTCGCCGCGCACGCCGCGGCCTTTCCCCCGCGGGTACGCCAGGTCGCTCCCGCGTCGCGCCGGGGCAACGGCAAAGCGTGCGGCGTGGTCAGCGGTCTCGCCCTGGCCCGGCATGAACGGGTCGTCATCGCCGACGACGACGTGCGCCACGACAGGTCCAGCCTCATCGCGCTCGTGTCGGGATTGCGGGATGCCGATCTCGTCGTTCCGCAGAACGTCTTCGTTCCGGGTCCGTGGCATGCCCGCTGGGACACCGCGAGGTCTCTCGTGAACCGCTGCGCGCGAAACGACTACCCGGGGACGTACGCGGTGCGCCGGTCGATCCTCGCGGGCGGGTACGACGAGGAGACCCTCTTCGAGAACCTCGAGATGGAACGGACGGTCCGCGCACGCGGCGGTCGAGTGCGCCGCCGGCCCGACCTGTTCGTCCCGCGCCGGCCCCCGACGGCACGGCAGTTCCTCGGTCAGCGCGTCCGCCAGGCGTACGACAGCCTCGCCCAGCCGATGCGGATGGGGGGAGAGCTCGCCCTCGCACCGGCGATGTTCGCGCTGCGGCGCCGGCCCGGCATCCTGTGTCTCCTCTTCGGCGCGAGCATCGTCGCCGCCGAGATCGGGCGACGCCGCGACCACGGTCGCCACGTCTTCTCCCCGTCCGCCGCCCTGTGGGCTCCCCTCTGGGTCGCCGAGCGTGCGGTGACGAGCTGGATCGCTGCGGCGCTGCGCGTGGGCGGCGGAGTGCCCTACGCCGGCCGTCGGATGAAGCGGGCGGCCACCCCGCTGCGTCGGCTCCGACGGGCGACCGAGGGTGCGTGAGGCGCAGGTGAGCGCAACGGAACCGGAACGATCCCGAGATGCGGCCGCACGCTCGACCGCGTCGCGCGCACGCGGCGACGCCCCGCCCCCCTTCACGGGGACGCGGGGCGTCGGGACAGCGTCAGATGTCCTCGGGGGCGAGATCGCCCTGTCCCTCTTCGCCGAGCTCGACGACGCCGGGGTCCTCGCCCTGCGAGTCCGTGCCCGTGGACTCGGGGTGCAGGTCCTCGAACGGGATCTCGGTCTCGCCGTCGGCGATCTCGGCCGGGTCGGCACCCGTCGCCGTCTCGGGGTTGATGTCGTCCGGGTCGGCACCCTCGTCGAGGGCGGTCGTGGCATCCCACTCCGCCTGAGCGGGGTCGAGCGCGGGATCCGGCTCGATGGAGGTGTCGCCGTCGCGCAACGGCTGCACGCCCGCGATGCCCACGTCGGCCGCGGGGGTGGTCGCGTCGGGGGTCGGGTCGATCGAAGCGTCGCTCATGGGGGTCCTTCCGTCGGACGCGGTGACCGCCGGGATCGGCGGTGTCTCCCATCCAACGTCGCAGGGCGCCCCCCGCCCCGACCCTTGACAGGCCCACCACCCCCTCCGTAGGGCCGCTCGCCTCCCCCGCCGAACAGTCAGCCGCACCTCGCCGCGGCGAAAGGAAGATCATGGGACAGATCCTGCGCGTGCGCTCGCACGGCGTCGACGACGTCGAACGCGTGTGGAAGCAGTTCATCCCCGGCGCCCGTCTCGACCGCGTCGACCCCCGCAATATCGCCTTCGCGTGGACCTCGGTCGAGCTCCCGGGGTTCTCGACCGTGTCGTACGAGCTCGGCGCCGGCGTGCACTCCTCGGTACGCGTCGACGAGCAGTTCATGGCGTGCCGACTGGTGGCCGACGACGCCCGGGTCGAGGCCGAGGGGCGGGCGATCGATCCGCGGCGTCCGTGGGTGACGTCCGAGGCCGGGGCGGAGGCGCAGTGGGCGCGCTCGGCGCGGGTCCGCGCGTTCGTGTTCGACCGCAGCGACGCCGAACGCATCGCCCGCCTCGCCTCGGGAGACGACCGACTCGTCCTGCGGCGGATGGAACCGGAGGGCCGTAGTCGCGACGCGACCACGCAGTGGGAGCGCGCCTTCGTGCACGTGTCGACCTCGCTCATGTCGCTGCACGACGACGACCTCATCGCGGCAGAGCTGCGGCGGCACGCGCTGCTCACCACGCTCTCGACCTTCTCGACCCCCTTCGTCGAGGCCGTCGAGCGGCAGCGCCAGCGCTCGGCGGCACCGCGGACCGTCCGCCGGGCGATCGCGTTCATCGAGGAGCATGCGCGGGAACCGCTGACGCTCGAAGAGATCGCGGCCGCCTCCGGCATGTCGTCGCGCGGCCTGCAGCACGCCTTCCGCCGGGCTCTGGACACCACGCCCACCGAATACCTGCGTCGCGTGCGGCTCAGCGGAGCGCACGAGGAACTGCGCGCGGGAACGGCCGTGTCGGTAGCGGACGTCGCCCGGCGGTGGGGGTTCTCGAGCGCCTCGCGATTCGCCCGCTATCACCGCGAGCACTACGGGCAGAACCCCGCGCAGATCGCGCGCATGTTCTAGCGGCGCCTTCGGTCTCGCGGTGGCGCGCATGGTCTCGCGCCCCCGACCGACGCACACAGCGAATGCACAGTGAAGAAGGTCGGGCGCGGTGCCCGCTGAAGGAGAGACGTGGGCAAGTTCATCTACGAGGGCGGCGTTCGCAACGACTTCGAGGATCGTCTCCTCGCGCACCTCCAGGTGGTCGTGGGCAACAAGCTGCGCCGCGGCGAGCCGTTCTACTTCGTGTGGAAGGACGACATCAGCACCGGTGGCGGACGGACGTCGGTGTGGGTCCACCCGCGGGCCAACATCGTCTTCAAGTTCAACGGCGGGCGACCCCCCGCGCTCAACCGCGCCTGGCTCGAGGCCCTGATGTCGACCGCCAACTCCCCGACGGGCCTCTACGTCGTGCCCGAGCCCGCCGACGACGTCGTCCCGCCCGACTCCTACGCCTGAGCCGGGTGCGCCGACGCCGCTGTCAAGGCGCTGGTGCGACGACCGACCGGGGCGCACCGTGAGGGAGACGAGAGGATCCCCATGGTCGACTCCCCCTCCCCCGCGGATGCCGGCGCGCCCCCGCGCATCGTGATCATCGGCGGCGGTAATGCCGGGCTGTCGGTGGCCGGCCGCCTGCAGCGCGCCCGCGCGGGCGAGATCACCGTGATCGAACCCCGCGAGCAGCACGCGTACGCGCCGCTGCAGTCGCACATCGCCGGAGGTGCCGCCCGGGCGTCACTCGCCGTGCGCGCCCAGGCCGACGTCATCCCCCCGGGCGTGCGGTGGCTGCGCGATGAGGCATTCACCGTGGATGCCGAGGCCCGGCGCGTGCACCTCGTGTCGGGCGGTCGCGTGGATTACGACCAGCTGGTCGTGTGCGCGGGGCTGCGAATGGCGTGGGAGCAGGTGCCCGGGCTGACCGAGGCGATGAACGCCCCCGAGGGCGTGTCGAACTACGACTTCACCCTCGCCGCGAAGGCCTCGCCGGTCCTGCGCGACCTGCGCGCGGGGACGGTCGTGTTCACGCAGCCGCCCGAGCCCGCCTCGTGCGGTGCCGCGGCGCAGAAGCCGATGTACCTCGCGTGCGACTGGTGGCGCGCGATCGGCGTGCGCGACGACATCCGGGTCGTGTTCGTGTGCCCCGATCCGGTGCCGTTCGGCATCCCCGCGATCGATCGCGAACTGCAGCGCAAGCTCGACGAGTACGGCATCGAGGTGCGGTACAGCCGGGAACTGCGAGAAGTGGATGCCGCGACCCGCACCCTCGTGATCGGTCACGGCGAGACGGTCGAGACCCTCTCGTACGACGTCCTGCACGCGGTGCCGCCGCAGCGGGCGCCCGAGTGGATCGCCGGCAGCGGGCTCGCGGCATCCGATGATCCCCAGGGTCTGGTCGACGTGGATCCCGAGACCCTCCGGCACGTCCGGTACCCGGAGGTCTGGGCGGTCGGAGACGCGGCACGGGTGGCCACGCGCCCCTCGGGCGGGGCGATCCGGCAGCAGGCCAGGACGCTGGTGAAGAACCTCACCGCGGTGCTCGCGGGTCGCGAGCCGACCTCTCGGTACGACGGGTACAGCGTCGTGCCGTTCACCGTGTCGCGGGGGACCGTCGTCTTCGCGGAGTTCGACCGGCGAGGGCGGCTGCAGCCCACGATCCCGTTCTGGCGGTCGCTGTACCGCGAGCGCCGGTCGACGTGGATCGCGGACCGGCGCGTGCTGCCGTGGGTGTACTGGCACCTGATCCTGCGCGGACGCGCCTGAGCGCGCCCGCCCGCGCCCGCGCCCGCCCTCGGGAGCCCGTCCCCAGCTCGCGATAAACGCCATCCGTGCTGATAAACGCTCCGACACCGCGTGTCTCAGCACGAACAGCGTTTATGGGCGGCAGGCCGGCGGCGCGCGCGCCGGCCGTCAGGAACCCGTCCCCAGCTCGCGATAAACGCCATCCGTGCGCATAAACGCTCCGACACCGCGTGTCTCAGCACGAACAGCGTTTATGGGCGGCAGGCCCGCGGCGCGCGCCGCGCTGGAGGCCGGCGCGGCGGGTCGGCCGCGGCAGGCCGGCGGCGCGCGCCGTACGGCGGCGCGGTCCGCGGTCCGGGCCTGAGGCGGCGGGCCGGAAGCCCAGGTCGGCAGGGTCGAGAGCACGCGGCGGCTCCACGCCCATAGGGCACGAACGCCGATCGCTCAACCCCCGGGGCCCGTCGCCGGGACCGCGCGAAGACTGGGACCAGCCCCGGAAGACATCGACACCAGGCGCCGCACCTCCCGCGGGGGGCCGGCCGCCGAGAAAGAGGACACCATGGCACAGGTCATCGAAACCATCGACGTCGACGTTCCCGTCCGCGTCGCGTACAACCAGTGGACGCAGTTCGAGGAGTTCCCGCACTTCATGAGCTACGTCGAGTCGATCACGCAGAAGAGCGAGACCCTCACGCACTGGAAGGTCAAGATCGCCGGCGCGGAGCGCGAGTTCGACGCCGAGATCACCGAGCAGCACCCCGACGAGCGCGTCGCGTGGAACAGCGTGGGCGGCGACGAGAACCACGCCGGTGTCGTCACGTTCCACCGCCTGTCCGACGCCGAGACCCGCGTCACGGTGCAGATCGACTGGGAGCCCACGGGCCTGCTCGAGAAGGCCGGCGCCGTCCTCGGCGCCGACGACCACTCGGTCAAGAAGGACCTCGAGAACTTCAAGGAGTACATCGAGTCGCGCGGCGCCGAGTCGGGTGCCTGGCGCGGCGACGTCAGCTGACGTCCGCTCCGCAACGACGAAGCCGGGTCCCGCGAGGGGCCCGGCTTCGTCGTTCTCAGGACGCGGGATGCCGTGGCATCCGCTCCCAAGCAGCTGTCACCACTGCGGGTGGATCTCGGCCCGCAGGCGGCGGTTGTACACGTCGCGCACGAGAGCGTCGAAGGCGTCGAGGTCGAAGCCGCCGTCGAGCAGGTCGGCGGCCTGGGCGTTGGCGGTGGCCTGCTGCGTCGACCGCGCGCCGGGGATGACGCTCGTCACACCTTCGCGCGAGGCGATCCACGCGAGGGTCGCCGCGGGCAGCGTCACGCCCTCGGGAAGCGACGCCTTGAGTTCGTCGGCCGCGGCGACGCCCTCGTCGAAGGGCACGCCCGAGAAGGTCTCGCCCTTGTCGAACGCCTCGCCGTTGCGGTTGTAGGAGCGGTGGTCGTTCTCGGCGAACGTCGTCGAGCGGGAGTACTTGCCCGACAGCAGTCCGCTCGCCAGCGGCACGCGCGCGAACACGGCGACGTTCTTCTGCGCGGCGAGGGGCAGCACCTCGTCGAGGGGCTTGAGCCGGAAGGGGTTGAAGATGATCTGCAGGTTGGTCAGGTTCGGCCGCCGCAGGGCCGACAGCGCCTGATCCATCGTCTCGACCGAGGCGCCGTACGCGGCGATCACGCCCTCGGACACCAACTGATCGAGGGCGTCCCAGGTCGCGTCGTCGTCGATGACGGCCGACGGCGGGCAGTGCAGCTGCACCAGGTCGAGGGTCTCGGTGTCGAGCAGGCGCCGCGACCGGTCGAGCCAGCCGCGGAAGTTCTCCATCACGTAGTTCTCGGGAACCTGGTCTTCGCGCCGACCCATCTTGGTCGCGACGGTGATGTCGGCGCCGGAACGGCTCTTGAGGAACGACCCGATGATCTGCTCGGACCGCCCGTCGCCGTAGACGTCGGCGGTGTCGAACAGGGTGACGCCGGCGTCGGCCGACGCGGCGAGGACCGCACGCGCGTCGTCCTCGCTGACATCACCCCAGTCGGCGCCGAGCTGCCAGGTGCCGAGACCGATCGCCGAGACCTCGCGGCCGGTGCGGGAGAGGGGACGCTGCTGCATTGCAATTCCTTTCGAAGCTTCGTCGAGCCTATCCAGCCCCTCCGACATCGGGGTCTCCTCGGACCGGATGCCGCGACCCGGCGTCGCGCAACCCCGCCCCCGCCCGCCGGGCGACGACCTAGCGTGGCGGCACACCCACGGAAGGATCACCATGGACATCCCCGCCGACCGTCTGCCCGGAGCCGACGAAGAGAACCTCATCCCCGAATCCGACGGCCCCGCCGCCGACGTGCCCGCGGGTGCGGCCGGAGCCGATTCCGGAGCCGTGGGCACGGCGCGCATCGACCCCGACGACGAGGCCCGCATCCAGGGCGTATCGAGCCAGAACGACCTGCCCGGGGTCGGCACCCGCGCCGCCGACGGACTCACCGAGCGGGGCACGGACGAGGTCGGTTCCACCTCGCGTCACACCGAGGACACCGACGCGGACGAGCACGCCGACGAGCCGGACCCGAACGAGAAGACCCCCGCCTCGCCCGGGCCCGACGACGACGGCGCCGAGCCGCACGTCGACGCCGACGACCCGATCGCCGCGTTCCAGCCCGGCGTCGGTCGCGACTCCGCGGCATCGAGCAAGATCGCCCAGCGGCTGCCCGACCCCGACCAGGCCTGACCGGCTCGGGCGGGAGGTTCCGTCGCCGGCGCCTCCCGCCCGATCCCTCGACGGGCGCGCGCTCCGCCGGCGGTCGCACCCGTGCGAAGCCCCGTCAGTGCGCCAGGCGCAGGGCATCCTCGGCGAGATGGAAGAAGTCCGGCATCGCCCCCGACACCGCCGCGGCATCCGTGTCCGCCATCATGAGCACCACGGTCGCCTCCCCCGCGTCGTCGCGCACCAGCCAGCTGCCGGTCAGCACTCCCCGACTCGACCCGCCCTTGAACGCGACGTAGGGCCACGTCCCGACGTCGAGCCCCTGCCCGGGGTTCTCGCTCAGGATGCCGAGCACCTCGGCATCCTGAGTCTGCTGCAGCGCTCGATGCACGGCGGCGACATCCCGCGCCGAGGCGAACCAATCGAATCCGTCCTGCCACGCGGGAGCCACGACCCTCTCGCCCTCGACGGCGAGCGGAGCGGCGTCGATGCGGTCCAGGAGCGCACGCCGTCCCGCCTCGTCGGCCGCGGCCCATTCGGCGCGGACGGCGGGGTCGCCCCAGCCGAGCGTGAACAGCTCCTTGGTCGACACGAACGGCCGCAGCGCGGCGGGATCGGCGTGACCGCTGCGTGCCACCGTCGCCTCGACGCGCTCGCGTCCGAGCCGGCCGATCAGCAGGTCGGTGGCGGTGTTGTCGCTGATGCGGATCATCGCCGAGGCCGCCTCGCGCACCGACACCTCGGTGCCGGTGGGAGCGTCCTGCAGCTCGCCCGAGGGCAGGCTGCGGTCGGCGTCGACGAGGACGAGCGTGTCGTTCCAGGACAGATCGCCGGATGCCACGGCATCCGCCACCGCCAGGAGCACGTACAGCTTGAACACCGATGCCAGGGGCGCGGCGCGTTCGGCGTCGATCGAGACCACCGTCTCGTCTGCGCGCAGGACGAGCGCGCTCACCTGGCCCGGCAGCTCGCGCAGCCGCTGCTGCACCTCGTCGAGCGAGGTCGAGGGTTCCCACGCGGGGGCGACGGGTCCCAGCAGCATGGTGGTGATTCGCCCCGCGGAGTCGATCGCGAGCGTGAGGTCGAACGGGTCGCCGAAGGCGCCGGCGAGCGTCGCGCGGGCCTGCGTCTCGGTCCCGGTGTACGCGGTCACGGTGAAGGGCGCGGCCGGACGGATCTGCCGGTTCACCATCTCGGACACCTGCGCGGCCGGCACCTGCTTCTGGAAGTTCTCGTCCAGCACGCGGGTCCACGCGCCGGGGTGGTGTCGTCCTCGGCCTCGAACACGTCGATGATCCACGACATGCGCTCTCCGACCGGGGTGGCCGGGATGTCGACGGATGCCGCGGGACTGCCGCTCGGAGCGGGCTTCGCGCTCGCGCACGCGGTGAGGGCGGCGACGGTGACGAGCGAGACGAGGGCGGTGAGGCGACGGGCGAGGGTCACGGGAGTCCTTCCGGTGGGGTCCTCCCACGCTACGAGCGCGCGACGGCGCGCACCTCCCTCTCACGGCGGAGGTGCGCGCCGCGGCCGGTGCGACGCAAGAGGCGGCATTCCGCGGACGTCGACCGGAAGGCCGTGTCCGCGCACTGCCGCCGCGGTTCTCAGCGCCTCGTGACGGCGCGCCGCGCGCGCCAGCCGAGCAGCACGTCGATCACCACGAACGCCGCGAGGGTGTAGCCCACCAGGGGCAGGAACAGCCCGATCGCGATCGCGACGGCGAGAACCATCGCGATCCCCCACCAGGGTGCCCCGCCGAGCGCACGGGCGGGGGCAGCCGCGAGGCCGCGCGTCGGCCGCCGCTTCCACCACATCGCGTAGCCCAGGGCGACGAGGGCGGCGATCCCCAGCGCCAGGGCGAGAAGCACGAGCTGGTTCGCCAGGCCGAACATCGTGCCCATGTGCAGATCGACTCCCCAGCGCGAGAGCTTGGCCAGCAGCGGGAAGTCGGCGAAGTCGATCCGATCGGTCACCTGCATGCTCGATGCGTCGATCGCGACGGCATCCACCTCGGTCGGGAAGCTGCGGTGGATCTCCTGCACCACCCACGCCTTCCCGGCGGCGGCCGGGGGTTTGATCTCGACGTCTCCGCTGTCGACGTTCACCTGCCGGGCGAGGGCGAGGACGGCGTCGAAGGTCGCCGGGTCCGCCGACCCGGCCGAGGGGGCGGACCCCCCGTGTCCGGCGTGCCCGGCGTGCTCGCCCGCCGCCGCCCCGCCGTCGAGCGAGGTCGTCAGTGCGGGAGTGCCCTCGCCGACCGCGGCGCGGAGGTCGCTCACGTGCGCCCCGGCGAAGGTCGACCACGTGATGCCCGTCGCCGAGAGGAACACCGCGCCCAGCACGACCCAGATCCCCACCGAGGTGTGCCATCCCGACAGTCGCCGGTAGCCCGTGTGACGCGGGTTGGGGCGCAGCAGGTCGCGGCGTCCCCGGCGGGAGCGCACGAAGCGTCCGATCCACAGTCCGAGCCCCGCGAGGGCGACGATCCCGAGCCAGGATGCCGCGAGCTCGCTGTACCAGCGCCCCACGTCGCCCAGGTGCAACGACCGGTGCAGGTCGCTGATCCAGTGCCGCAGCGGCAGCGCGCCGCTCGTGCCGTAGCGGGCAGGTCACCGCGGATCTCGGCGGTGGCGGGGTCGACGAAGATGGCCCGCGTCGTGCTCTCGGGCAGCGTCTCGTCGGCGAACATCACGCGCGTCGTCGCCCCGGCCTCGGGGGCGGGGCGCACGGCGACGGGCGTCGACCCGTCGCCCACGACGGCTTCCGCCGCGTCGATCTGGCGCGCGAGGGGCAGGGCGGGGGCATCGGATGCCGCGGTCAGCTCGTGCGCGTAGAGCACCTTCTCGAGCGTCGGGGTCACGGCGTAGAGCGCACCGCTGACGGCGGCGACGAAGATGAACGGTCCGACGAGGATCCCGGCGAAGAAGTGCAGCCTCCGCAGCAGCGGGGTGAACCATCCTCGCGGCCGGGCGGACGAGCTGGTCGCCGTCGCGGGGGCCGGGGTGGTGGCGGTCATGAGCGGACCGCCGTCGGGACGATCGGGGCAGGGCTGTAACGAGGCATGGTCGTGTCTTTCTCCCGGGTGCGCGCGGCACCCGTCCTCCGGCGGCGCGCGTGCGCGACCGGGCCCCGCGCCGTGGCGACGGGGTCATCGATGAGGGGCGTCCGCGTGGACGGCGGACGCGGGACGGCCGCGGTGGGCGCACGAAGCACCCGGCTCACGGCCGGACGCCCCACCCGTCAGAGAGGTGGGGCGGGGGTCAGGATGCCGCGACCGGCGGCCCGCGTCGCCCGATCGACCGGACGAGCATCAGGACGAGGGGACGCACCGCCACGGCGTCGACGGCGAGCGACCGGCGGACGGGGGCGGGTCCGAGGGCGGCCGCGATCAGCGCCACCCGCGCGCGGACCCACGCGACGCACCGGTCGGCCAGCTCGCGCAGCAGCGCGATGGTGCGTTCGGCCCGATGGAGCGCGACGGTGGTCGCGACCGCGGCGAACAGGTGTCCGGCGCTCATCGTGGCATCCATCGACACCACGGAAAGGGATGCACCGGATGCCGCGAACACGGCGCCGTGCACGTGGCCCGCGGCGCCCGGGTCGTACGCGCCCAGGACGAACAGCCCGTGGAACAGCACCTGGCTGAGCGCGACCGCGACGCCGAGCCGCAGAGCCGAGAGCCGCCGTCCCGCGAGGGCCGTGCATGCGACGAACGACAGCGCGAGCGGGACGAGTACGCCCAGCGCTCCGGGCACCTGGCCCCCGGCCGAGACGTGCGACAGCAGCGCGACGAAGGTGGCGACGGTCGCCGCGGCGGCGCCGCGCCCGGCGCGCGCGGCCCGTGCCTGTCGTCGCATGGGTCTCATTGTGTCAGTCCCCCGCGCGGCGCCGTCGCGCGGGGGTGCGCCCCTAGGCTGAGGCCACCGACCCCTGGAGGATGCCGTGTCCCGACCCCGTGTCGTCATCGCCGGTGCGAGCGGCTTCGTCGGCCGCGCGCTGGCCCGCGCCTTCGAGGACGACGGCTACGACGTCTTCACCGTGGGCCGCTCGGGCTCCGCGGTCTGGGGCGACGATGCCGGGATCGCGCGCCTGGTCGACGGCGCCGAGGTGCTGATCAACCTCGCCGGCAAGATCGTGTCGTGCCGGTACACCGACGCGAACCGCGACGAGATCCTGCGCTCCCGCGTCGACACCACGCGAGCCCTGCACGCGGCGGTCGCCGCCGCCGCGCACCCGCCGCGGGTGTGGATGAACGCCTCGACCGCCACGATCTACCGTCACGAGACCGCGCGCGGGAACGACGAGGTCGACGGCGTCATCGGCGAGGGGTTCTCGGTCGACGTCGCGACGAGCTGGGAGCGGGCGTTCTTCGCGGGCGACCTCGCCGCGACGCGGCGCGTCGCGCTGCGCATGGCCATCGTCCTGGGCGACGGACCCGCGACCCGCATGCTGCTGGCGCTCGGCCGGCTGGGCCTGGGCGGTCCGCAGATCGACAGCTGGTGGTTCCCGCACCGCCGGTACCGCGGCATCGGCGCCCGGCCGACCGGACCGGTGCGCTCGACCTGGCACCGGACGCGGGGGCACCAGCGCTTCAGCTGGATCCACATCGACGACGTCGTGGCATCCGTCCGCTTCCTGCGGGACCGCGACGACCTCGCGGGTCCCGTCAACCTGTCGGCTCCCGGCGTGAGCGACAACCGCGAACTCATGCGCGAGGTACGGCGGGTCTCGCGGATGCCGTTCGGCCTGCCGGCGTTCCGCTGGATGCTCGACCCGGCGATGGCCCTGCTGCGCAACGAACCCGAGCTCGTGCTGAAGAGCCGGTGGGCGGTCCCCCGCGTGCTGACCGAGGCCGGTTTCGTCTTCGGTCACCCCGCGCTCGGGCCCGCCCTGGATGCCGTCGCGTCGGTGCGACGACCCCGCGCGCGCGACATCTTCTCGGCGTGAGCGCGGTCCCGTGCGGGGCCGCCGTGTCAAGAGTGCTGCGGGTGCGGCATCCGGGGGTCTAACGTCGGATCACCACGAACTCAGGAGGCGGCCATGGCCGAACACGACCACGACGAGCAGGTCAAGGGACACGGCACCGGACCCGAAGAGGGGCAGTACACCGACGTCCAGCTGCCCGACGGGACGGCCGACCGCGGCAGCGCCGACCTTCCCGGCGAGTACGTCGACCGGCAGAACGCCGACGGCAGCGAGGACCGCCCCCGCGCCGACGAGGCGGGGGCCTACACCGACGTCGAGCTCCCGACCGGCGACGAATCCCGCGAGGACCTCGAGAACCCCGGCGAATACACCGACCGCGATCGCTGAGCCTTCCGCCTGACCGCGTCGTGCCCGGGCTCACCCCGTGCGCGTCGCGGTATCGAGCGCTGAAGGTGTCGAACCGCCCCGAGGAGAACCCGATGGCCGACTCGTCCGACATCCGCCCCATCACGCCCGAGGACGCCGGCGAGGTGCTGACCATCCAGCGCGCCGCATTCGCCAGCGAAGCACTGATCTACGGCGACCCCGACATGCCGCCGCTCACGCAGACGCTGGAGGAGCTGCACGCCGAGCTGGTCGACAACCTGGGCTGCGTGGCCCTCGCGGACGGGCGCATCGTGGGGGCGGTGCGCGCCCGCCTCGACGGCGACCTGCTGCTCATCGGCCGGCTGGCCATCGCCCCCGACCAGCAGGGCGAAGGGTGGGGCACCCACCTGCTGGCGGCGGTCGAGCAGCGCGGACGCGACGCGGGCGCCGCCCAGGCCGAACTGTTCACCGGAGCGCTCAGCGAGGCCAACCAGCGTCTCTACGAGCGCGAGGGGTACCACCGCAGCGAGACCACGGACGACGGCGAGATCTTCTACCGCAAGCCGCTGACCGACTGACGCACCTCTCACGCCCGGTCCTCGAGCCCGTCGACGGGACCGGCCCGGAACGCCGAAGGGGCCGCCACCCGAATCCGGATGGCGGCCCCTTCTCGTGCGGATGCTTACGGCGTCGGCATCCCGCCGTTGACGTTCAGCGTCTCACCGATGACGTAGCTCGACTCCGCCGACGCGAGGTACACGTAGGCGGGGGCGAGTTCGGCCGGCTGACCCATGCGGCCGAGAGGGGTCTCCTCGCCGAATTCGTCGACCTTCTCGTCGGGCTGACCGTCGGTCACCTGCAGGGGCGTCCAGATCGGGCCGGGCGCGACCGCGTTAACGCGGATGCCCTTGGGTGCGAGCTGCTGACCGAGGGCCTTGGTGAAGGTGTTGATCGTGGCCTTCGTCGAGGCGTAGTCGACCAGGATCGGCGCGGGCGAGTACGCCTGGATCGAGGTGGTGTTGATGATGGTCGAGCCCGGCTGCAGGTGCGGCACGGCCTCTTTGCAGATCCAGAACATCGCGTAGACGTTGGTCTTGAACGTGTCGTCGAACTGCTCGTCCGAGAGCGTCGTGACGTCCTCGTTGAAGAGCTGCTTCCCGCCGTTGTTCACGACGATGTCGAGTCCGCCGAGGCCCTCGACCGCTTCCTTCACGAGGGTGCGGGCGTAGTCGCGCTCGCGCAGGTCGCCGGGGATCTGGACGACGGTGGCGCCGGCGTCGCGCAGGATGCCGGCGATGCGATCGGCATCCACCTTCTCCTCGGGCAGGTACGACATGGCGACCGAGGCGCCCTCGCGGGCGAAGGCGATCGCGGTGGCCGCGCCGATGCCGCTGTCGGCGCCGGTGATCAGAGCCTTGCGCCCCTTCAGTCGGTCGCTGCCGACGTAGGTGTCCTCGCCCAGCGCGGCCTTCGGGGTGAGCTCGGCGTCGAGGCCGGGCTCCTTCGCATCCTGGGACTGCGGATCGATGTCGGCGTACAGCTTCGAGGGGTCGGTGAACGTGTACTGCGAAGTCATGACGAGTCCTTTCGAGGGGATGCCGGGACGAGACCGTCCCGACGGGTGCGGGGAGCGCCGGGTCAGCGATCCCCGAGATCGGCGTCGTCGACCAGGTCGCGGATGACCAGGGCGGCGTTGATGAGGGCCAGGTGGCTGAGCGCCTGCGGCAGGTTGCCCCAGAAGGCGCCGTCCGACTCGGCGATCATCTCGGAGTAGACGCCGACGTCGTTGCCCTGGGCGACGAGCGCGTCCATCGCCTCGATCGCCTCGGCGTGGCGTCCGACGCACGCCAGCGCGGTGGCCCGCCAGAAGGCGCAGGCGACGAAGGTCTGCTCCTCCTGGTCCATACCCGTGTACCGGTAGACCAGGTGGTTCTCGGTGGTGAGGCGTTCGGTGATGGCATCCAGGGTCTTCGACATCCGCTCACCGCGGTCGAAGCCGGTGGGCGCGTGCAGCAGCACCGAGGCGTCGAGGTCGTCGCTGCCGGGGGCGAGGGTGTAGGCCTGCAGGTCGTCCGACCAGCAGCGTTCCTCGACCCAGCGGTGGATGCGGTCGCGTTCGGCGCGCCAGCGGTCGCCGTTGTCGGGGATGTGGCCGCCGTCGGCGAGCCACTGCGCGTCGTCGAGGGCCTTCCAGCAGCCCATCTTCGACGAGGTGTAGTGGCGCAGTTCGGGCAGCTCCCACATGCCGGAGTCCTCGCGGCGCCACAGATCGCACGTGCGGTCCGCCACGTCGGCGAGCAGCCGGCCGGTCTGGGTGTCGAGGCGGTTGCCGGCCTCGACGTACGTGCGGCACAGGGCGATGAGGTCGCCGTAGACGCCGAGTTGCAGCTGTCCCTGTGCGGGGTTGCCGGTGACGACGGGCTGGTTGCCGTTCCAGCCGGGCACTTCGTGCTTCTCGAGGCCGATCTCGGCGTCGCCGTCGAGGGTGTACATCACCTGCACCTCGGGGCCGTTCCTGCGGATCGTGCGCAGCAGCCACGAGATCGCGGCGTGCGTCTCTTCGCGCAGTCCGAAGCCGACCCAGGCGTGGGCCGTGTAGGCGAGGTCGCGCACCCAGGCGTAGCGGTAGTCCCAGTTCTTGCCGCCGCGCGGGTTCTCGGGAAGAGAGGTGGTCGCCGCGGCCGCGATGGCGCCCGTCGGACTGAACAGCAGGAGCTTCAGGGCGAGGGCGCTGCGCTGGACGTCGTCGGCCCAGGGCCCCTCGTACGAGAACTCGTCGGACCACATGGTCCAGCCGCCGATGGTGCGGTCGATGCCGCGGTCGACGTTCTTCGCGTCGGGGATGCGCAGGGGCTCACCCTCGGTGGCGGCGATGACGAGCAGGTGGCGCGACCCCTTCGAGGTGGTGAAGCCGCCGTCGATACTCGCGTTCTCGCTGTCGGGGTCGCCGTTCAGGCCGTGCTCGTCACCGGTGACGGCGAGCGAGACGTGTCCGACGCGCATGATCGAGAACCCGTCGATGCGTTCGGTCCACGGCGCCGCGGAACGCAGCATCGTGCCCGGCTGCACGCACCAGGCGAACTCGACCTCTCCCTTCACCCCGTCGACGCGTCGCGCCAGTTCGGCCCACGGCAGGCGACCGGCGATGCCGGTGACCATCGCGTCGGTCACCGTCGCCACGCCCGTGTCGGTGGTGAAGGTGGTCTCGAGCACGTTGGTGCGGGGGACGTAACGGCGCGTGACCGTGTACTCCCCCACCGGGGCGAGTTCGATGCAGCCGCCGGCGGATTCGTCGACCAGACGCGCGAACACGGGTCGCGAGTGGATGTTCGGCAGCGGCAGCCAGTCCACCGACCCGTCGAGCCCGATCAGCGCGACCGTACGTCCATCGCCGATGGCGGCGTAGTCGCGGAGGGGCCGGGAGGGCGGTGGCGGAGTCGGGGGCACACGCTCACGCTAGGAACGGCCCCGAACGGCGGGGGCGGGGTTGCCCGATGGATGCCGAGCGGCTACGGAACGCCGGTCCTCCACCCCGCTAACCCGCCGCCGCCACCCCCGCAACCCCCGGTGGCTGCCGACCCGGCGGCCCTAACGTCGCTGGTGACCGTGAGCGAAAGGAACGCGCATGTCCACCACCACCAAGGACGCCCCCACCAAGAACCGCCGTCGCCCCGCGCGCGGAGGCAGCGGTCCCGAGACCACCGACGAGCAGAACGCCGAGAAGGGCTTCCAGGCGTCCGAGCAGCTGACCGACGCCCTGCAGGCCGTACTGGTCGACCTGATCGAACTGTCGATCCAGGGCAAGCAGGCGCACTGGAACGTCGTCGGCAAGAACTTCCGCGACACGCACCTGCAGCTCGATGAGATCATCGACGCCGCTCGCGAGTTCGGCGATGAGATCGCCGAGCGCATGCGTTCGCTGCACGCCCTGCCCGACGGCCGCAGCGACACCGTCGCCGAGACCACCACCCTGCCGGAGTTCCCGCAGGGCGAGGTCGACACCGCCGAGGTCATCGACCTCATCACCGAGCGTCTGGATGCCGTCGTCGGCACCGTCCGCGACGTGCACGACGACGTCGACGACGAGGACCCCACGAGCGCCGACATCCTGCACGGTGTTCTCGAGCGTCTCGAGCAGCTGTCGTGGATGGTCAGCGCCGAGAACCGCGTCGCCCGCAAGTCCTGAGCGCGATCGAACACACCGGATGCCGGGGCCTCAGGGCCTCGGCATCCGTCGTTCCCCGAGGACGATGGCGACCTTCCCGGCCTCATGAGACGCGTGGTTTGATTCGGCCAGTCGGCGGTCCATCCGCCGTTCCACCCCGAGAAAGATGATGCGCAACCCGCAGAGAACCACCACGGTGGACGTCGAGAGCACCGCTCCGAGGCCGATCAACACCTGATCGGTGTCGAGGTTGACGAGGTGGCGCCGTGCGTCGCAGTCATGAGTGCACCGTAACCGGAACAGCCGCATGTGAACATGGGAATCCGCCGGAGTTCACCCCATCCATGAGAGAACCCGTCAAAGCCGCAGCACCTCGGTGACCCGCACGATCGCGGTGCCCTCTTCTTCCGAGGCGGCGAGGTCGACCTCGGCGCGGATGCGCCAGTCGTGGTCGCCCGCGGGGTCGTCGATGGTCTGCTCGACGCGCCAGACGCCGTCCGACGCCGACGACTCGTCGATCTCGACCAGGGCGGAGGAGCGCGCCGCTCCCCCTGTCCCGATGGAGTCGTGCTCGTCGAAGTAGCGGTCGAGAACCCCGGGCCAATCGACCTCGGCATCGAGCTCGACCAGCTCGTCATCGCGCTGCAGGGCCGCCAGCTGGACGCGGCGGAACATCTCGTTGCGCACGAGAACGACGAACGCGCGTCGGTTGGTGAGGATCGACGGCGGCGCCGGCGGGACGACGGGGGCGTCCGGGTCGTCGGCGGGGTTGATCAGCTGCTCCCACTCGTCGACCAGGCTCGAGTCCACCTGCCGCACCAGCTCGCCGAGCCACGCGATCAGGTCGAGCAGGTCGGGCGTCTGCGCATCGACCGGCACCGTCTGGCGGATAGCCCGGTAGGCGTCGCTGAGGTAGCGCAGCACGAGCCCCTCGCTCCTGGCCAGCTGATACAGCGAGACGTACTCGCCGAACGAGCAGGCCCGCTCGAACATGTCGCGTACGACCGACTTGGGCGACAGCTCGAAGTCGCGGATCCACGGCTGGCTCGACGCGAACACCTCGTACGCCTGGGCGAGCAGCTCGTCCAGCGGCTTGGGCCAGGTGATCTCCTCGAGCAGCTCCATGCGCTCGTCGTACTCGATGCCCTCGCGCTTCATCGCCGCGACCGCTTCTCCGCGCGCGCGGAACTGCTGCTGCGACAGGATCGGGCGCGGGTCGTCGAGGGTCGCCTCGATGACGCTGACGACGTCGAGCGCGTAGTGGCCGGTGCCGACCGACGATGCGGGGGGCGCGGCATCCGGTCCCCTTCCGAGCTCCACCTCGGGGTCGAGCATCTCGATCGCGGCGAGCGCGAACGGCGACAGCGGTTGGTTCAGCGCGAAGTTGGGCTGCAGGTCGACGGTGAGACGGATGCCGTCGGCCCCGGCCTCCACCACGCCGGCCTGCACGAGGGTGCGGAAGATCGCGATGGCGCGACGGGCGAGCTCGTACTGCCGGGCGCGTGGCTCGTGGTTGTCGAAGACGAGGGAGCGGACGTTGCCGAACACGTCTCCGCCGCGAGCGATGACGTTGATGAGCATTGCGGCGCTCAGCTTCATCTGGGGCTGCAGGGGTTCGGGCTCGGCTGCGACGAGCCGGTCGTAGCTCTGCTCGGTCCAGTTGACGAAGCCCTGCGGCGCCTTCTTGCGGACGATCTTCTTCTGCTTCTTGAGGTCGTCGCCGGCCTTGAGGATCTGCGCGGCGTTCTCGATCTCGTGGTCGGGTGCCATGACGACCACCGTGCCCGCGGTGTCGTAGCCGGCCCGGCCCGCGCGTCCGGCGATCTGATGGAACTCGCGCGCCGAGAGCTGCCGCATGCGTGTGCCGTCGTACTTGGTGAGCGCCGTCATGAGCACGGTGCGGATCGGGACGTTGATCCCCACGCCGAGGGTGTCGGTGCCGCAGATGACGCGCAGCAGGCCCCGCTGGGCGAGCGTCTCGACCAGTCGCCGATAGCGCGGCAGCATGCCCGCGTGGTGCACGCCGATGCCCGCGCGGACGTAGCGCGAGAGCGTCTTGCCGAAGCCGGTGGTGAAGCGGAAACCGCCGATCGCCTCGGCGATCTCGTCGCGCTGCTCGCGCCCGATGATCCGGATCGACGACAACGCCTGGGCGCGCTCCATGGCGGCGGCCTGCGAGAAGTGGACGACGTAGATGGGGGCCTGCCGGGTGTCGAGCAGCTCCTGCACCGTCTCGTGCACGGGTGTGCGGGCGTACTCGAAGTGCAGCGGTACGGGCCGCTCCACGCCCGTCACGCGGGCCGTGGGCCGCCCCGTGCGCCGGGACAGGTCGTCGGCGATGTCCTCGACGTCGCCGAGGGTGGCCGACATGAGGATGAACTGCGCCCGATTCAGCAGCAGCAGCGGCACCTGCCACGCCCAACCCCGGTCGGCCTCGCCGTAGTAGTGGAACTCGTCCATCACGACCTGGTCGACGTCCGCGTCGGCCCCCTGACGCAGGGCGAGGTTCGCCAGGATCTCGGCGGTGCAGCACACGATCGGCGCGTCGGAGTTGACCGACGAGTCGCCGGTGACCATGCCGACGTTCTCGGCGCCGAAGATGTCGACGAGGGCGAAGAACTTCTCGCTCACGAGTGCCTTGATCGGCGCCGTGTAATAGGTGCGGCCGCCTCGGGAGAGGGATGCCGCGTGCGCGGCCACCGCGACGAGCGACTTGCCCGTGCCGGTGGGCGTGGAGAGGATGACGTTCGCGCCCGAGACGATCTCGATGACGGCCTCGTCCTGCGCGGGGTAGAGGGTGAGCCCGCGCGAGGCCGCCCACTCGACGAAGCCCAGGTAGACGGCATCCGGATCGGCGCCGGCGGGCACGTGGTCGAGGAGGGAGGTCACTGCTCCACCCTCTCATCCGCGGAGCGCGCGAGCCCCCGCTGGACGTGCGGGAGCGTCAGCCGCGGTCGCTGAACACGCCGACGTTCTCGCCGTCGTAGACGAACTGCACGCTCGTGCCGATCGGAAAGCGCTCCACGAACGCCGGGGGCATCCCCTCGGCGACGACGAACTCGACCGTCGCGGGGAACACCCCGGCCCCGCAGCCCCCGTACACGAAGTTGCCGCCCGGGGCCCGCCCGTCGTCGCGGCCCACCTCGCCCGAGTCGAGCAGGTACAGGCACGGATTGCGGGTGTCGGTGGAGTCGGTGCGCGCGAGCGCCACGTAGGCCGTCACACCGAAGTAATCCTGGAACGCCCGTTCGGAACCGGTGCGTTGACCGAACACCGCGGGGATGTCCGCGCCCGGATCCGGCGTGAGCGTGCCGACCTGCGGCGCCACCGCGGCGCCGGCCACCGGCACGAACGACACCCCCAACGCGGTCGCCGCGCTGGCCAGCGCCGTCACCGCGGCGAGCGAAACCGCCCACGCCCACACCCCACGGCGCGAGCGCACGGGCAGCCGCCGTCGGCGCGGAGGTTCGTCGGCCCCGACATCGTCGTCGTCCTCGATCTCAGGATCGGTGGATGCCACGGGCCCCGCGGGCGGAACGGAAGCCGGGGCGGGCGGGGGCGCGATCGCCGCGAACCGCACCTGCTCTTCGAGCTCGCGCAGGCGGTCCCACGCGACGGGGTCGTCGGCGAGGTCGGCGTCCGGTCCGTAGGCCCGCGCACGCAGCCGCTCGAGCTCGTCGCGCGCGCCGTCGTCCATTCTCAGAATGGTTCCACACCCCGGCCGCCCCGGGGTCGTTCTCGGTACATGCGCGGGAATAGATCAGACGGGGCGGTGTTGAACACCGCATGCGCTCCTTCGGCACACTCTCCTTCGGCCACTACGGCCCCCTCGGCGGCGGGCACCACTTGTCCGCCGGCGACTCGATGCTCCAGGCGATCGACCTCGCCCAGGGCATGGACGACCTGGGCGTGAACGGCATCTCGTTCCGCGTGCATCACTTCGCGCGTCAGCAGGCAGCTCCCATGCCGCTGCTCGCGGCGATCGCCGCCCGCACCTCGCGCATCGAGGTGGGCACGGGGGTCATCGACATGCGGTACGAGAACCCGCTCATGCTCGCCGAGGAGGCGGCATCCGTCGATCTGATCAGCGGCAACCGGCTCGCGCTCGGCGTCAGCCGTGGGTCACCCGAGACGGTGCAGCGCGGCTACGAGGCGTTCGGATACACCGGCTCGCAGGACCCCCGCGGCGCCGACATCGCCCGCGAGCACTTCGACCTCTTCTTGCGCGCGATCGACGGCGAGGGCCTGGCCGAGCGCGACCCGATGAGCCCCTTCGGCGGCGGCACCGGGCTGCAGCGCATCGAGCCGCACTCCCCCGGGCTCCGCAATCGCATCTGGTGGGGTGCGGGCACCACCGCGACGGCGGAGTGGGCGGGTCGACTCGGCGTGAACCTCATGTCGTCGACGCTGCTCACCGAGGCCGACGGAACGCCCTTCGACCTGCTGCAGGCGCAGCAGCTCGACGCCTTCCGCGCCGCGTGGCGCGAGGCCGGCCACGCGGGAGAGCCGCGCACATCGGTCAGCCGCAGCATCTTCCCGATCGTGACGGCCGAGGACGAGCTGTACTTCTCGGGCTCGGCCGGCAGCGACCAGATCGGCGTCATCGACGGCATGCGTTCCACGTTCGGCAAGACGTACGCTGCGACGCCCGACGTCCTCGTCGAGCAGCTGCAGAACGACGCCGCGGTGATGAGCGCCGACACGCTGATGCTGACCATCCCCTCGCAGATGGGCGTGGAGTTCAACCTGCGCCTGGTCGAGAATTTCGCGAGGCACGTCGCTCCCGCCCTCGGCTGGCGATCGACGCTCGCGACGGTCTGAGCGAACCCCCGAACGGACCCGGATGCCGATGCCCTCGGCATCCGGGTCCGTTCGGCGTTTCGGGCGGAAGCGTCTGGACACTGCGGCCTGACGCGGCCCTGCTCAGACGCGGGAGCGGGCGACCGTCTGCGAGACGAGGTACTCGCCCCAGGCGACGGCGTATGCGCCGAGTGACGCCCACACCCACGCGGAGGAGAGGACGCCGGCGAGCCCCATCAGCGCCGCGACCGTCAACACCGCCACGACGGCGAGCACCGGAACGGCCGCGCGCGCGCCGACCACCGCACCGCCCCCGCGCCAGATGACCAGCAGCGCTCCCGCCGTCGCCACCAGCAGGATGACCGGGGTGAACCAGGGGCCGAGGGCGCCCATCGTGACGGCGGCACCGATCCCCGCGATCGACAACGACACGGTGCGGATCGCACGGGTGGACACGGAGGTCGAGGCAGTCGAGATGGCGGGCTCCTCAGAAGAACGGATCGTTCACTCCAGCCTAGACAGCGCGACTGTGCCGGGGCTGTCTACGGTGGGCGGATGGGAATCACCCTCGCGCGCATGGATCCGGCCGGCATCGACAGTGCCGCACTCGCGTCGTTTCTGACGACGCAGGTCTTTCCCTTCCACGTCCGCCCGCGATGGACGGCGGCTCAGGTTCGCGCGTCCATCGACGACGGCGCGTGGCACGGCGACGCAGTCGCGACGTTCTGGATCGTCGACGACCGGGGCAGCCGCGTCGGCGTGCTCCGTCTCGATGATCTCGACGATGCCACGGCGATGATCGATGTGCGCCTCGCCGACGACGCCCGGGGTCGGGGACACGGTTCCGCCGCGCTTCGGATCGCCACCGACCTCGTCTTCTCGCGGTATCCCGCGGTCATCCGCTTCGAGGGCCAGACCCGCGAGGACAACATCGCGATGCGGCGGGTCTTCGAGCGGTGCGGGTGGGTGCACGAGGCCTTCTACCGCGACGGCTGGCCGGTCGAGGGCGCGGAGCCGGTGGCATCCGTCGCCTACAGCGTGCTTCGCCGCGACTGGGCGACCGGCACCACGACGCCCGTGCCGCGCAGTCCCGAGGTGACCCTCACCGGAGAGCTGCGGTGCGCCAACGCCGCCGAGGCGAAGCGCGTACACGCCCACCTCGCCGAGCACATCGCCCTGACCCGCGCCGAGCCGGGATGCCTCTCGTTCGACGTGGCCCCCACCGGGAGCGAGGGGATTTGGCGCGTGTCCGAGCGCTTCGTCGACGAAGCGGCGTTCGACGCGCATCAGCGGCGCGTCGCGACGAGCACGTGGGGACGAGAGACCGCGGGGATCGAGCGCTCCTACGTCATCCGCGGCAGAGCTCGGGATGCCGAGAGCCTCGCCGCCGCGGCCTGGTCCGCCGAGGAGCGTCTGCTGAACCCTGGCGTGCGCGCCGATCCGCGGCAGGTCACCGCCCTGCTCGATCCCTCGTTCGTGGAGATCGGTCGGTCCGGTCGCCGGTGGACACGGGACGCGATCGTCGCCGCCCTGCGGGAAGACCCGGGGGCGGACGACGCTCCAGAGATCTGCGAGAAGGACAGTCGCCTCGTCGGCCCCGACAGCGTGCTGCTCACCTACCTGCTGCGGTTCGAGGACCGCGTCAGCCGCCGGTCGTCCCTCTGGCGGTTCGACCCCGCACCGCGGTGCCTGTTCCATCAGGGGACGCCGGTCGCCTGAGGCGTCAGCCGATGGTCGGGTATCCGGGGTGCTCGACGGGTGCGGGATCCGGGTGCACCGAGCGGAAGGCGGCCAGGTCGCGGACGTTCTTCTGCACCGCGACGACCGCGAAGAGGCTCATGGCGAAACCGATGCCGTAGAACCCCTTCTCGGAGAGCAGCAGGTCGGCGTTCCACAGCCCGACGGACATGAGGGCGAGGGCCACGAGCAGCATTCCCCACGCGACGCCGAGGTAGGCGCCCGTGACCGGGACGTCCTCCGCGCGGTCGCGGACCGCCTTCTGCACCGAGATCGCCGCGAAGAGGCCGAGGAGGAAGACCGCGAGGTAGAAGCCCTTCTCCGAGAGGGCCATCTGCGCGTTGTACAGCCCGATGAAGTACACCGAGGCACCCAGGCCGAGGGCCACCCACGAGGCCCCCACGAACGCTGCGGTCGGTCGGCCCAGCTGGTGATGCGTACGTACGTCGGTCATGTTCCACTCCTTCGTCGAGTCCCCCCACGGAGACATATGCCGTGGGCGAGAAGCTAGCGGAAGGCGTATGCCGGATCGGCGATGGACCCCAATGTCACGGGCCCAGACAACCGCCGCCCCCAGAGAATCACCCTCCCCGTCACCCGAACCGGCTGTGGCCCCGGCCCGTCCGCCGTCCGCGAAATCGCTGGCTTCCGGGGGGCCGCCGATGGTGTGCTCGGACGCATGCGACAGATGCTCGTCCTCGGGGGAACCGCGTGGCTCGGTCGCGCCGTCGCGGCGCACGCCGTCGCGCAGGGCACCGAGGTGACGTGCCTCGCCCGCGGCGAATCCGGCCACGCGCCGCCTGGCGCCCGGCTGATCCGCGCCGACCGGCAGGACCCGACGGCGTACGACGCCGTGCGGCGCGATTGGGACGAGGTCGTCGAACTCTCGTGGGACCCCGGGTTCGTGGCATCCGCCCTCGACTCCCTCGCCGACAACGCCGCGCACTGGACCCTGGTGTCGAGCGTCTCGGTCTACGCCCGTTCCGACGCCCCCTTCGCCGACGAGACGGCGGAGCTGGTCGAGCCGGCCGATCTCGAGCAGTACGCGGATGCCAAGGTGCACGCCGAACGGCTCACCTCGGCGGCCGTGGGCGAGCGCGCCCTGCTGGCCCGGGCGGGGCTGATCGTCGGTCCCGGCGACCCGACCGACCGATACGGCTACTGGCCCGCCCGCTTCGCCCGCGGCGGGCAGGTCCTCGTCCCCGACGCGACCGACCGCTGGGTTCAGGCGATCGACGTCGACGATCTCGCGGCGTGGATCGTGTCAGCGGGTGACGCCGGGATCACCGGACCGGTGAATGCGGTCGGCGAAGCCCTCCCCCTCGCCGCGGTGCTCGCGTCCGCGCGAGACGCCGCAGCGGCGGACGGCGAGACCGTCGTCGTCGAGGACGACGTTCTGACCGCTCGCGGCGTCGCCTTCTGGGCGGGGCCCCGCTCGCTGCCGCTCTGGCTGCCCCGCGACGCCGACGGCTTCGCCCGCCGTAGCGACGCGATGTTCGTGGCATCCGGGGGTCGACGCCGGTCGCTCTCCGAGACGATGCGCAGAACCCTGCGGGACGAGCGCGAGCGCGGGATCGTCCGCCCGCGACGGGCGGGCCTGACGCCCGCCGAAGAAACCGAGGTGCTCGCCGGCTAGCGGCCGTTGCGGTCGGCGGCCGAGCGCGGGGGCGCCGAGGCGACCTCGAGCTTTTCGAGTCCGCGCAGCGACGTCCAGATGAGTTCCTCGCCCTTCGCCGCGTGCTGCGAGGCCCGCACGGCGCGCTCGTCGGCCCACGAGTTGAGCACGTGGCCGGAGTGCCCGCGCACGTGTTCGAGGACGACGTCGGGCAGGCCCGCGGCCCGCCGCGCGTCACGCGCGGCGATGAGCGCCTCGAGGATGCCCTGGTTGGCGACGGGCTTCTTGGCGCTCGTCACCCAGCCTCGGCGACGATGGCCGTCCATCCACGACGAATAGGTGTCGATGGCGTACTTCGAGTCGGCCTGCACGACGAGCTCGCGCACATCGGCGTGGTCGGTGATCGCGTACAGCAGGCCCAGCAGCTCGCCGATGTTGTTGGTGCCCGAGGGGATGGAGCCCGCGGCCCAGTGCCCGTCTTCGCCGACCCACGCCCAGCCGGCGGGACCGGGGTTGCCCTTGCAGGCGCCGTCGGTGGCGACGACGTAGCGGTCGGTCGGGGAGGTCGGGGCGGAACTGCTCATCCCTCTAGTCTCCCCCGGCCGGCACCATGTCGACGACGCGCCCCGCCCCCGATGCCGGGCACGGCGGGCGGGGCGTCGCGGTCAGTCGCGACCGCTCTCGGCCTTCTTCTGACCGGCCTCGAGCACGTCGCCGGCGGGCAGCTCCTGATGTCCGCCGAACTGCAGGCGCATCGCCGAGAGCACCTGGTTGGCGAAGTGGTCCTCTCCGCGCGACGCGAAGCGCTCGAACAGCGACGCGGCCAGCACCGGCACCGGCACGCCGGTGTCGACGGCGGCCTTGACCGTCCAACGCCCCTCGCCCGAGTCAGAGACGCGGCCGGCGAGGCCGTCCAGCGTGGGGTTCTGCGAGAGAGCGGCGGCGGTGAGATCGAGCAACCACGACGAGATGACCGATCCGCGACGCCACAGCTCGGTCACGCGCGCCGTGTCGATGTCGAACTGGTAGTACTCGGGCTCTTCGAGCGGGGCGACCTCGGCCGAGTGCTCGCCCTGGTGCAGCCCTGCGTCGGCGTTGTTCAGCACGTTCAGCCCCTCGGCGAGGGCGGCCATGATGCCGTATTCGATGCCGTTGTGCACCATCTTCACGAAGTGCCCGGCCCCGGAGGGACCGCAGTGCAGGTAGCCCTGCTCTTCGGTGGTGTAGTCGCCCTCGCGGCCGGGGGTGCGCTCGACCTCGCCCGGCCCCGGGGCGATCGTGCGCAGGACCGGCTCGAGGTGGGCGACGGCCTCGTCGTGCCCGCCGACCATCAGGCAGTAGCCGCGTTCGAGACCGAAGACGCCCCCGCTCGTTCCCACGTCGACGTAGTGGATGCCGCTGTCGTCGAGCTTCTTCGCCCGGCGGACGTCGTCACGGTAGTTCGAGTTGCCGCCGTCGATGATGATGTCGCCCGGCTCGAGCACCTCGGCGACCTGATCGACGACCGTGCCGGTGAGACCGGCGGGGATCATGAGCCAGACCGCGCGCGGCTTCTGCAGCTTCGCGGCCAGGTCGGCGATGCTGGTCGCGCCGGTCGCCCCCTCGGCGACGAGGGCGGCGACGGCATCCTGGTTCACGTCGAAGACGACGCAGTCGTGACCGTCCCTCATCAACCGGCGCACGATGTTGGCGCCCATCCGTCCGAGTCCGACCATGGCGAGTTGCATCAGTTCCCCGTTCGTCGTGGGTGACGGCCGCGACGCGCGGCCCCCTGGCGAGTCTAGGAGCGCGCGGGACGTGGCGGCCCGTCAGCCCTGGAAGTCGTCCGGATCGACGTCGTCGAGAAATCGCCGGAACTCCGCGACCCGCTCCTCGTCGCCGCGGCCGGTGTCGGGCTCCTCGCCGTCGAGCTCGACCGCGTCGCGCGGGACGCCCGCCTCGGCGAACACCGTCTCGGCGACCCACAGCGGGGCGTCGACGCGCGCGCCGAGGGCGATCGCGTCCGAGGGCCGCGCGTCGAAGGTCCGCGGTCCCGCGGGCGTGTCGAGCACCACCCGCGCGTGGAAGGTCCCCTCGTCGAGGTGGGTGATCTCGACCCGGGACACGGATGCCGACAGCTCACCCAGCATCGCCGTCATCAGGTCGTGCGCGAGGGGGCGGGGGCTGCCCGTGCCCTCGATCGCGACGAGGATCGACATCGCCTCTTGCGCCCCGATCCAGACCGGGAGGACGCGTTCCCCGTCGGCGAGGGGATCCGCGGGCGAGAGCAGGATGACGTGCTGCTGGGCCGGATCGAGGGCGACACCGACCACGCGCACCCGGATCATCCCCCCATCGTACGGGCGGCTCCTCGGCGCAAGAGCGCCGTCGACCGGATCAGCGCAGGATGCCGAGACCCCGTGCGCTCGCGACGGCGGCGGTGCGCGAGGTCACCCCGAGCTTCGAGAACACGTGCGCGAGGTGCGACTTCACCGTGGCGTCGGTGATGTGCAGACGGGCCGCGACCTCGGCGTTGGACGCCCCGCGCGACACGAGCTGGAGCACCTCGATCTCGCGCGCCGAGAGCGTGACGCGCGGTTCGCGCAGTCGGGCGAGCAGGCGCCCCGCGATGGCCGGGGCCAGGGCGCTCTGCCCCGCCGCCGCCGCGCGGACGCCCGCGAGCAGCTCGTCGGGCGGCGCGTCTTTGAGCAGGTACCCGCTGGCTCCCGCTTCGACGGCTCCCAGGATGTCGCCGTCGGTGTCGTAGTTCGTCAGCACGAGGACGTAGGGCGGCGCCGCGAGCGCGCGCACGCGACGCGTCGCCTCGGTTCCCGATGCGCGGTCGCCGAACTGCAGGTCCATGAGCACCAGCTCGGGCGCGTGGGTCTCGGCCAGGGCGACGGCCTCGTCGGGGGTCGCCGCCTCGCCCACCACGACGATGTCGTCCTCGGCGTCGAGCAGCGCCCGCACCCCCGCGCGCACGACGGGGTGGTCGTCGGCGATCACCACCCGGATCACGACGGCCCCACCGGCAGGGTCACCGAGACGACCGTCCCCCGTCCCGGGGCGCTGACGACGTCGAGCCGGCCGTCGAGCTGGTCCACCCGCTCGCGCATCGCGCGCAGACCGAAGGAATCCGTCGGGGATGCCGAGCCCTCGAGGTCCGCCGGGTCGAAGCCCACGCCGTCGTCGGCGATCCGCAGCCGCACCGTCCGCTCGTTCCGGGTCAGACGGATGCCGACCCGGTCCGCGCGCGCGTGCTGCGCGACGTTCGCGAGCGCCCCCTGCGCGATGCGCAGCAGCGCCGTCTGCGCGTCCATCGGCAGGACCACGTCATCGTCGATCACGACGTCGACGTCCATGCCCTCGCTCGTGGCGCGCTCGGCGGCGAGCCGGGTGAGGGCGGAGCCCAGTCCGCTGTCCAGGCTCGGCGGGGCGAGCTCGCGGATGAACCGGCGCGTCTCGGCGAGACCGTCCGCCGCCGTCCGGCGCGCGAGCCGCACGTAGTCGAGGCCGGGGCCGTCGGCATCCGCCCGCTCCGCCGCGTGCAGCAGCATCTGGATGCTGGACAGTCCCTGCGCGACGGTGTCGTGGATCTCGCGCGCGAGGCGCGACCGCTCGGCCAGGACGCCCTGCTCGCGCTCGGCCGCGGCCAGGCGGTCGCGCGTGGCGATCAGCTCGGCCATGAGGGCCTCGCGCTCGGCCGCGCGGCGCTCGAGGGCCGAGTAGCCCAGACCGATGAGCAGGGCCACGCCGGCGCCCACGATGGGTCCTACGACTCCCCCGACGGTCAGCCCGCCGTGCACCGCGAAGGCGACGATCGTCACCGCGGTGGTCGCGACGACGGCGAGCGGGCCCGCGACCCGGGGAAGCACGTGCAGGTACAGGAAGAACAGGGGGAAGACGAGATACGCCGCCTCGGGCACCAGCCACACCAGCGATGCCCACAAAAGGGTCAGCACGGCGACCCACGCCACGGCGAGCACCCGGCTCCGCCGTCGGGCGACGGCGATCCCGCACAGGTAGACGAGCCCCAGCACCCCGCTGAGGGCGAGCGCGACCGGCGAACCGTCGGTGAGCAGGACGCGCACGACGACCAGCGCCAGCAGCCCGCCGAACAGGACGTGCAGGCCCAGGCGCAGGCCCGCGAAGACGGGGGCGAGGGTGCGGTGCGGCATGTCGCCCTCCACAGTACGGATGCCACGGCGCCACCGGATCATCCGAAAGGTGGAGACCGAGTTCGTCCCTTGCCCCGATGCCCCGGCGCAGGCTCGCGACGACGCTGGAGGAGTGCCGGTGAGATCCGCCGGCGGAAGGAGGCGACGTGTACGTCGCATGGCGCGATCTGCGGTTCGCCCGCGGGCGATTCGCCCTCATCGGGGCGGTCGTCGCCCTCATCACCCTGCTCGTCGGATTCCTCTCGGGTCTGACCGGCGGCCTCGCCGCGCAGAACGTCTCGGCCGTCCTCGCGCTCCCCGGTGACCGGCTCGTCCTGCACCCCGTGGGCGACGCCGCCGCCACGTTCGCGGACTCGGCCATCGACGACGACACGGTCGCGGCCTGGCGCACGGCGCCGGGGGTCGACGCGGTCACGGCCGTGGGCATCGTGCAGACCCGCGCCGAGGGCCCGGACGGCTCGGGCGGGGTGGCGCTGTTCGGGCTCGATCCCGGCACGACGTTCCCCGCCCCGACCCATGACGGCGACGTCGACCTGTCATCTGGCGCGGCCACGGCCCTGGGCGCGGCTGCGGGCGACGAGGTGACGATCGCCGGGCAGAGCTTCCGCGTCGCCGGGATCGCCGACGACCTGTCGTACAGCCACACACCGGTGGTGTCGATGACCTCGGCGGCGTGGAGGGCGCTCGACCAGCGGCTGGGCGGGACGGGAGCGGCGACGGTGCTCGCGGTCGACGGCACCCCGGCGTGGGACGAGATCGCCGCGGGCACGGGGACGGTGGCATCCCCTCCCTTGTCGAGCCTGACCGCCCTGCCGACGTTCCGATCCGAGATCGGCTCGCTCGCGTTGATGATCGCGATGCTCTTCGGCGTCTCGGCGCTCGTCGTCGGCGCGTTCTTCACGGTGTGGACGATGCAGCGCTCCGCGGACGTCGCCGTGCTCAAGGCGCTGGGTGCGAGCACCCCGGCGCTGGTGCGCGACGCGATCGGTCAAGCGCTCGTCGTGCTGGTCGTGGGCGTCGGCGTCGGCATCGCGCTGACCACCGCGCTCGGCGCGCTCGCGGGCAACGCCCTGCCGTTCCTCCTGAGTCCGCTGACCACCCTCGCGCCCGCCCTCGCGCTGATCGTCCTCGGCCTCGCCGGGGCCGCCGTGTCGCTGCGCATCGTCACCTCGTCCGACCCTCTCACCGCTCTGGGGAGCACCCGATGATCCTTCTCGACGACGTCACCCTGACCTACCCCGACGGGGACGCCCGCGTCACCGCCATCGACCACGTCACCCTCGAGGGTCGCCCCGGCGTCCTGACCGGCATCACCGGCCCGTCCGGCTCGGGCAAATCGAGCCTGCTAGCGGTGGCGGCGACGCTCGTGCGACCCGACTCGGGGCGGGTGGTGGTCGCCGGCACCGAGACGACCGGCCTCAGCCGCGCCGAGGCCACCCGGCTGCGCCGCGAGAGCCTCGGCATCGTCTTCCAGCAGCCGCAGCTGCTCCCCGCCCTGACGACGCGGGAGCAGTTGCGGGTCATGGCGGAGCTCGGCGGTCGGGGCGGGCGCGAGCGTCGCGCGACCGTGCGCTCCCGCGTGGACGACCTGCTGGATGCCGTGGGCCTCGCCGACATCGGCGACCGACGTCCGGCGCAGCTGTCGGGCGGCCAGCGTCAGCGCGTGGCGATCGCGCGCGCCCTCGTCCACGACCCGCGCGTGCTGCTGGTCGACGAGCCCACGAGTGCCCTGGACACCGCCCGCGGCGCCGAGATCATGGCCCTGATCGCGCGGCTGACCCGCGAGCGCGGGACCGCGACGCTGCTGGTCACGCACGACCTCGTGCACCGCGACGCTCTCGACGAGATCGTCGAGGTGGTCGACGGGCGGGCGTCGCTGCTCACCATCCGTACGCGTTGAACCACTCGCGACGCTGATCTGCTTCGGCGCGCGACTCGTCGCCCCGCCACGAGTCGTGCGCCGACAGCGCGTCGTTCTCGTCGAGCGTCACGAACGCCCAGCACACCGGGCACACCGCCCGTCCGTGCGGGAACCCGTCCGGCAGGGCGGGGGCCGGAGCCGCCGGCGTGCCCGCCCCGGCGCACGAGGGCGGGTCGGCCTGCAGATCGCTCCACAGCAGTCGTCCCCCGGTGCGATGATGCAGACCGCGGTGACCGTCCTCACGCGTGCAGATCTCGCCGTTTCTTCGGCTGAGACACAGTCTCCGGGCGGCGCCCGGCAGATGCGCCAGTGTTCGCGTCATCCTTCGATTCTCGCCGCTGCGAGCGCAACGGGGGCAGGTGCGGGATGCGCACGGGGCGGTGTGGTCCGGTGGGGAAAGGTTCGGTGGTCATCGCCGACCACC
This sequence comes from Microbacterium testaceum, assembly GCF_003075375.1. Lineage (GTDB taxonomy): Bacteria > Actinomycetota > Actinomycetes > Actinomycetales > Microbacteriaceae > Microbacterium > Microbacterium testaceum_E. Next base: position 99,931 of record NZ_QDFT01000002.1, on the reverse strand, counting down.
ACCGGTACGACGAAAGAGCATGTCGACCTCCTGATGGTTCGACGATCCGTCATGAACCGGCCGGAGCCGAGGGGGTTGACACCTCGCGAGACGGTGCTAGGCATACCCCATGGGGGTATGCTGACGGGATGCACGGATACGAGGGCCACAAGGAGGACCTTCTCAAGCGCCTGCGCCGCGCCGAGGGACAGGTGCGCGGCATCGCCCGCATGGTCGACGACGACCAGTACTGCATCGACATCCTCACCCAGGTGTCCGCTGTGACGAAGGCTCTCGAGAACGTCGCCCTGTCGCTGCTCGACGACCACCTCTCCCACTGCGTCGCCGAAGCGGCCGCGCAGGGCGGCCCCGTCGCCGAAGAGAAGCTCAAAGAAGCCAACCAGGCCATCGCGCGCCTGGTCCGATCCTGAGGAGACCCCATGACCGAACAGCGCATCGACCTCGGCCTCACGGCATCCACCCCCCGGAGCGGGGGATGCGGCGACGCGTGCGGCTGCGGGCACGGCGGTGGCGCCGCCGCGACGACCTCGGCCGGCACGTCGTCGGCGACCACCCGAGAGCTCCGCGTCGAGGGGATGACGTGCGCCCACTGCGTGAGCGCGGTCACGCAGGAGCTCAACGCCGTCGACGGCGTCGAGGTGCTCGACGTCGACCTGCGCGAAGGAGCCGTCTCGACCGTTCGCGTGGCCACGAACCGCCCCGCGGACGACGACGCCATCGCCGCCGCCATCGACGAGGCGGGCTACACGCTCGCACCGTGATCGCACCGACCCGCTCCGCGTCGACGTGTATCCGGTGCCACCGCGCCTCTCGCGGCGAGGACGGGGTCGAGAAGAAGCGGACCTCCTCCCCGCCACGGCTGGGGGAGCCGGGGGAGGGCACCGAGACGGGGAGAAGGTCCGCGCTGGGGGAGATCGCTACAGCCGCTGCGCGAACCGCGCCATGGCCCGCGTCTCGGCGTCGGGGACGTCGCCTTCCGACAACCACTCCCCGAAGCCGGCGCGCTGCGTCCAGTCGTCGTGCAGGTCGCCGATGCGGGCGACGAACTGCGCGGCGAGCTGCGCGGACTCGTACAGGTCCTGGTCGGGGTTAAGCGCACTCGCCCCCACCACGACCCCCCGGATGCGGGCGGAGTGACCGTGGCGGAAACCGCCGTGGGCCACCAGGTGGGGATCGGTGATGTACGCCTCGCCGTAGTCGTAGCCCACGCGGCGATGTCCTCCGGCCTTCGCGGCCGCGTTCGGCAGGAAGTAGTCGCCCTCGCCGATCACGATCGCGGCCATGACCGCGTCGACGTTGTCGACCCACGGGCCCACCGTCGGATCCATCACGATCATGGCCAGGCAGTCCCGCGGGTAGACGCCGCGCGGCGCCTCCGCCGCGTCGAGCGCGTGATGCGCCCGGATGCTCTCCGCGCGGTGCGCGCCGAGCTCCCACAGCAGCTGCGCGAACGCCTCGGCGTCGAGCAGGTGTCCGTAGGGGTGGCGACGCACGACGACGCGGACGTTCAGACCGCTCGGCGACGTCGACGCCACCTCGGCACCCTGGATCACCATCGGTCGCCGATCTGCGGCGCGATGAGCTCGGCGTAGACGGCGGCGATGTCGGCCTGCACCTCGGCGGACAGCGGAGCGGCAGCGGCGGCCTCGGCGTTCGCGTGCGCTTGGGCGGCGTTGCGCGCACCGGGGATGACGCTGCTGATGCCCACCTGATCGATGACCCAGCGCAGCGCGAACTGCGCCATCGTCACCCCCTCGGGCACGAACGGGGCCAGGCGACGGACGGCCTCGAGACCCGTCGCGAAGTCGACGCCCGCGAAGGTCTCGCCGATGTCGAAGGCGCTGCCGTCCCGGTTGTAGGTGCGGTGGTCGTCGGCCGCGAAGGTCGTGTTCTCGTCGTACTTGCCCGACAGCAATCCGCTCGCGAGTGGGACGCGGGCGATCAGTCCGACCCCCGCGGCGGACGCCGCCGGCAGCACTTCGGTCAGCGGACCCTGGCGGAAGGCGTTGAAGACCAACTGGACGGTGGCCAGTCGCGGACGAGCGATGGCGGCGAGGGCCTCGGCGCGGGTCTCGACACTCACGCCGTAGGCGGCGATCCGTCCCTCGTCGACGAGGGTGTCGAGAGCGTCGAAGACCTCGTCATCGGCGTACACCGAGGTCGGCGGGCAGTGCAGCTGCACGAGGTCGAGAGTGTCGACCCGCAGGTTCTCGCGCGAGCGGTCGACCCATGCGCGGAAGTTGTCGAGGGTGTAGATGTCGGCGCGCTGCGGCATGACGCGGCGACCGATCTTGGTCGCCACCACGATGTCGTCGTAGCCGCGCGACTGCACGAACTCGCCGATGACCTTCTCGCTGGACCCGTCACCGTACGCGTCGGCCGTGTCGAACAGCCGCACTCCGCTGTCATAGGCGGCATCCAGGACGGACAGAGCGTCCTCTGTCGAGACGTCGCCCCAGTCCGCTCCGAGCTGCCAGGTTCCGAGGCCGACGACCGAGACGTCGCGTCCGAGACGGGGAATCCCGCGGTTCTCCATGAATGTGTTCCTCCGTGTTCGCGCGGCACCGCGCCGCACGTCACCCACCCTGGAGGACGGCTCGCGGCCGCGTCCAACAGGGCGGAACGAAGGCATTCATCGAGCGGATCGCTCAATCGACCGGGGTCAGCTCCTCGACCGCCTCGGGCACACCGACCGCCTGCGCGCGGAGCTGATCGCGCAGCGCGCGCGTGGCCGGGTTCGCGCCCACGCGCACGGCCACGCAGACCTCCCACACGGGCATGGGGTGCGAGATCGGCGTCGCGGCGAAATCGACCGCGCGTTTCCTGGCGATCGCCTGCGGGACGATCGCGATACCGAGGTTGACGTCGATGAGGTCGAGCAGGGTGTGCACGTCGTTGACCTCGAGGTCGGGGCGGTAGGCCAGACCCCTCTCCTCGAACGCGCGAGCGGTCAGCACCCGCGACGACGCGCCCTCTTGGAAGTCGACGAACGTCTCGTCGGCCAGGTTGTCGATGGCGACGTGTCCGCGCTGCACGAAGGGGCGCGAGCGGTGACTGAGCACGACGAGGGGTTCGCGGCCGAGCGGCGACAGTTCGATGGACGCCGGCGCAGCCTCGGTGGGCACCACGATCGCGGCATCCACTCGTCCGTTCGCGACCTGCGTCAGCAGGGGGCCCGAACCGTCGACCCGCAGGCGCATCTCGACCCGGGGGTGATGCTCGCGGAACACGGCGAGCTCGTTCGCCAGCTTGACCACGCCGGGGCACGACTCGGTGCCGACGCGGACGACACCGCCCAGTTCGCCCGAGGCGGCGTTCACCGCGGCCTTGGCGGCCCCCGCTCCCGCGAGGAGCGCCTGCGCCTCGGGCAGCAGCGCGGCCCCCGCGGGGGTCAGGGCGACATGGCGCGTACTGCGGACGAACAGGCCGACCCCGAGCTCGGACTCCAGAGCGCGGATCGAGGCGGAGAGGCCGGATTGCGACATGCGCAGGTCGAGCGCGGCGTTGCCGAAGTGCTTCTCCGAGGCGACCGCCACGAAGTGCTCCAATTGGCGTAGTTCCATGGGACGACACCTTTCGCGACCGTCGGGTTCCGGTCTCGATAGGACCCTACTGCCGCGGGGGACGATGCGGAGATGTCCGCCAGGCGCAGCGTTCAGCGAACGCGCGACGCGTCGGACGCGCCTCAGCGCGCGCGACGCACGAGCACGTCGACCGCGGAGTGGAAGGTCAGGTGCTGCGAGATCTCGACGGCGCGGTCGTAACGCGCTCCCCCGAGGGCGACGAAGACGGCGCCCACGACCTCGACGTAGCCGCAGACCTCGCCCGCGCGGGCGACCTCGTACAGGTCGGGGTCGATGCGCGTCCAGGGGATCTCGCTGATCGCCGTCGCCGGCGCCGTGGCGGAGAGGATGTCACGACGCGTAACCGGGCGACCGAGGGGCGCTTCCATGACCATGTGGGACTCCTTGGGTCGACCGGATATCCCCCACTGTGCGTCAGTGCCGCATCGGTGCCGACGGGGTTGACGCGGCGGCGGGACGGCGTTAGTCGCACGACGCGGTCGCGTCAGACGGCGGACCTCGCGGGGCGGCCCCGACGCGGGCGCTCCTCCGACAGACCGAAGGGCGAGACGTCGGCGACGATCCGCTCCACCTCGTCGAGCCAGCGCAGGTCGGCCTCGAGCCGTGCGCGGCGCGCGGCGTGCACGATCGCGAGCGAGACGGCATCCCCCTCTTCTCCCGCCGTGGACGCCAGCGCGTGCTGCACCGCCCTCCGCTGCACGGACAGGATGCCGTCGACGTCCGCGCCGGGGAGGGTCACCGCGAGCGCGATCTTGAGGGCGACCTCGTCGCGCCCCTCGGCGAGCGAGGCCGTCGAGAGCCACTCGCGGGCGGCGTCCCGACCGGCGGCCGTGGGGCGCCACAGCACGCGCGCCTCGTCGTCGACGCCCGCGCCCTCGACCAACCCGTCGCGCTCGAGACGCTCGAGGGTCGTGTAGACCTGCCCGACGTTGACGCGCGCACCCGTTCGGCGCTCGTACTCCGCGCGCAGCTGGGAGCCGTAGCACGCGCCGCGATCGAGGATCGCGAGCAGGCTCTGACGCACCGACATTCGGCCTCCGGACCGGTGTGACGAAATGACTTCCTCGGTAAGCCCCAGGGTAGACGGCGCAGGTGGTTCGACGGCGAATGATCGACCGGCGGCGGTTCGCGACCCCGGCGTACCATGTGGTCTGACCACATAATCCGGTTCGATCGGAGGCTCCCGATGGAGTGGCTCGACCCCCTCGCCCTCGCCCGCTGGCAGTTCGGGTTGACGACGCTGTACCACTTCCTCTTCGTGCCGCTGACCCTGGGCATGTCGCTGATCGTCGCCATCTTCCAGACCACCTGGTACCGCACCGGCGACGTGCGGTGGCTCCACCTCACCCGCTTCTTCGGCAAGATCTTCCTGATCAACTTCGCCATGGGCGTGGTGACCGGCATCGTGCAGGAGTTCCAGTTCGGCATGAACTGGTCCGCCTACTCCCGCTTCGTCGGAGACGTCTTCGGGGCTCCGCTGGCCTTCGAGGGGCTGCTCGCCTTCTTCCTCGAGGCGACCTTCATCGGCCTGTGGATCTTCGGCTGGGACAAGCTCCCGCGCCTCGCCCACCTCGCGAGCATCTGGATGGCCTCGATCGGCGCGACCCTCTCGGCCTACTTCATCATCGCCGCGAACGCCTTCATGCAGAACCCCGTGGGTTACCAGATGTCGGCGGACGGCAACCGCGCCGAACTCGTGGACTTCTGGGCCATGCTGACCAACCCCGTGGCGCTGGCGGCGTTCCCGCACACCATCTTCGCGGGCTGGATGTTCGCCGCGATGGTCGTCGTCGCCGTCTCGGCCTGGCACATGGCCCGCGGGCGCAACACCGACATGATGCGCAAGACCCTGCGCTTCGGCCTCTGGTCGACACTCGTGTCGTTCGTCCTCGTCGCGATCGTCGGCGACCAGCTCAGCCTGGTGATGGTCGCGACCCAGCCGATGAAGATGGCCGCCGCCGAGGCGACGTTCAACACCGTCTGCGGGCAGGACGCGTCGTTCTCGATCTTCACCCTCGGCACCCCCGACGGCACGAGCGAGCTGTTCAGCATCCGCGTGCCGTTCCTGCTCAGCATCCTGTCGACGCACTCGCTCGACGGCTGCGTCGAGGGCATCAACGACCTCAACACGCTCTACAGCCAGCAGATGTTCCCGCAGTTCGCCGACCAGGTCGACGGCAACTTCGCCCCCGTCCTGTGGGTCACCTACTGGGCCTTCCGGTGGATGATCGCCCTCGGCGGCATCGCCGCCCTGGTCAGCGTCGCGGGCCTGTGGGTCACGCGCAAGAAGGCCACCCGCCCCGTCGCGCCGTGGATGTGGCGCGTGGCGATCTGGGCCGCTCCCCTGCCCATGCTCGCCAGCCTGGTCGGGTGGGTCTTCACCGAGATGGGCCGCCAGCCCTGGATCGTCTTCGGCCTCATGCTCACCCAGGACGGCGTCTCACCCAGCGTCCCGGGCTGGAGCGTGCTGATCTCGCTGGTCGCCTTCACCCTCGTCTACCTGAGCCTCGCCATCGTCGAGTTCGGTCTGATCGTGAAGTTCGCGCAGAAGGGCCCCGACCCCCTGCCGGACCCGGATGCCGAGCACGACGACTCCATCGAGAACACCCCCACGACGGTCTACTAGGAGCTCATCATGGATCTCGCGCAACTGTGGTTCTGGATCGTCGCCTTCCTGTTCGTCGGGTACTTCGTCCTGGACGGGTTCGACTTCGGCGTCGGCATGTCCCTTCCGTTCCTCGGTAAGGACGACATCGCCCGCCGGCAGATCATCAACACCATCGGTCCCGTGTGGGATCTCAACGAGACGTGGGTGATCGTGGCGGGAGCGGCGCTGTTCGCCTCGTTCCCCGAGTGGTACGCGACCCTCTTCAGCGGGTTCTACCTGCCCCTGCTCGCGATCCTGCTCGCGCTCATCGCCCGCGGAGTGTCGTTCGAGTACCGCCACCAGCGCGACTCGCTGCGCTGGAAGCGCTCGTTCGATCGCATGATCGTCGGTGGTTCCGCGGTGCCCGCGTTCCTGTGGGGTGTGGCGTTCGCCAACATCGTGCAGGGAGTGCCCCTGGATGCCGACCACGAATACGCCGGTACGGTGCTGACGCTGCTGAACCCCTACGGCATCCTCGGGGGCCTGACGACCCTGACGCTGTTCTTCACCCACGGCGTGTACTTCGTCGCCCTGAAGACCGACGGACAGGTCCGCGCCGACGCGCGGCGTCTGGCCGCCCGCTCGGGGGCCGTGACGATCGCCCTGGCCGCGCTGTTCCTGGGCTGGACCATCGTCAACGCCGCCAACGCGCAGGCGCCCCTGCTGCTCGGCGTGGTCGCCCTGGCCGGTGTCGCCGCGCTGACCCTGATCGGGTCGTGGGTGTCCAACCTGCGCGACCGCGAGGGCACGGCCTTCGCCCTCGGTGCCGTCACGATCGTCGCGGCGGTCGCCGCGCTGTTCTTCGCCCTGTTCCCGAACGTCATGCCCTCGACCCTGGCGGGCGGCGCGAGCCTGACCATCGACAACGCCTCCAGCACCGACTACACGCTCACGATCATGAGCTGGGCGGCGCTGATCTTCCTGCCGCTGATCCTCGCGTACCAGGGGTGGACCTACTGGGTGTTCCGCAAGCGCGTGACCCGCGCGCGCATCGAGAAGGCCGCGCTCGTCGCGCACTGAGACCCGCGTCATGAAACCCGTCGACCCCCGACTGCTGCGGTACGCCACCGCCTCGCGCGGCTTCTTCGCCGTGACCGCGGCGATCGTGCTCGCGCAGACGGGCGTGATCGTCGGGTTCGCCTGGACGCTCACGACCGCGCTGGTCGGCGCGATCGAGGGCAGGCCGGTGGGCGAGCTCTGGGGATACGTGGGGGCGGCGGCATCCTTCGCCCTCCTGCGGGGTCTGCTGATCGCCGCCTCGGAGCGAGCGTCGGCGCGCGGGGCGGCCTCGGCGTCTCGACAGCTGCGCGAGGCCCTCGTGACGGCCGTCGCGCGTCTGGGCCCGCGCTGGCTTGGTGCGCGCAACGCCGCCACCCTCGCCGTCACGGCAGGGCACGGCCTCGACGCGCTGGACGCCTACTTCGGCCGCTACCTGCCACAGCTGGTGGCCACGGCCATCACCATGCCGATACTCATCGGCGCGATGACGCTCGTCGATCCACTGTCGGGCCTGACGGTGGTGCTGACGATCCCGCTCATCCCGCTGTTCATGGTGCTGATCGGCCTGGCCACCCGGGGCGTGCAGCAGAAGCAGTACGCCACGCTCGGCCGTCTCGCCGCCCGCTTCGCCGACACCGTCGACGGGCTCGGCACGCTCACGGCCTTCGGACGCCAGCACCGCGCGGCGGACTCGATCAAATCGGTCACCCGGGACTACAAGCGCGAGACGATGACGGTGCTGCGCGTGTCGTTCCTGTCGGGCTTCGCGCTGGAGTTTCTGGCATCCATCTCGGTCGCGATCATCGCGGTGACGATCGGTTTCCGGCTGCTCGCCGGCGATCTGTCGCTGCTGGTCGGACTGTTCGTGCTGCTGCTCGCGCCCGAGGCGTACCTGCCGCTGCGACAGGTGGGCGTGCAGTTCCACGCGGCGTCCGAGGGCGTGGCCGCGACGGAGCAGATCTTCGACACGCTCGACGCGGCCCGCGAGGACCGGGGGACGGATGCCGCTGCCCCCGCGCGCGGGAGAGCACTCGCGCTCGAGGGGGTCGCCGTGCGACGCGGGGCTCGTGCCCTGCCGCCGGTGTCGCTGTCGGTCGCGCCGGGCGAGGTCGTGTGGGTGACCGGACCGAGCGGAGCGGGCAAGTCGTCGCTGATCGCCGCGGTCCTGGGGTTCGCCGAGTACCACGGGACCGTGCGGCTCGACGGGGTCGCGGTCGCGCACGCGCGCGACGCCGTGGCCTGGGCCGGGCAGCGTCCGGGTCTCATCGCGGGCACGGTGGCCGAGAACGTCGCCCTGGGCGTCGCTGACGACCCCGAGCGGGTCGCCGCGGCGCTGGCCGACGCCGGCGCAGCCGTGCTGGATCCCGCGACGCCGCTCGGCGCGTCCGGCGCGGGGCTCTCGGGCGGTGAGGCCCAGCGCGTCGCCGTGGCGCGCGCCCTGTACCGCGCGCGCACGACGGGGGCGGCGATCCTCGTGCTCGACGAGCCCTCGAGCGCCCTGGATGCCACGACCGAGGCCCACCTATGGGCCACCCTGCGCCGCGAGGCCGACGCCGGCCGTGCGGTGCTGCTGGTGTCGCACCGTCGCTCGGCCCGCGCGATCGCCGACCGCGTGGTCGCGCTCGCGACCGAGGTCGCCGAGCACGTCGAGGGGACGGAGCCCAGCGGGGCCCCCGCGCCCGTCGAAACGACCGGGAACGTCGACGAGCCCCTCCCCCTCGCCCGCGGGGTGCGCTCGTGAACGCCCGGGTGCGCGGCATCCTGCGCTCCGCCCTTCCGTCGCGGCGGCGATTCGCCCCGGCCCTGCTGGCCGGGTTCGGCACGGCGGCGAGCGCGGTCGCCCTGCTCGCGGCGAGCGCCTGGCTCATCGCGCGGGCCGCCGAGCAGCCGCTGGTGATGTACCTGTCGATGGCCGTGGTCGGCGTGCGCGCCTTCGCACTGTCGCGCGGGGTGTTCCGCTACCTCGAACGCCTGAGCGGGCACGACGCCGCACTGCACCAGCTCGCGGGGGTGCGCGCCGATCTGGTCCGCGACCTCGTGCCCCTGGCGCCCGACGGTCTCGCGCGGTCGAGCCGGGGCGGCCTGCTGTCGAGCGTCGTCGACGACGTCGAGGAGCTGCAGAACCTGCCCCTGCGGGTGGTGCTGCCGCTCGTGACGGCCGCGATCACGGCGGTGGCGGCCGTGGTCTTCACGGCGCTGATCTCGTGGCCCGCCGCGCTCGTGCTGCTCGCCTGCCTGGTCGCGGCATTCGCCGCCGCCGTGGCCCTCGGGTGGGCGGCCGGTGCGCGCGCGGAGCGCTCGCTGGCGCCGCTTCGCGCCGCGGTCGCCGACGCGGTGCACGACCTGCTGACGAACCTCGACGTCCTGACCGCCTACGGAGCCCTGGATGCCGCGCGCGATCGCGTTCGCCGCGCGGATGCGGCGCTGCGCCGCGCCGTCGTCCGCCGGGGCGGCGCGCAGGGCCTGACCTCGGGGGCCGTCTCGACCCTCGCCGGCATCGCGTCTCTCGGAGCCCTGCTCGTGGCCGCCCCGGCCGTGACGGGGGGAACGCTCTCGGGACCCGGTCTGGCCGTGGTCGTGCTGCTGCCGATGGCGGTGTTCGAGGTGTTCGGCCCGGTGCCGCTCGCTCTCGCGTCGTGGCGGCAGGTGCGCTCGGCGGCGGAGCGGATCGCGGATGCCGTGCCGGCGACCGTCCCCGAGGGCCTGCCCCGCGACGAGCCGGCGGCGACCGGTCGCGCCCCGGCCCTGGGTACCGGGATCGAGCTGAGCGGGCTCGGCGCGCACTGGCCCGCCCGCGGCGCAGACGACGACGACGCGGGGCGCCTTCACGACGTGTCGCTGCGCGTCGGCCCCGGCGAGCGGGTGCTCGTCAGCGGACCCAGCGGCGCCGGCAAGACGACGTTGGCGCACGTGCTCGCCCGCTTCCTGGACTACGACGGTTCGTTCCGCGTCGGCGGGGTCGAGGCGCGCGAGCTCTCGGGCGACGACCTGCGCCGCACGGTCGGACTGATCGAGCAGTCCCCGTACCTGTTCGACGAGTCGGTGCGGCAGAACCTGCTCTTCGCGCGCGACACCGCCACCGACGCCGACCTCTGGGGCGTCCTCTCCCGGGTGGGCCTGAGCGACTGGGCGCGCGAACGCGGAGGACTCGACGCGCGCGTGGGCGATCGCGGCGGACTCGTCTCGGGCGGACAGGCGCAGCGTCTGGCCCTCGCCCGCGCGCTGCTGCGCGGTTTTCCGGTGCTGGTGCTCGACGAACCGACCGCGGGCGTGGACCCCGCGGCATCCGATGCCCTTCTGCACGACCTGCTCGGCGCGGTCGAGGACGATCAGGCGGTGGTGCTCGTGTCGCACGTCGACGTCCCCCCGGGCCTGGTCGACCGCGAGGTGCGGATGGAGGGCGGGCGCGTCGTCGCGTGATCGCCCGGGCCCGCCGGGCGCGCGGCTGCTGATCGACCGCCCACCGAATCGCCCGCGGTCGACACCATCGCGCCGGCGAGCCCGCACGACGCCGTCGGTCGATCGAGCGTCCACGACACCCGGACGGTTTCGCGACGCGTCCGGGTGTTCTGGACACTCGATGCCCCGGGGGGGGGGGGGCGCGGGGCGGGTCAGGATGCCGCGACGAAGCGCACGCGATCCGGCGGGACCGACAGGTGCACCACGTCGCCGGCGCGCAACGCCGCGGCCTCGACCGGCGACACCTCGGCGACGGCGACGTCCGTGACCACGCGCACCCCGGCCGGGGTGGGCTCGAGGTGCGACACCGTCGCCGGCGCCCCTCGCCCGAGGCGCACGTCGACCGCGCGGAAGACCGCGGCCAGCGTCCGGCCGTCCGCCGCCGCGAGCGCGCGAGAGGTCGCATCGGCGGACTCCAGGCGCAGGCCCAAGCGCTCCCACCCGCCGTCGCGCGTCGCACCCACGATCCGCTCGAGACCGGCGATCTTCGCCGCCACCTCGGTCGCCGGCGCCGACAGCACCTCGCGGACCGCGCCCGCCTGCGTCACGCGCCCGCGCTCGACGATTAGCAGACGGTCGGCGAGAGCGGCGGCATCGACCGCGTCGTGAGTCACGGCGACCGTCGTCACCCCCGCCAGCCGTTCGCGCAGCATCGCCCGGATCTCGGATGCCGTGACCGCGTCGAGGGCGACGAGGGGCTCGTCCAGCAGCACGACCCGCGGCTCCGCGGCGAGCGCCCGCGCGACCGCGACGCGCTGCTGCTCCCCGCCCGACAGCTGCGCGGGCCGGCGGTCCCCCGTGCCCGGGAGCCCCACGCGCGCGAGCCATTCGTCGGCGGCGGAACGGGCGACGGATGCCGGGACCCCGGCCGCCCGCGGGCCGAAGGCGACGTTCTCGCGCGCGCTCAGGTGCGGGAACAGCCGCGCCTGCTGTCCCAGCAGCACGACGCCCCGGTGCATCGGCGCCGTCCGCCGGCGCGGCGCGCGATCGAGAAGGCGCCCGCCGACCGAGATCTCGCCCCCGTCGAGCGGCGTCAGGCCCGCGAGAGCGTCGAGCAGCGTCGATTTGCCCGCTCCGCTGCGGCCCATCACGGCGACGGTCTCACCGGCGGCCACGTCGAGCGAGACATCGACGGCGAAGTCCCGACGACGGACCACCACGTGGGCGCGCAGGTCGGCGGGCGCCGGCTCCGCGGCATCCGGGGCCGTCATCGCCCCACCCCCGGACGCCACCCGCGCACGAGCAGCAGCACCGCGATCGCCGTCACGAGCAGCAGCAGCGCCAGCGCCACGGCGGTGCCCTGCGACACCCCGGCCCCGTTGAAGGCCGTGTAGATCGCGAGCGGCATGGTCTGCGTGACCCCCGGGCGGTTGCCGGCGAACAGCGCCGTCGCCCCGAACTCCCCGATCGCTCGCGCGAAGCACAGCACGACCCCCGCGACAATCCCGGGGGCCGCGAGCGGCAGGGTCACGCGGCGCAGGATCGTGGCGCGCGAGGCGCCGAGCGAGGCCGCGGTGCGCTCGAGGGCGACGCCCGTGCTGCGCAGGGCTCCTTCGACGGCGAGCACCAGGAACGGCAGCGCGACGAAGACCTGCGCCAGCACGACCGCCGGGGTCGTGAACGGCAGGCCGAGCCCCGCGAGAGGCCCGCTGCGCCCGAACAGGTAGAGCAGGGCGACGCCCCCGACCATCGGCGGCAGCACGAGCGGCACCGTCACCAGGGCGCGCAGCACCGCCGCGGTCCGGTCGGCGCTGCGGGCGATCAGGAGGGCGAGCGGGATGCCGATCACCGCGCAGACCACGGTGGCCACCGCCCCGGTTCCCAGCGACAGCCCGAGCGCCGACAGCGCCGCGGGTGAGGTGACGTCGCTCAGCAGCGTCGTCCACTGCACCCGCGCGACGAGCGCCGTCAGAGGCACGAGCAGGAAGAGCAGTCCGATCCCCGCCGGAACGATGAGCCAGCGCGGGATGAAGCCGCCGGTCACGGGGCGCGGAAGCCGGCGTCGGCGAGGATCCGCTGCCCGGCGTCCGAGAAGACGAACTCCACGAACGCCGCCGCCGCCCGCGGGTTCGGGGCATCGGAGAGCGAGGCGATCGGGTAGCGGTTGATCACGGCATCCGCTCCCGCCGGCACGATCGCCTCGACGTCGCCGCGGCCGACCACGTCGGTGGCGTAGACGAGTCCCGCGTCGGCCTCGCCCGCGGCGACCTTGGTGAGGACGGCGGTGACGTTCTGTTCGGAGCTGGCGGCGGTGACGGCGACCCCGGCGTTCGACAGCAGCGTCTGCGACGCGGCCCCGCACGGCACCTCGGGTGCGCACAGGACCGTCGTGACGCGGGCGAGGTCGGCGAGGGTCTCGACTCCTGCGGGGTTCCCCGTCGGCACGGCGATCACGAGCGTGTTGCCCGCGAAGACCTGCGGCTCGGGGGCCTGATCGACGACCTTGGCCATGTTCTTCTCGTCGGCCGAGGCGAAGACGTCGGCGGGGGCGCCCTCGGCGATCTGGGTCGCGAGGGTGCTCGACCCGTCGTACACGGGACTGACCGTCACGCCGGGGTGGGCGGCTTCGAACGCCCGGGCGATCTCGTCGAACGAGCGCTGCAGCGACGCCGCGGCGTACACCTCGACCGTGCCCGAGAGGGCATCGCCGGATGCCGCGGGCTCGGCGGACTGAGCGGCGCAGCCCGCGAGAGCGGCGAGGGTCGCGATCGCGAGGGCGGCGGTGCGCAGAGGGCGACGCATGAGGGGTCCTTCCGGCGGCACCGGGCGGCCCGCGGCATCCATTCTTCCGCATCTGCGCCCCGTAGGGCGAGATAAGACCGCATCCGCGTTCTCAACCGTCAGCGCGAACCCGTCAGCGCGGCGTCTCGACCGTCACCACGGTCGCCTTCACCGAGGCGACGGCCAGCGACCCGGGCTCGAGGCCGAGTTCTTCCGCGGCCTCGGCCGACATCAGCGACACCACGCGGTGGGGCCCGCACTGCAGATCGACCTGCGCCATCACCCCGTCGACGCGCACGCTCGTGACGATCCCCACGAAGCGGTTGCGAGCGCTCGAGGCGATCCCGGTGGGATCGGCCGGCTCGTCGGCGAGCGCCACGGCCCGCTCGGCCAGAGCCGCGCCGGGGATCTCGACCGGCGTCGCCCCCGTCGTCGGCAGCAGTCCCTGTTCGATCCAGCGCCGGACGGTGTCGTCGCTGACGCCGAGAAGACCCGCGGCCTGGGCGATCCGGAAGGTGGTGGCCATGGATCGACGCTACCGCCCGGGTGTTCTCAGGCCGAGCGCACAGCCCCGAGGCCGCCCCGCCCCGTCATGACCGAACTAGGCTCGACCCATGACCACCGAGCACGCGAGCGCGACGCGAGGGCCGGTGGCCGCGGCGCTCGGCGCCACCGTGACGGCATCCGGGGCGACGGCCCTCCCCTCAACCGGGGCACCGGCATCCCGCACCACCACCCGACCCGCGAACGACGCCCCCCGCGAGGGCGGCCTGCAGGACCGCTTCGGTCGCGTCGCCACCGATCTGCGCGTCTCGGTGATCGACAAATGCAACCTGCGCTGCACGTACTGCATGCCGGCGGACGGGATGCCGTGGCTGCCGACCTCGCAGCTGATGAGCGCCGACGAGATCCGCCGCATCGTGCGGGTCGCCGTGCACTCCCTCGGCGCCGAAGAGCTGCGCATCACCGGCGGCGAGCCGCTCGTGCGCAAGGACCTCGAGCACATCATCGCCGGGATCCGCGCCGACAACCCCGACCTGCCGATCTCGATGACGACCAACGCCGTCGGGCTCGACAAACGAGCGCAGCCCCTCAGGGACGCGGGTCTCACCCGCCTGAACGTGTCGCTGGACACCCTGCATCCCGAGACGTTCGCCGAATTGACGCGCCGACCGCACCTCGACAAGGTGCTCGCGGGCCTCGAGGCCGCGCGCGCGGCGGGCCTGGGCCCGATCAAGATCAACGCCGTGCTGCTGCGCGGCATCAACGACACCGAGATCGTCTCGCTCGTCGACTGGGCCGTCACGCACGGCTTCGAGATGCGCTTCATCGAGGACATGCCGCTCGACGGCGACCGGTCGTGGACCGAGGGGGCCGTCATCCCGGCGCGCGACATCCGCGCCGAGATCGAGACGGCGTTCTCGCTCGCCCCCGACCCGCGCGGCCGCGGGGCCGCCCCCGCGGAGCGCTGGGAGGTGCGCCGCCCCGGCGAGACCGCCGTCGCCGGTCACGTCGGCATCATCTCGTCGGTGACCGAGCCGTTCTGCGCCGCGTGCACGCGCACCCGTGTGACCGCCGACGGGCGCATCCGCTCGTGCCTGTTCTCGCACGAAGAGACCGACCTGCTCACGGCCCTGCGCGACGGAGCCGACGACGAGGGTCTCGCGCAGATCTGGCGGGATGCCATGTGGGTCAAGCCCCGCGCCCACGGCTCCGACCGGGTGGGACTCGCCCGCGCCGACTTCGTCCAGCCGCAGCGCACGATGAGCGCGATCGGCGGATGAGACCGCTCGTCGAGCCGGTGGCATCCCTCGCCCCCGAAGAACTCATCCGCACGGCTCGTCATGCCGTCCTCGCCGCGATCGGCGAAGAGGGCCAGCGCCGCCTCGCCGCCGCGCGCATCGCGGTGATCGGCGCCGGAGGACTCGGCTCCCCCGTGCTGCTCGCCCTCGCCGCCGCCGGAGTGGGCGAGCTCGTCGTCGTCGACGACGACGTGGTCGAGCGCACCAACCTGCAGCGTCAGCTGGCGCACCGGGTCGACGACATCGGCACGGCGAAGACCGCCTCGGCGGCGCGCGCCGTCCGCGACCTCTCGCCCCTCACCGTCGTGCACGAGCGCACGCTCCGCCTGACCGCCGACAACGCCGTCGACCTGCTCGACGGCGCCCACCTCGTCATCGACGGCAGCGACACCTTCGACACCCGCGAGGCCGTCGCCGCCGCGGCGGAGCACCTCGGCATCCCCCTCGTCTGGGGGGCCGTGCAGGAATGGGCGGCGCAGGTCACCGTGTTCTGGTCGGCGCCGCCCGAGGGGCACGCGCCGGTCGTGCTGGGCGACCTGTTCCCCCCGGGATCGGCGGGCGAACCCCCCACCTGCGCGCAGGTCGGGGTGCTCGGATCGCTGTGCGTCCAGGTGGGCGGACTGCTCGCGACCGAGGCGATCAAACTCGTCACCGGCGCGGGGGAACCCCTGCTCGGACGCCTGGTCGTCGTCGACGCGCTGCGCGCCCGACAGGATGTCATCCCGCTGATCCCCTCCGGAAGGACCCCCGCGTGAGCGAGCTGCTGACCGTCGAGGAGCACCGCGCCCGCGTGCTCGACGCCGTGACGCCCCTGCCCGTCGAGACCGTGCGGCTCGCGGACGCGGCCGGGCGCACCCTCGCCGCCCCCGTGCGCGCCGCGCACGACCTGCCCGGCTTCGACAACTCCTCGATGGACGGGTTCGCGGTGCGCCTCGCCGACGTCGAAGGCGCGGATGCCGAGAACCCGGTCGCCCTGCGCGTCGTCGCCGATCTGCCGGCCGGCTCGTCCGACGACCCGTCGTTCGGCGCGGGCGAGGCGGTGCGCATCATGACGGGCGCGCCCGTCCCCACCCACGCCGACGCAATCGTCCCGTTCGAGGACACCGCCGGAGGCCTCGCCGACTCGCTCGGCACCGTCGAGGTGCGGCGTGCGCCCGCGGCATCCGGGGCCTTCATCCGCCGACGCGGCGGCGACACCCGCACCGGCGACGTCGTGCTGACCCCCGGCGAGCGCCTGGGGCCGTTCGCCGTGGCCGCCGCCGCCGCCGCGGGCGTGGCCGACGTCGAGGTGCGCCGACGCCCCCGGGTCGCCGTCGTGTCGACCGGCAGCGAGCTCGTACCGCCGGGCGTCGCGCCGGGGCGCGGACAGACCCCCGACTCGAACTCGACGCTGCTCGCGGCGTTGGTCGCCGACGCCGACGCCGACGTGACCGTCGTCTCGTCGCTGCGGGACGACGCGGACGCGATCCACGCCCTGCTCGCGCACGCGGCCGACGTCGACGTCATCGTCTTCAGCGGAGGCGTGAGCGCCGGGGCCTACGAACCCGTGCGGCAGGCCCTGTCGGAGCGCATCTCGTTCGTCAAGGTCGCCATGCAGCCCGGAAAACCCCAGGCCTTCGGCGCACTCGACGACGGCCGGCTCGTCTTCGGCCTGCCCGGCAACCCCGTCAGCGTCGCGGTGTCGTTCGAGGTGTTCGTGCGGCCCGCGTTGCTGGCGCTGCAGGGGCGCGCGGTCATCGATCGACGCATCGCCCGCCTCACGGCATCCGAGGACTGGACGACGCCGCCCGGCCGCCGCCAGTACCTCCCCGCCGCGATCGACCTGGTCGCGGGCACCGTCCGCCCCGCCACCGCCGGAGGCTCGGGCTCTCACCTGGCCGCCTCGCTCGCGCGGGCCGAGGCCTTCGCCGTGATTCCCGCCGACGTGTCCACGGTGTCCGCCGGAGACCCGCTCGATGTCATGCTGATTCCATGACCTTCACCCACCTGGATGCCGCGGGCCACGCCCGCATGGTCGACGTCACCCTCAAGCAGCCCACCGTCCGCACCGCCACCGCGCGGGGTTTCGTGCGCTGCGCGCCCGAGGTGGTCGCGGCCCTGCGCGACGGCACCGCCCCCAAGGGCGACGTGCTCGCCGTGTCGCGGATCGCCGGCATCCAGGCCGCCAAGGCCACGCCCGCCCTGCTTCCGCTCGCGCACGTGATCGGCGTGCACCGGGCCTCGGTCGACCTCGAGATCACCGAAGACGGCGTCGAGATCGAAGCGACCGTCGGCACCGCCGACCGCACCGGCGTCGAGATGGAGGCGCTGACGAGCGTGTCGGTCGCGGCGCTGGCGATCGTCGACATGGTGAAGGGCATGGACAAGGGCACCTTCATCGAGAACGTGCGGATCGTGTCGAAGACCGGCGGCAAATCCGGCGACTGGGCGCGCCCGGGCGAGGCCGAGGGCGTGTCCGCGTGAGCGTCCGCGTCCGCTACTTCGCCGCCGCCGCCGAGGCCGCCGGGACGGATGCCGAGGACCGCGCCGAGACGACGCTGACGGCGCTGCGCGCGGGGATGGTCCGCGACCACGTCGCGCTCGGCGGCATCCTGGACCGTTGCGCGGTGCTCGTGGACGGCACGCGCCGCGACGACGACGCCGCGCTCGACGCCGTCGCGCACGTCGACGTGCTGCCGCCCTTCGCCGGCGGCTGAGCCGGGCCGCGGCGCGCCGGGGCGCGGCGGGCGCCGGGTGGCGCGCGAAACTCGGACGAACGCACCCAACTCGGACGATTCCCGGCGGAACGTCCGACTTTCGCGCGATTCTCCGAGTTTGACTCCAGCCGCCGAACTGCGAGCCCGGCCTGCACCCGCGGGCCGGCACGCGGCGCGGCCCCGCGGGGCCGTCACACGTCGCGCGAAACTCGGACGAACGCACCGAACTCGGACGATTCCCCGCGAAACATCCGACTTTTGCGCGATTCTCCGAGCTTCGCGCCAGCCGCCGAGCTGCCGGTGCGACGCGAGCCCGCCGGCCCGGGGCGCGACGCGAACCCGCGGGGCCGGCGCGGCGCGCGAAACTCGGACGAACGCACCCAACTCGGACGATCCCCCGCGAAAGATCCGACTTCCGCGCGATTCTCCGAGGTACGCGCGCAGGCGTCTCCGCGTTCCGGGGACGGCTCGGCCGCGCAAGCGAGCGCAGCCCCCACTGCGCACGAGGTGGGAGCTAGCCCCCGAGGCCCTTCCACTCCGTCGTGCCGTCGGCCTCGACCTGCCGCTTCCACACAGGCAGGTCGGTCTTGATCGTCTCGATGACCGTGCGGCACACCTCGAACGCCGCTGCGCGGTGACCGGATGCCACGGCGATGACCACCGCCGCCTCGCCCACGCCCAGGCGTCCGACGCGATGGCTGACCGCGACGATCGCGTCGGTGCCGGCGGCGGCGTCCGCTGCGATGCGGTGCAGGGTCTGCTCGGCGTCGGGGTGAGCGCTGTACTCGAGGGCGACCACGGCGTCGGCGGCGTCGGGATCGGTGTCGCGCACGCGACCGACGAAGGTGGTGACGGCGCCCGAGGAGGACTCCTCGACGGCGTCGAGGTGCGCGTCGAGGTCGAGGGGCTGATCGGACAGGCGGGCGATGCGGACGGCGCTCATGCGTGGTCTCCTCCGGCGAGCTGGTCGAGGATGTGCGGGGCGAGTTCCGCGAGGACGGAGATCCCGGATGCCACGGCCCTCGTCGATCCGGGGAGGTTGACCACGAGGGTGCCCGGGTCGACGATGCCCGCGAGACCGCGGGAGATGACGGCCAGGGGCGTGTCGGCGAGGCCACGGCGGCGGAGTTCCTCAGCAATCCCGGGCAGCGCGCGGTCGAGGACGCGGGCGGTGCCCTCGGGTGTGCGGTCGGTGGGCGCGATGCCCGTGCCCCCGGTGGTCACGACGAGACCCGGCCCCTCGGCGACGAGCGCGCGCAGTGCCCTCTCGACGCTGTCGGCACCGTCGGGCACGATCACCGGGTCGGCGCAGTCGAAACCGGCTTCGCGCAGCAGCGAGACTGCGAGCGGCCCACCCCGATCCTCGCGCAGGCCGGCGGCGGAGCGGTCGGAAACGGTCAGGACGCGGGCGCGAGGGGGCACGCGGATCAGCCTAGGCCGCTCCGGCCGCATGCGGTCCCGCGACGGCGTGGCGCACACGAGAAGTCGCACTCCCGCCCGCCGCGCGACGAGAGATCCGCCCGTCGCCCGCGCCGGCAGCTGTCACGCCGACGGCGCCGCGGTCGTCTCGACCTCGGCGATCTCGGGCGCGATACGCCCCGCCTTCGCCTTCGGCTCGAGATCGTCGCGCTGCACGTGCTCGGCCGCGGCCGTGATGCGCCGCGCCATGCCGCTGAAGATGAGGCCGTGGAAGGGCAGCACCGACAACCAGTACAGGCGCCCAGCCAGACCCGTGGGGAAGAACAGCGCGCGCTGGTCGAAGCGGGCGCCCGTGCCCTCGGGGGTTGCGCGAAGTTCGAGCCATGCGCCGCCCGGCACCTTCATCTCGGCGCGCAGGCGCAGCAGGTGGCCCGGCTCGATCGCCTCGACCCGCCAGAAGTCCAGCGCGTCGCCGACCGTGACCACCGAGCGGCTGCGGCGGCCTCGGGCGAGGCCCACCCCGCCGACGAGGCGGTCCATCCACCCGCGGATCGCCCAGAGCAGGGGCGAGGAGTACCAGCCGTTCTCGCCGCCGATGCCCTCGATGACCGACCACAGCTGCGCGGAGCTGGCCGTGGTGGTCATGGTGCGGATGTCGGTGTACACCAGGCGCCCGGCCCACTCGGGGTCGCTGGGCAGGGGGTCGCTCGGCGCACCCGAGACCTCGGCGTCCTGCCAGCTCGTCTCGATGTCGTCGTCGTTCACGCGTCCCAGGGCCCGTCGTACGGCCTCGCGGTAGGGCATCAGCCCGCCCTCGGGTCGCGGGACGAGATCGTCGATCGCGCGGTCCTTGACGACGCAGTCGTTCTGCAGCGACTCGACGAGGGGCCGGGCGATCGCCTTCGGAATGGGCGTGACGAGGTTGACCCAGTGCGACGCCAGGCGGGGCGTGAGGACGGGCAGCGAGGCGATCGCCCGCTGCGGCAGCCCGGCCTGCAGGGCATAGCCGTTCATCATCTGGCCGTAGCGCAGGACGTCGGGACCGCCGATGTCGACCGCGCGGTTGACGTTGGGGGCCACGCGCGCGGCGCCCAACAGATAGTGCAGCACGTCGCGCACGGCGATCGGCTGGATGTGGTTGCGCACCCACTTGGGCGCGGGCATGTACGGGAGCACGTCGGTGAGGTGACGGACCATCTCGAACGACGCCGAGCCCGAGCCGATCACGACACCGGCTTGCAGCACCAGGGTGGGTACGCCGCTGCGCAACAGGATCTCGCCGACCTCGACGCGCGAGCGCAGGTGGGCCGAGAGGGTCGCGTCGTCGGGGTGCAGTCCGCCGAGGTACACGATGCGAGAAACGGATGCCGCCGAGGCGGCGTCGGCGACGGTCTGGGCGGCGACGCGGTCGGTCGCCTCGAAGTCGCGCGCGCTGCCCATCGAGTGGATCAGGTAGTAGAGCACGTCGACGCCGTCGACGGCGGCGCGTACCGCCGCGCGATCGGTCGCATCGCCCGTCGCGACCTCGACATCTTCGCCCCAGGGGAACGCGCCGACGCGGCGCGGATCGCGCGCGAGGACGCGCACCCGGTACCCCGCCGACAGCAGGCGCGGAACGAGTCGGCCACCCAGGTAGCCGGTGGCCCCCAGAACGAGGGCGAGAGGAGCCGACCCGTCGGGTCGGGGCTGCGCGACCAGCGCGGGTTCGCGGCCGGTGGGGGCGGAGAGCTCGGTCATGGCCACACGGTACGCCGGGGCTCCGACATCGCCCAGGGCTTGACGGATCGCGGGGGTGCGCGACGATAAAGTGAGCGCGTGCAGACCGCGTGGGTGAGACGCGTGCTCGTCGTCGAGGACCAGCCGGCCATGCGTGCGCTGCTGTGCGACATGCTCGCCCACCGCGGGTTCGAGGCCACGGGGGTCGCCGATGCGGCCGGGGCCGTGGACGCTTTCTCGCGCACCGATCCCGACGTCCTGCTGACCGACATCGACCTGGGTTCGCGTCCGTCGGGCGTCGAGCTGGCGGTGATGCTGACCGGCCTCGCCCCGCACCTGGCCGTGGTGTTCCTGAGCAGCTTCCCCGGCGCGGCCACCGGTGGACCCGCGGGCGCCGTCTTCCTCTCGAAGCTCGACGTGACCTCGGCCGACGTCGTGGTGCGGGCCCTCGAGACCGCCCTGGCCGATTCCTCGCCCGATGCGGTGTCCCCGTCGCCGCGCGCCTCGCCGCTGGCGGTGCTCACCCGGCAGCAGGTCGAGATCCTGGCCCTCGTCGCGCGCGGGTGGACCAATGCGCAGATCGCCGCCGATCGCGGAACCGGCGTCCGGGCGGTGGAGCGGGCGGTGAGCCGCATGTTCGAGCGGCTGGGGCTGGCATCCGATCCGTCCACGAACGCGCGGGTGCGGGCGAGTGCGCTGTACATGGCGGAGTTCGGCTCCGTGTCATGAGGGGTCTCGTCGGCGTCGTCACGAGCGGACGGTTCGTCACCCGGTACACCTTCGCGGTGATCCTGCTCGTGTCGGTCGTCGTTCTGGCGCCCACTCCCGTCCCGCTGCACCCCGGCCAGCGCCTCGTCGTCTCGATCGCGACCGCGGGCCTGTCCGCGCTCGTCTGGGCCGTGGTCGCGGTCGCCGAGCGAGCGACGACCCGCCCCGCCGTGCGCGGTGCGATCGTCCTGATCGCGCTGCTCGCGTGGGCCGTCTCGCGGCCGTCGATGCAGGATGCCGTTTCTCTCGCCCTCGGGCTGCCCGCCCCAGCCCCGGGAGCCGAGGTGCTGCGCGCGGCGACCAACGTGCTCGTCTGGGCGATCGCGCTCGCCGGTACGGCGGTCCTGGTGGATGCCGCGCGCACCGCCCGATCCACCAACGCCCTCCTCCGCTCGGTGCGCGACGACCTGCGCGCGAGCACCGAGCGCGCACGCCTGTTCGCGGCCGAGGCCGCGGCCGCCGTCCAGGCCGCGGCCGCGCTGGTGCGCGCTCCCGTCGAGGCGGATGCCGACGCCGTCCGGGCCCGCGCCGCCGCCGTGCGCGCGCGTGCTCACGACCTGCCGGCGCTATCCCTGGCGAAACCCCGCGTCCCGATCGCGGCGCCCGCGTCGCGACGCGCGCCGATGCTGACGCGCCTTCCGGCGACGGGGACGGTGAGCGCGACGTACGCGCTGGCGGTGCTGCCGTTCGCGGTGCGGACGGTGGATGCGGTCGCCGTGGCGACGGGCATCGCCCTCACCCTGCTGGTGGGCTCGGCCGCCGAGGCCCTGCCGCGCCTCGGGCGGGCCCGGCGGTCCCCGCGGCGACGGACGCGACGGTACGCGTGGTCGGCCGTTCTGGCAGGGCTGTTCCTGACGGCGCTCGCGAGCGCGCAGGGCGTGGCATGGCCCACGGCAGCCGTTCCCGCGCTGGCCTTCCCGGCCCTGGCCTGGGCGATGACGAGATGGCGCACCGGCGCGCGCGCCGTCGCCGTCGAGCGCCGTCGACTGTCCACCGCGATCACGGCCCTGACGCGGTCGGACGACCGCGGCACCCGCGGCTCGCGAGCCGGTCTGAGGGCTGCGGCCGAGGTGCTGCACCGCGACGTGCAGAGCGCCCTCGTGCTGTGGGCCCTGCGGCATCCCGATCCCCGCCCCTCGGACACGGCCGCGCTGTCGCCGGTGCTGGCGTCGCTCGCCGACGACGTCGAGCGCGCCTTCGCCGCACCGCCCACCGCCGCGGACGCCCCCGCGCTGGACGCCCTCGTGGCCACGTGGGGACACGCCCTGCGGATCGACACCCGGTTCGATGCCGAGGCCCGCGCTCTGCTCGACGCCGACGCGGCCCTCGCCGGCGAGGCGGTCGAGGTCGTCGCCGAGGGGCTGCTGAACGCCGCGAAGCACGCCCGCCGCCGCGAAGCGGTCGTGACCGCCCGCGTGGTCCGGACCGGCGGCGGCCCCCGGCTGCGCGTGGAGGTCGAGACGCCCGGCACGCTCGCTCCCGGTGCGGCGCTGCGACGCGATGCGTGGGTGGGACGTCTGGGGGGACGACTGACGGCCGACGCCGACACGGTGCGTCTGACCGCCGATCTGACCCCCGGCGCGCCGATTGTCGTGTCGACCGAACATCGCGACGGGACCCGGATGCCGCGGGCGTAGCCTCGCCGCGATGTCCGAGCTCACCGCACTCCTGCCCCTGGCCGTCGGCATGGCGATCTCTCCGCTGCCGATCGTCGCCGTCGTCGCGATCCTGCTGTCGACGCGCGGACGCCGAGCGGCTCCGGCGTACACGGCGACCTTCTTCGCGGTCACACTCGCCGCGATCGCCGTGGGCGCGCTGACCGCGGCCGGCGCGTCCGGCGCGTCGGGCGGAGCGAAGGGCAACGTGGTGGTCGTGGTCCTGGGGGCGCTGCTGACCGTGGGGTTCGCGGCCTTCGCCGTGGTCAGCTGGCGCGGTCGACCGCGCCACGGTCAGCCGGCCGTCGCACCCAAGTGGCTCGCCGCGATGGACTCGATCACCCTCGGCCGCGCCGCCGGCCTCGGCCTGCTCATGGCGGCGACGAACAGCAAGAACCTGCCCCTCGAGCTCAAGGGCGGCGCCCTGATCGGCGCGGCGCATCTGCCGATCGCCGCCACGGTGCTGCTGTGCGTCGCGCTGGCGGTGGCGGGTTCGCTCACCCTGATCCTCCCGACCGTGCTCGGTGCCACCGGCATCCCGCGCATCACGACGGCCCTCGACCGCCTCAAGAGCGAGATGATCGAGCACAACGCCGTGATCATGACCGTACTGTTCGCCATCCTCGCCGCCAACGAGGCGGCCCACCTCATCCACCAGCTCGCGTGAGGACCGACATGACCCCTCCTTCCGTCCCCTGCCGGGCCGAATCACCCGCCGGCACCTTCGTCGGCACCGTCGACCGCGGTGTCCAGGTGTGGCGCGGCATCCCGTACGCCCTCCCCACCGCGGGCGAGCGCCGCTTCCGCGATCCCGTCCCCGCGCCCGACCTGTCGGAGACGAGGGATGCCACGACCTTCGGCCCCGTCTGCCCGCAGCCCGTGACCCCGGCGATCGCCCTCGGCGACGGCAGCGTGCAGGACGAGGACTGCCTCTCGCTGAACGTCTGGACGCCGATCGACGAGAGCGCGCCCGCCCGCCCGGTGATGGTGTGGCTGCACGGCGGCGCATACACGTTCGGGGCGTCGAGCCAGCCGCTGTACGACGCGACGTCGATGGTGTCGACCGGCGAGGTCGTGGTGGTCACGATCAACTACCGCCTGGGGGCGCTCGGCTTCGTCGACCTGTCGAGCGCGTTGCCGGGCGGCGGCTTCGACGGCAACCTCGCCCTCAAGGATGTGCTGCTCGCACTGCGCTGGGTGCAGCGCAACATCTCGGCCTTCGGCGGCGATCCCGAACGGGTGACCGTCTTCGGCGAATCGGCCGGTGGCGGTCTGGTCACGACGCTCCTGGCGACGCCGTCGGCAGCGGGTCTGTTCCACCGGGCGATCGCGCAGTCGTCGCCCGCGTCGAGCATGTACGGTCCCGACCGGGCGCGGCGGGTGGCATCCCGTTTCCTCGAACTGCTCTCGATCGATCCGGCCGATCCGCGGGCGGCGGATGCGGTCCGGGCCATCGCGGTCGAGCGCGTGGTCGAGGCCGGTCAGACCGTGTACGCCGAGGTGCCCACCACCGCCCCCGGAACGCTCGCCTTCGCGCCCGTCGTCGACGGCGATCTGCTGCCCGAGGCGCCGCTCACCGTCCTGCGCGAGGGCCGCGGTCTGCCCGTCCCGCTGATGATCGGTACCAATAAGGACGAGGCGTCGCTGTTCTCGTTCATGAAGTCGCCGCTCATCCCCATCACCGGGGACCGTCTCGAGCAGATGTTCGCCGCGATGGCGGCCGAGAACCCCGGCGTCGAGCTGCCCAGCCGCGAGCAGGTGCTGACCGCGTACGAGCACGTGCGCCACCGCGCCGTGGGGCTGGGCGTCGCGCGCGACATCGGCTTCCGCCTGCCGACGCTGTGGCTGGCGGAGGGGCACTCCGCCGTCGCACCGGTGTGGCTGTACCGTTTCGATCACGCCGCCCCCTTCCTGCGCCTGATCGGCCTGGGGGCCACGCACGCCAGCGAGCTGCCCTATCTGTGGGGCAATCTCGTCAGCGGCCCGAAGGACCTGACGTTCCGCCTCGGCGGCCGACGGGTGGCCGAAGAGATCTCGGCGCGCATGCAGGCGCGGTGGGTCGCCTTCGCCCGCGGCGACTCCCCCGACGCGCCGGACGCCGTCTCGTGGCAGCCGTTCCGCTGCGACGGCCCCGACCCGCGCGAGACGCTCGTCATCGACCGACGCGATCGGGTCGTCGCCGACCTCGACCACGAGCTGCGCGAGGCGTGGGGCGACGAGGTGCTCGCCTTCCGGTAGCACGGCGCCCTCCGCGCCGCCCCGACTGGAAACGACGGGCGGATCGGAGTAACGCTAGAAGGATGAACGAGAAATCCTCCTCGGCATCCGGCTCCCCTCGGCTCGAGGTCGACGACGTCGTGGTCGTCGACACGAAGCGCGTGCGCACGGCGATCGGCGGTACCGTCGTCGGCAACTTCATGGAGTGGTTCGACTTCGGCATCTACGGGTACCTCGCCGTGACGCTGACCGTCGTCTTCGCATCCGACGTGCCCGCGCCCTGGGGTCTGCTGGTCACCCTGCTCGGCTTCGCGATCTCCTTCCTCGTGCGCCCCTTCGGCGGTTTCGTGCTCGGCCCCCTGGGCGACCGCATCGGGCGGCAGAAGGTGCTCTTCCTCACCATGGCCATGATGGCCACGGCCACGGCGCTGATCGGCGTCCTGCCCACGTCCGCGCAGATCGGGCTGTGGGCGATCATCCCGCTGTACCTGCTGAAGATGGTGCAGGGCTTCTCGACAGGCGGCGAGTACGCCGGGGCCACCACCTACGTCTCGGAGTTCTCGCCCGACCGTCGGCGCGGGTTCTGGTCGTCCTGGCTCGACGTCGGCTCGTACGTCGGCTTCGCCGCGGGCGCCTCGGCCGTCGCCCTCACCACCGCGATCACCACCGCGGTCTCGGGCGAGAACGCGATGGTCGATTACGGCTGGCGCATCCCCTTCCTGCTCGCCGTGCCCCTCGGTATCGTCGCGATCTACTTCCGTCTGCGCATCCCCGAGACGCCCGCCTTCGAGCAGGCGGACACCGTCGCGACGGATGCCGACGACCCGATGGCCCGCCAGGGCCTGGTGGGCATCGTCCGCCACCATTGGAAGGCCCTGCTGATCGGGATCGCGCTCGTCGCGGCGACCAACACGGCCGGCTACGCGCTGACGAGCTACATGCCCACCTACCTCGAGAAAGAGGTGGGCGTGTCGAACATCACCGCCGCGGTGGCCACGGTTCCCGTGCTGCTGGTGATGTCGGCCGCGCTCCCCCTGATCGGCCGGTTGAGCGACCGCATCGGCCGCAAACCCGTCTACGCGATCGCCGCCGGCTCGGCCCTCGTGCTGCTCGTCCCGGCGTTCCTCATCATGCAGATCGGCGAGCTGTGGGCGGTCATGGTGGCGCTGTGCATGGCGGCGGTACCGGTGGCGTTCTACGTGGCGATCTCGGCATCCGCTCTGCCGGCGCTCTTTCCGACGGCCTCGCGCTTCGGGGCGATGGCGGTGGCGTACAACGTGGCCGTGTCGCTGTTCGGCGGCACCACCCCGCTCTTCAGCCAGGCCCTCATCGACCTGACCGGCAACACGCTCATGCCGGCGTTCTACATCATGTTCTTCGCCGCCCTCGGCCTCGTCGCCCTGCTGGCGATGCGGGAGACCGCGAAGCGCCCCCTGCTGGGGTCGATGCCCACGGTCGAGACGCCCGCCGAGGCCGCGGCCCTGGTCGAGCGTCAGGACAGCGACCCGCTCATCGACACCTCGACCATGCCGTTGGCGATCCGCCGCGGCTGACAGGAAGGGGGACGGATGCCGGAGCCCCGGCATCCATCCCCGTCCTTCCAGCGCGCGGCGACGTCGGCCGGTCCGCGGCGCATGCGTCGCCCTGACGCGCCGCGGTGTCTCCCGCGCTGCGCACATCCTCCGCGATATGCACAACCTCAGCCCCGGCACCCCGAATCCGACGGACTTTGCGCACATCACTGACTCAGCGCTCGCCCTCGCGCACGCGCGGCGACGGCGGGTCCCGCACCCGAGCGCGTGCACAACCTCCGCGATGTGCACAACCTCAGCCCCGGCACCCCGAATCCGACGGACTTTGCGCACATCAGTGACTCAGCGCACGCGCGGCGGATCCCCCGCACGCGCGAGGGGGCGCCGCGCCGTCCTCGTCAGCGCCGCCGGCCGTTGCCGAACAACCCGCGGATGACGCCCGTCACGATCGACTTCGTCGCCCCGCGCCCCAGCAGGCCGTCGAGCCCCGGTGCGGGGGCGCTGGCGCGTCCGCGCGGCGCCGCGGTGGACTTCAGGATCCGCTCGTACTCGCGCTGCGCCTTCTTCTGCGCCTCGGCGTGGGCCTTGTCGATCGCGGCCTTCTGCTTGGCGTACTCGGCCTGGTCGGCGGCGGCCTTCTTCGCGCGCTCCTCGGCCTCGCGGGCCTCGGTGGCCGCCTGCATGCGCGCGGCGAGGATCTCGCGCGCCGACTCGCGATCGATCGGCGTCCCGTAGTCCGCGAAGAGGGGGGATGCCGCGACCGCCGCCGCCATGGCATCCGGCGCGATGGGCGACATCGACGCCCGCGGGGCGTACATGCGCGTCCACGCGACCGGCGTCGGCGCTCCCCGCTCGCTCATCACGGTCACGATGGCCTCGCCCGTGCCGAGTTCCTGCAGCACCCGCTCGAGGTCGTAGCCGGACGAGGGATACGTCCGCACCGAGGCGCGCAGGGCCGTGGCGTCGTCGGGGGTGAAGGCGCGCAGCGCGTGCTGCACGCGCGAGCCGAGCTGGGCGAGCACGTCACCGGGGACGTCCTTGGGCGTCTGGGTGACGAAGAACACCCCGACCCCCTTGGAACGGATCAGGCGGACGGTCTGCGTGATCGCCTCGAGGAACGCCTTCGACGCGTCACGGAACAGCAGGTGCGCCTCGTCGAAGAAGAACACCAGCTTCGGCTTGTCGAGGTCCCCGACCTCGGGCAGCACCTCGTACAGCTCCGCAAGCAGGTACATCAGGAACGTCGAGTACAGCTCGGGCCGGGCGGCGACGTTCGGCACCTCGAGCAGGCTCACGATGCCCGCGCCCGTGGCATCCGTCCGCAGGAACACCCTCGCGTCGAGCTCGGGCTCCCCGAAGAACGTGTCGGCGCCGGCGGCCGAGAACGCCACGAGCTCGCGCAGGATCACGCCCGCGGTGGCCGACGAGAGTCCGCCGATGCCCTTCAGCTCGGGCTTGCCCTCGTCGCTGGTGAGGAAGGTGAGCACGGCCCGCAGGTCGGACAGGTCGACGAGCGCGAGGCCCTTCTGGTCGGCGTAGTGGAAGACGAGACCGAGGCTGGACTCCTGCGTCGCGTTCAGCCCGAGGACGCGGCTGAGCAGCAGCGGGCCGAACCCCGACACCGTCGCGCGCACCGGGATGCCGGAACCGACGTCGTCGCCCAGCGCGTAGAACTCGGTGGGGAAGGCCCGCGCCGACCAGTCCTGCCCGAGAGCCGCGGTGCGGGCGGACAGCTTGTCGCTCGGCGTCCCCGCCGCGGCGAGTCCCGACAGGTCGCCCTTGATGTCGGCGGCGAAGACGGGCACCCCGTTCTCGGACAGCTGCTCGGCCAGCAGCTGCAGCGTCCGCGTCTTGCCCGTGCCGGTCGCGCCGGCGACGAGTCCGTGGCGGTTGGTCATCGCGAGCGGGATGCGAACGGGGACGGATGCCACGGGCCCGCCGTTGACGAGGACGCCGAGGTCGAGCGCCGCACCGTCGAGGGCGTACCCGGCGGCGATCGCCGCGACCTGCGCGCTCGTGAGCGGTCCCTCGGCCGGGGCCGCCGGCGCGGCGGCGGGGGTCGCAGCGGGCGGTGCCGCGGCGGGGCCCGTGGCCGCGGCGGACGAGTCCGCGGCGGGGCCCGTGGCCGCGGCGGGCCCGGGAGCCGCCGGAGCAGCAGCGACCGCCTCGACGACCGGCGCCGAGCGCTCATCCGCTGCCGCCACAACGGGTCCCGCCCCCGCCGCGGCGACGCGCGCCCGGGCCGCGGCCGCTTCGGCCTCGGCGAGGTCCGCACGGGCGCGGGCGAGGCGCAACTCGGCCTCGGCGGCTTCGGCCGCGGCCCTCAGTCGGGCCACCTCGGCGTCGGCGTCGGAGGGAACGGCGGGCACGTCACCGGGCGCGGTCATGCGCGTCAGCCTACGACGACCCCGCCTCCACGGCATCCACCTTGCGAGCGCGTCTGATGGTCAGCCGATCCTCGTCGCGGGCGCGCAGACGCGAGAACGCCGCGGCCAGCACCAGCGCCGCCCCGGCGCCCACGAGGGCACCGCCGACGGTGTCCGAGAGCCAGTGCGCGTGCAGGTACGTGCGGCTGAAGGCCATGAGGATCACCCAGGCCGCGCCCACGACCCGCACCCAGGCCCGGGGGAAGAGCACTCCGGCCACCACGGCGATGGTCGCCGCGTTCGCCGTGTGCCCCGACGGGAACGAGCCGTAGTCGCTGAGGATCAGGATGTCCTCGGGCCGAGCGCGCCCGAAGGTGTGCTTGAGCACCTGCACGAGCAGGGCGCTGCCCACCGACGCGGTGAGGAAGTACAGAGCCGACCACCGTCGTCGGGTGGCGAAGATCGCGACGGCCCCCAGAACCGGCACGATGAGCACCGCCGTGAGGTGGCCCCCGACCTGGTCCATCACGAGAGCGAAGACGTACAGCGGCTCCGAGGGGGCTGCCGCGAACAGCTGGTTCCACCAGACGTCGACGGTGAACGGACTCGGTCCGCGCACGTAGACCCACGCGCCCAGGGCCGAGGCCAGCGCGATGAGCACGATCCCGACGGTCGCCCGGAAACGCTGCGGGCGCGTGTCGAGCACGTCGTCGATCGCCGTGGCATCCATCGCCTCATGATGCCCGGTCCACGCGCCCGGCGGAACCGCCCACCCCGCGGAAGAAGCCGCCGCGGGCGCTCTGCTACTGTTCGCGACCGCGACGGCTTCTGCGGGGATGCCGGGGGTCAGGGCGCGAGGCGCTCGACCGTGCGCGGGCGCACGAGCAGCCACAGCGACAGCACGCCGATCGCGGCACAGCCCACCATGACCGAGGCCATGGTCGTCGCCGTGATGCCCGACCCGGTGGCCAGCAGGCCCACGAGGGGCGAGATGACGCCCGCGACGCCGAAGTTGGCGGCGCCGATGATCGACTGCGCCGTGCCGGCGGCCTTGCCGTGACGGTCGAGCGCGAGCACCTGCGCGCACGGGAACGTGAAGCCGCACGCCGTCATGAAGAAGAACAGCGGCACGATCGTGCCCCACAGGCCGAGGCCGAGCTGGTCGGTCAGCACGATGGCACCGCCCGCGACGACGAGCACCGCGGTCGAGACCGCGAGCACCCACTGCGGTCCGAACCGCGCGGCCAGGCGCGAGGCGACCTGCACGCCGACGACGACGCCGATGGAGTTCGCGGCGAACAGCACGCCGTACTGCTGCGGGTTGAAGCCGTACGTCACCTGGAAGAGGAACGAGGATGCCGACAGGTACGAGAAGAGCCCGCTGAAGGTCATCGCGCCGATCACGAGCACGCCGATGAAGACGCGATCGCGGAAGACGCTGCCGTAGCGCTGCCAGACGGTCGTCGCCCCGGGGCCTCCGCGGCGGGCGGCGGGGAGCGTCTCGGGGATGAAGAGGATCGCCGACACGAGCATGACGGCGCCGTAGACCGCCAGCACGACGAAGATGCCGCGCCAGTTCATCACCAGCAGCAGGGCGGACCCGGCGAGCGGGGCGAGAACGGGGGCGACGCCCGACACCATCGCCATGCGCGAGAGCATGACCACCAGACGGCGACCACCGAACAGGTCGCGGATGATCGCGGCGGCGACGACACCGCCCGCGGCGGCTCCCGCCCCCATCAGCACGCGCGCGATCGACAGGGTGCCGAGGGTCGGGGCGAGAGCGGCGAAGATGCTCGCGGCGACGTGCAGGGCGGTCACCGACAGCAGGGGGATCCGGCGGCCGACCTTGTCGCTCAGGGGCCCGACGATGAGCTGGCCGAGCGCGAACCCGACCATCGTGCCGGTGAGCGTCAGCTGGATCGCGGCGGCCGTGGTCTGGAAGTCGGCCTCGAGCACGGGGAAGGCCGGCAGGTACAGGTCGATCGTGAAGGGGCCCAGCGCCGTCAGGGCGCCCAGGACGATGATGTACAGCACGCGGCGCGACGCGGGGATCGCATCGCCGGGGTGCAGCACGATCGGAGCGGTCGCAGGGTTCGACCCGAGCGTGCGGATCGCGCCCGTCGCGGGGGTCTTGTGGCCGGAGCGCACCGAGCCGGTGGGGGTCTTCTCGCTCGTGCGGTCGGCGGAGACACCGTCAGGGGTATGGGGCGACGAGGGGATCACGGGGTGGGAGGCAGTATCGAGCACGCGTCTGGTTTCGTTTCGCAACACGGACAGCCCGGCGGGGCCGGGCTGAAGAAAGGGGGGATCATCGAACCTCGAATCGATTCGACATCGTCATATTACCGTGACACCCCCGCGCGCCACCATCCCCGCTCGCGGGTTCCTCCCAGGCCACCGGCTCATTCACCCGCATAGGCTGGGCTCGTCGGCGGATGCCGATGTGTCCCGCCCCGAAGAGAGACTGAACACAGCGCATGACCTCCCCCTCCGATAAGCGAGCGAGCGGCAACCCCGCCAAGCAGGCCCAGATCGAGCTGACCCAGAAGCAGCAGCGCGAGCAGAAGCGTCAAGAGAAGCTGGCGCAGTACCAGAAAGAGATGGCCCGCCGTAAGCGCGGCAAGGCGGTCTGGTGGGTCGTCGGCTCCGTCGCGACGCTCGCCGTCGTCGGCCTGGTCGTGGCATCCTTCGTCTTCGCCCCCGCTCCCCCCACCAGCTACGAAGCGGGAAACAGCACGGGCCGCGAGATCACCGAGGTCCAGACCTTCACGAACCGCTCGGACCACGTGCAGGGCACGGTCGAGTACGAGCAGACTCCCCCCGCGGGCGGTCCGCACAACCCCGTCTGGCTCAATTGCGGTGTGTACACCGAGCCGCAGCAGAACGAGAACGCCGTGCACTCCCTCGAGCACGGTGCCATCTGGATCACGTACGACCCCGAGCGGGTCGACCAGGCCGGTATCGACGCGCTCAAGGCCTTCATGCCCTCGAGCTACGCCGTCCTCTCGCCCTACCCCGGCATGGACACCCCCGTCGCGGTGAGCGCCTGGAACCACCAGCTCAAACTCGACGACCCCACCGATGCCCGCATCGGCGAGTTCTTCACCGAGTTCTGGCGCAGCCAGAACTCCCCCGAGCCCAACGCCCCCTGCTCGGGCGGCGTCGACGGCCCCGGCAAGGCCTGACGTGAGCGACGACACCCCGGTCGCGCGTCCCGCGGTCCGCTGGGCCGTCGTCGCGCTCGTCACCGTCGCCGTCGTGGCCGTCGCCTTCGCGATCGGACGCTTCACCGCGTTCGGGGCGACGGCCGCGCCGGCGCACCCCGCCGACACCTCCGCCGATGCCGGCTTCGCCCGCGACATGCAGGTGCACCACACGCAGGCCGTGCTGATGGCGATGGAGATCTACCGCAAGACCGGCGACGACGAACTGCGCACCCTGTCGTACGACATCGCCACGACCCAGGCCGGCCAGCGCGGCGAGATGTACGGGTGGCTGGTCGAGTGGGGCCTGCCCCAGGCGTCGAGCCAGCCGCTGATGACGTGGATGGAGAAGTCGGGCGCGCACAGCCACGGCGACACCTCGTCGCAGACCGAGCAGCAGCTGCTCGACCAGATGGGCATGGCGACCGACGCGCAGCTCGACCAGTTGCGCGCGCTGCAGGGCCAGCCGGCCGACTGCCTGTTCCTCGACCTCATGATCCGCCACCACGAGGGCGCGATCCCCATGGCGCAGGCCGTCATCGAACTCGGCGACGATCCCCGGGTGAAAGAGGTCGCCGGCTCGATCGTGACCGGCCAGTCCGCCGAGCTCGACGCGATGCGCGACATCCAGTCGCGCCTCGCCTGCACCGGCTGACGCCCTCCCCCGCCCGGCGCCCGCCCGGCCCCGCCCGGCGCGGCCGGGCTTTGTCGGGCGCCCGCCCAGCATTCCCCGGCGCCGCCCAGCTTGTCCGGCGCCCGCCCGGCGTTCCGCGGCGCCCGCCCGGCCTCGCCCCCGCGCCGCCCGGCCTTGCCCGGCGCCCGCCGGGCCTCCGGCATCCCTCCGATAAACGCCGTTCCTGCCGAGACACGCCGCCTCAGCGCGTGTCTCGACAGGAATGGCGTTTATCGCAGCGGGGGGCACCTCGAAACGACAGAGAAAGGGGCGCGACATCCGTGCGGATGCCGCGCCCCTTCGTCGGAAGAGCTTCAGCCCTTCGTGGCTCCGGCCAGCAGACCGCGCACGAAGAAGCGCTGCAGCAGGAAGAACACGATCAGCGGAACCAGGATCGAGATGAACGTTCCCGCGGACTGCAGGAACCACTGGTCGCCCCAGGTGCCCGACAGCGAGTTCAACGACTGCGTCAGCGGGAGCGATGACGATGGCGCGAAGATCGTCGCCACCAGCAGGTCGTTCCACACCCAGATGAACTCCAGCACCGCGAACGACGCCAGCGCGGGAGCCGCGAGCGGCAGGATGAGGCGGAAGAAGATCTGCCCGTGCCCGGCGCCGTCCACGCGCGCGGCCTCGATGACCTCGGCGGGGATCTCGGCGATGAAGTTGTGCAGCAGGAAGATCGCCAGCGGCATCGCGAAGATCACGTGCGCGATCCACACCGTCGCGAAGCTGTGCTCCACGCCGCGCAGATCGAAGCCCGGGAAGATCGTGACGTCGTTGATCGTCAGCCCGCGCGAGAACAGGCTCAGCAGCGGCACGAGGGCCATCTGCAGCGGCACGATCTGCAACGCGAAGATGAAGATGAAGAAGAAGTTCCGGCCCTTGAAGTCGATCCACGCGAACGCGTACGCGATGAGCGAGGCGACCGCGAGGGCGAACAGCACCACCGGGATGGTGATGGCCAGCGAGTTCAGGAACGACTGCGCGAGGGTCAGGGCGGTCCCACCCGACGTCAGCGCGAGACGGTAGTTCTCGAGCGTGAACGACGGGTCGGTGAACACCGTCCACCAGCCGGTGGACTGCGTGTCCGAGCCCGGTCGGAACGACGTGATGAACAGACCGAACGTCGGGATCGTCCAGAAGAACGCGATGACGATCGCGGCGATCGTCGCCCCCTTCGAGGTCAGGCGCTTGCGCGCCATCGCCTCGTGCTTGCGGGTGTCGCGGGCGACCTGACGGGCCGAGCGGGTGTCGGTGGTGGGCTCGAGCACCACGGTGGAGGTGGTCATCGCACTTCCCTCTGCTTCCGGATCTGGCGCACGTTGAAGATGATCAGCGGCAGCACGAACAGGAACAGCACGACGGCCAGGGCGGCGGAGTGCCCGTAGCTCTGGAACCGCTGCTGCTGGTTGACCATCTCGAAGGCGAGCACGGTCGAGTCGTTGCGCCCGCCGGTCATGACGGCGACGATGTCGTAGATCTTCAGGGCGCCGATGGCGATCGTGGTCAGCACGACGATGAGGGACGAGCGGATGCCGGGGACGGTGACGTTGATGAACCGCTCCCAGGCGCTCGCGCCGTCGAGCTCGGCGGCCTCGTTCTGCTCCGGCGGCACCGCCTTGATCGCCGCCGAGAGGATGACCATCGCCAGGCCCGTCTGGCTCCAGATGAAGACGACGACGAGCAGCAGCGTGTTGACGAGCGGCGCCGCCGACAGCCACGAGATCGGCTGGCCCCCGAACGCGGTGACGATGGCGTTCAGGATGCCGAGCTGGTCGCCCTGACGGAAGTCGTAGACGAACTTCCAGATGATGCCGGCACCGACGAACGAGATCGCGAACGGCATGAAGATGAGCACCTTGAGGTACTTCTCTCCCGCGGCCCGGTCGATGAAGACCGCGTAGGCCAGGCCGATCGCGGTGGCGATGGTCGGGGCGAGCAGCACCCAGATGAGGGTGTTGATGACCGACCAGAACCCCTCGGGGTTGGTGAAGGTCCAGATGTAGTTCTCGAGACCGACGAAGTTGTCGCCCGTCTTGTCGAAGAACGACTGGAAGAAGGTGGTGATGGCCGGGTAGACCAGGCCGATCAGCAGCAGGATCGCGGCCGGCGCGGCGAAGAGGACCAGCTGGAAGAGGTACCCGGCGCCCTGGCGGGAGCGGTAATCGGCGTAGAAGAGGATCGCGCCGAGGATCACCGCGATGCCGAGAACGTAGACGACGGCGTTCTGGTAGGGCCGCAGCAGCATGAACGCCAGCACGGGGATCGCGAAGCACGCGATCAGGCGGAGCCAGAAGTAGCCTTTGCCCGAGCGCGGGGCGTACTCGATGAGGAGCAGCAGCAGACCCACGACGGCGCCGAAGACGACGAGCACGAGCGGGATCTGCACGATCGGGCTCAGGCCGCCGAGCCAGATGAAGAAGCTGTTCAGCGAGAAGCCGAGGGTGGTGGGCTTGGTCTCGGCGGGAGCCCGCGTGACCATGAAGAGGAAGAGCGCCACCACGAGGATGAGCCCCACCAGGACCACCAGCAGCGTGGTCCGCCGGGTGGACGCGGACCCGCGTCGCGGGCGCACCTCCTGCCCGCGGGACGGCGGCGGCGACGCCGACGGCGTCGTCTCCGCGTTCTTGATATCGGTCATGACGTCCCTCCCGAACACGCCTTCGTGCTCATCGATGAGTGCCCGCGTGATGCGTGGGGCGGAATAGAAGTATGGACCTGATGGGCCGCCCGCGTCGCGGACGGCCCATCAGTGATCGGGTGAATTAGTTGTCGTACCCGGCCTGGATGTCGCTGAGCACCTGGTCGGTCGGCGTGCCGTCGATCCAGCTGACCATGCCCTTCCAGAACGAACCGGCGCCGACGGTGGCCGGCATGAGGTCCGACGCGTCGAAGCGGAGCGTGGTCTTCGGGTCCTGCAGCGTCTTCATCGCCTCGGTGAGGAATTCGCTGGAGGCCAGCGACGGGTCGGCGCCCTTGTTGGCCGAGATCACGCCGCCGAGCTTGACGCGGGCGTCCGCGAACTCGGGGGTGGACATGAACTCCACGACCTTCTGCACGTTCTCGTCCTCGGAGAAGGCCGCGACGAACTCGCCGCCACCCTCGACCGCGAGCTCGCCCTCGGTGACGCCCGGGGTCAGGAACGCGTAGACGTCGCCGTCGGGCGCGATCGTGGGCGTCTGGCCCGCGGCGTTGGTCACCGTCAGGAAGTTGGCCGACAGGAACGACGCCTGGTGCGTCATCGGGCAGCTGCCGTCGGCGACCTTGGCGGCCACGTCGGCGAACGCGGTCGAGTTGATGCTGCGGACATCGCCGAAGCCGGCGTTGACGTAGTTCGGGTTGAGCAGGATGTCGCCCACCGCGTCGAAGGCCTGCTTGATCTCGGGGTCGGTGAACTTGACCTCGTTGGCGACCCACTTGTCGTACGTGTCGGGACCCGACAGGCGCAGGACCATGTCCTCGACCCAGTCGGTTCCGGGCCAGCCCGAGGCGGCGTCGGACGCGAAGCCCGCGCACCACGGAGCGGCGCCGGTCTTCTGCTGGATCGTCTGGGTGAGGGTCATGAGCTCGTCGAGGGTCTTGGGCACCTCGACGCCCCACTCCTTGAACTTCGCCGGCGAGTACCAGACGTAGCCCTTGAGGTTGGCGAGCATCGGGGCGGCGTAGAACGTGCCGTCCTCGGTGCCGTAGGACTTCCAGTCCTCGCCCCAGTACTCGTCGACGTTCGACGAGACGGCGTCGGACGCCTTCTGCACCTCGCCGGTTCCGATGAGGGTCTTGAGCAGACCCGGCTGGGGGACGATCGCGATGTCGGGGGCGTCTCCACCGGACACCTTGGTGACGATGTTGCCCTCGAAGCTCTTGTCGCCGGTGTAGACGACCTTGATGCCCGTGTCCGCGGTGAACTGCTCGAAGCTCTGGTTCAGCGCGTCGGCCTCGGTGCCGGTGATACCGCCGGCGATGCGGACCGTGGTCTCGCCGCCGCCTGAGCCGCTCGATCCGCTGCTGTCGCCCTCGGCGCAGCCCGCGAGGGCGATCGCACCGACCGCCAGCAGTCCGACGGGCGCCAGCAGGCGGGTCCGCTGTGACATACCCATGTGGTCTCTCCTCTTTGAGTTCTGTGGTGCACCGGATCCGTAGGGAACCGATTCCAGGTAACCGTAGAGGCAATTCCGAAGCACCGCAACCGGTGTCATGTTACGGACCGATAACGGGCGAAAAGACGCGCGAGAAGCACGATAAAACGACCCGGGACCGGTTCCAGGATTGTGGAATATCGGATACTCTTCTTCGACGTCGACACGGACGTCGACGCGGGACGAGAAAGA
Organism: Microbacterium testaceum; assembly: GCF_003075375.1. Classification (GTDB taxonomy): domain Bacteria; phylum Actinomycetota; class Actinomycetes; order Actinomycetales; family Microbacteriaceae; genus Microbacterium; species Microbacterium testaceum_E. The sequence goes on along the minus strand of NZ_QDFT01000002.1, from coordinate 62,140 downwards.
TCACGCATGAGCGGAATCGCCGATGTGGCACGCCTGGCCGGCGTCTCCAAGTCGACGGCGAGCCGCGCGCTCACGGGCGGCGGCTACGTCTCGGACGACACGCGCCGACGCGTCACCGATGCCGCGGCGTCGCTGGGCTACGTACCCTCGACGAGCGCGGTGAGTCTGGCGACCGGACGTACCCGCACCATCGCCCTCATCGTTCCCAAGGTCAACCGCTGGTACTTCGGCTCGATCGTCGAAGGCGTCGAGCGCACGCTCATCCCCCTGGGCTACGACGTCACGCTGTACGTCGCCGAGCCCGGGTCGAACGACCGCGAGAGCCTGTACTCGACCTATCTCGCCCGCAAGCGATTCGACGGCATCATCGCGGTCGCCCTCGAGCCAGACGACGCCGACCTGGAACGCCTCGCCAACATCGGCAAACCGGTCGTCAGCATCGGCAACGCCCTGACCGGCGTCCCCACGCTGGGTCTCGACAACATCGCCATCACGCGCATCATCACGCAGCACCTCATCGCCCTCGGCCACACCGACATCGCTTTCGTGGGCAGCACGCCTCCCACGGACGCCCCCGCCAAGGACGTCGACGAACGCTCGATCGGCTATCGCAACGCGATGAACGACCACGGCCTGGCCGTGCGCATCCGCAACGTCCCCTCGACCCTCACCATCACCGACGCCTACGCCGCGGCGGCATCCTTCCTCGCCGATGCGGCGTCGCGCCCCACCGGGGTGGTCGCAGCGTGCGACGAGGTCGCGATCGGCGTCATCATCGCCGCACGCCGCATGGGCATCTCGGTGCCCACCGAGCTCAGCGTCGTGGGGATCGACGGCCACGATTACGCCGAGATGTTCTCGCTCACCACGATCGAGCAGTTCCCCGAGGCCCAGGGGGTCGAGGCGACGCGCATCCTGGTCTCGATGATCGAGGGCACGGGTGAGCCGTCGTGGCGCACCGAGGCCGACACGCGTCTCGTCGTGCGCACCTCGACCGCTCCCCCGCGCGCGTCGAACTGAGGACGGGCTCGAACGCAGAAGACCCCGGATGCCGTGGCATCCGGGGTCTTCCGATGTTCCTCGATCAGTCGAGCTGGCGCGTCGCCCGTCGACGGGCCACCAGTCCGAGTCCCAGCAGCGCGAGGGCCGCGAGTACGCCCGCACCCATCCACGCGGTGTCGGAACCGGTCACCGGCAGTGCTCCGGTGCTCGAGCCCGCTCCGCCGGAGCCGCTCTGACCCGCGCCGTTCTGACCCGCGCCGTTCTGGCCCGTGCCACCCTGACCGGCACCGGTGCCGGGCGTGCCCGCACCGTCACCGGCGACGGCGACCTGCACCGGAACCGTCACGGCCGTCCCCGTGGGCTGGGCCGTCAGGCGCAGCTGCAGGGTTCCGGTGGCGTCCGCGGGAACGCCCACGGTCACGGTCGCCGAGCCGTCGACGACGGCGACGCTCGTGGCCGCCGGGGCGGCCAGGGCCGAGGCGTTCGCCGTGGGGGCGACGAGATCGGCGACGCGGGTCGAGGCCACCGCCGCGCCGAACGAGGCGTCGAGGGAGGTGTTGGCCGGCGCCCCGAGCGAGGTGAGGTCGAGGTTCGAGACCGTCACGCTGACGTCCGAGCCCGCCGCGACGGGCTGCGCGAGGGTCGAGACCTGCACACCCCGTGCCGTGAAGTCGGGGCTCAGGCCCGGGTCCTTGTTCTCGTCGAGGTAGGCGATCCACGCGTCGCGGTCGATGAGCCCCGAGTCGCGGGTGTCGGTGCCCTGGGCGAAGACCGAGAAGCTGTCACCGCCGCCGAGCAGGAAGTTGAACGAACCGACGCGGTACCCGCGGGCCGGGTCGACGGCGGCGCCGTCGATCCAGATGCCGGTGATGCGCTCGCCCGCCGGACGCGAGGCGTCGTAGGTGTAGCGGAGGTTCTCCGAGACACCGAGCGACAGGTTCGCCGCGTCCTTGCGCTGGGCGAAGTCGCCCCACTGCTGCTCGAGGACGCGTCGCAGCTGGTCACCCGTGAGCGTGGTGGTCCACAGGTTGTTCAGGAACGGCAGCACCGCGTTCGCCTCGGCGAGCGTGATGACGCCGTCGGTGCCGTAGAGCAGTTCCTCGCGCAGACCGCCCGCGTTGACGAACGACACCTCCGCGCCGCCGCGGTCGGCATCCGAGAGCGAGTCCAGCAGGGCGTCGGCGACGAGGCCGCCGAGGGCGGACTGCTTGGTGCGGTCGCCGCGGGTGCCGCCGGTGTAGACCCCGTCGACGTACGAACCGCCGCTGAAGGCCGTCGTGATGTCGGCGGTCACCTTGCCCACGGGCTGCTGGCCGACGACGTCGGCCCGCTGGCGGGCGTCGGCGACGATCTCCGACACCTCCTTCACACGGGGGTAGGTGTCGATCAGCTGCGTGTCGAGCTGCGCGGCCGTCTGCTTCTCGGCCGGGACGAGACGAGCGACGTTGCGAGCGGTGTAGTCCACGACGTCGCCGTCACGGTCGACGTCGAGGACGATCTGACCGACGTTCTCGCCGTAGCTCCCGGTCTGGACGATCGGGCGGGTGCCCTCGCGTCCCGGGATCGGAGCGTCCCACGCGTAGAGCTGGTGCGTGTGGCCGGTGAAGATGGCATCCACCTCGGGAGAGGTCTCGTTCACGATGGCGGCGAACGGGCCTCCCGCCGCGACGGCCTGCTCGATCGTCGTGGTCTTCTGCCCGGTGCCGGAGCCCTCGTGGTACTGCGCGACGATGACGTCGACCTGGTCGTCGATCTCGGCGACGACACGGTTGACCTCGGCGACCGGCTCGCGGAACTCGATCCCCTGGATGCCGGAGGGCGTGACCAGCGTCGGGGTCGAATCGGTGATGGCTCCGATGACGCCGACGCGCACGCCGTCGACCTCGAAGATCGCGTACTCGGGCAGCAGGGGCTTGCCGTCCTTGAAGACGTTCGCGGCGAGGTAGGGGAAGTCGGCGCGGTCCGTGACGCGACCGGTCAGGTCGGTCGCGCCCTTGTCGAACTCGTGATTGCCCGTCGCCGAGGCCGCCAGCTCGAGCGCGTTCAGCACGTCGATCGTCGGCTCGTCGCCGAAGTACGACGAGGCGAACACCGAGGCGCCGATGTTGTCACCGTTGGAGAGGAACAGCGAGTTGGCGTCACCGTACTCGGCGCGCAGCTGCTCGACCGTTCCCGCGAACTTCACCGTGTTGGCGTCGATGCGACCGTGGAAGTCGTTGATGCCGACGAGGTTGATCGGGGTGACGGCGTCGCCCAGGTCGAGACCCACGACCACCGGGTCGTGGTCGCTGGAGCGGTACGGCGAGGCGTCGTAGAAGTTCGTCGCGTTGTAGTTGTAGCGGCTGTACTCCAGAGCCAGCGCCTCGACGGCGTTGATGTTCCAGATGTCGGTGCCCGTGACGAGCTCGCGCGCCGAGGCGGATCCGAGGACGTGGTCGAGCGAACCCGACTGCCCGCTGAACGAGTACGAGTACTTGCCCGTCCCCGCCTCGAGCGTCTCGAAGCCGTACTGGCGCAGCTTCTCGATCGGGTCCTCCTGCGCGTAGGAGTTGAAGTCGCCCAGCAGGAAGACGTCCTCGGTGCCCACGGCCGCGGCGCGCTCCTTCGCGAACGTGCCGAGAGCGTCGGCCTGGCGGACGCGGTCGCCGTTGAAGGCGCCCTGGATGCCGTTGGCGTTGTCGCCGGTGGCCTTGGGGTTGCTGTCGCCCTTCGACTTGAAGTGGTTGACGATCGCGAGGATCTTGGCGTCCGGCGAGCCGACCGGGGCGAAGGCCTGGGCGAGCGGCTGGCGGGCATTGCGGAACGCCGCATCGTCCAGGATCACGCTGTCGCCGACGGGGGCGACGACGGCCTTCTTGTAGATGAAGGCGGTGCGGATGACGTCCTCGGTGGCCGGCAGTGCGGCGGGCGAGGGCACGAAGGCCCACTGCTCCGAACCGGCCGCGGCGTTCAGCGCGCCGACCAGCGTCGACAGGGCCGCATCGCGGTCCTTGCCGAACTTCGCGGAGTTCTCGATCTCTTCGAGCGAGACCACGTCCGCGCCCAGGCCGTTGACCGCGGCGACGATCTTGTCCTGCTGACGCTTCAGGTTCGCGGCGTCCGCGGCACCGCGCGGTCCCGGGGCGGGGCACGTGTCGGCGGTGACGGGGTTCCCCTCGCGGTCCTTGTACGTCGAGGTGCAGCCGACGCTCTCGGCCGTCGTGGTGAAGTAGTTCAGCACGTTGAAGCTCGAGATCTTCACGGTGCCGCCCACCGGGGCGGGCGCCGCGGTGCGGGTGTTCGCGAAGGTCGCGGGCTGAACCGTCTCGGCGTTGTCGACGGTCAGCTGGGTCGTCGGCTGGAACTTCCACGCGTTATTGCGGTAATCCAGGATGACGGGCCCGGTGAACGTCACGGGCGCGCCCACGCGGACCGGCTCGGTCAGCGAGAGGTAGGGCAGGGGGATGCCCTGGTTCGCCCTGTTCAGGAAGTTGATCGACGCACCATCGTCGAGGATGACGGCGCGCGCGTTGTTGTCGGCCACCGCGGCGACGTACTCCGGGGAGTCGGGGCGCGCGACGTCGGTGGGGGTCCGCAGCGGCGTCGTGCCCGCGGCGAGCCCCACCTCGGCGTACTGGTTGGTCGAGTAGCTGTTGGTGACGGTGAAGTCGCCCTGCGGCGCGAGGAGCATGCCCTCGAAGCGCTCGCGCTCCTCGTCGGTCTTGGGCCACGACACCTGAGCCGGGGCCACGCCCTCGGCCTGCTCCGTCAGGACGGTGACCGAGGCGGCATCCGTTGTGATCTGCGTCTGACCCGAGAACTCGCCCGCGGTCCCCGTCACCTCGACGTGCTGGCCGATCTTCACCTTCGCGGTCGCGGCGGATCCGTAGACGAAGACGGCGTCTGAAGCGCGGTGCGTGGCGGGGTCGAGGACTCCCCCGGTGCCCGGGGTCTGGATGAAGAAGCCGTTGTAGCCGCCCGTGGGGTAGGCGGCCGTGACGACGCCGCGCGTCGTGACCGTCTGGCCCGCGAGGGGGGTGGTGGCGCCGGTGCCCTGGATGTCGCGGATCGGCGTGACGACCCCCGGGGTGGGGGCGGTCGTGGGCGAGGGGCTGGCGCTCTGCGTCGGCGACGGCGAAGCGCTGGGGCTCTGGGTCGGCGCGGGGGTGGTGCCGCCCGAGCCCTGGGGGGTCACCGTCGTGGTGTTGGTGAAGTCGGCGGAGTTGTCGTTCGTGTCGGCGAAGCCGGTGCGCACGAGGGCGTTGGGGGTGCTGTTGCCACCGGTGACCGCGGCTGCCGCCGTCTCGAAGGTGGTGGCGGTGCCGTATCCGAGGAAGTCGACCACGCGACCGTCCGAGACGTTGCCCGCCGGGAGGGCGAGCGACTCGGCGACGTTGGCGAGGACGAGCTGTCCGCGCTCGCCCCCGGGGTTCAGGCCGGTGCTCGTGATGTCGGCCGTCGGCAGGGGGGCGCCGTTCTCGCCGTTGCTCGTCAGGCCGATGAGGTAGTACCCGCCCGCGGCGATCGATCCGGTCAGGGGCAGGGTGTTGGCGGCGTTGGGCGCCGTCGTCGACGTGGCGGCACGGTACTGCAGCGACCAGCCGCTCAGGTCCTGAGCGGTGTCGCCGGCGTTGTAGAGCTCGACGAACTTGTTCGTGTAGAACGCGTTCGCGCTCCCACCCTTCAGGTAGGCCTCGTTGATCACCACCTTCGAACCGACCGCGGCCGAAGCCGGAAGCGGGACGAGAGCGGATCCGAGCAGAGCGACGCCGAGAGCGGCGCTCAGTGCGGTCGTGAAACGGCGTGCGGGCACGCGCGAAGCAGCGGAAGGCATGGGTCTCCAAGGACCGACGCGCGCAGGGCGACGTCGGGGTGGGGGGATCGACGGGGGGTCTCAACGACCGTAAACGATCCACATACCCTTTTCCCAGACTTCTTTGTTTCGATCCGGTGAACATCGGTCCCTCCTCGGGTGACACCGCGTCCCAGCTCCCGTCCGACCGGTCCTCGCCCATCGCTGTCGAGGCCCGGAAACGACGGAGACCCGGATGCCAGTGGCATCCGGGTCTCCGGTATCGCGGAAAGCGACGGTGTTGCTGAAATTACTTCAGGGTCACCGAGGCGCCGGCCTCCTCGAGGGCAGCCTTGGCCTTCTCGGCGGTCTCCTTGTTCGCGCCCTCGAGCACGGCCTTGGGGGCACCGTCGACGACGGCCTTGGCCTCGCCGAGGCCGAGCGAGGTGAGCTCGCGGACGACCTTGATGACCTGGATCTTCTTGTCACCGGCGGCCTCGAGGACGACGTCGAACGAGTCCTTCTCCTCGACCTCTTCGGCGGGGGCGCCACCGGCAGCGCCGGCTGCGGCCACGGCCACGGGGGCGGCGGCGGTGACGTCGAAGGTCTCCTCGAACGCCTTGACGAACTCGGACAGCTCGATGAGCGTGAGCTCCTTGAACGCGTCGAGCAGCTCTTCGGTGCTGAGCTTAGCCATGTTGTATCTCCTTGATCGGGTTAATCAGCCGGGCCGGGTCAGGCCGCGGTGTCCTGCTTCTCGCGCAGCGCGTCGACCGTGCGAACGGCCTTCGACGGAAGCGCCTGGAAGACGTATGCCGCCTTGGTCATCGTCGCCTTCATCGCACCGGCGAGCTTCGCCAGCAGGACTTCACGGCTTTCGAGATCGGCGAGCTTGTTGACCTCATCCGCGGACAGGGGGGCGCCATCGAAGTAGCCGCCCTTCACCACGAGCTGAGGGTTAGCCTTGGCGAAGGCACGCAGGCTCTTCGCGACGGCGACAGGGTCACCGTGCACGAACGCGATGGCAGACGGGCCCTTGAGCTCGTCGTCCAGTCCCGTGACCCCCGCGTTGTTCGCGGCGATCTTGGTCAGCGTGTTCTTCACCACGGCGTAATCCGCGTCCTGACGGATGTCGTTGCGCAGCTGCTTGAGCTGGGCAACCGTCAGACCGCGGTACTCGGTCAGCAGAACGGCGGTCGAGTTCTCGAAGTTCTTCGTGAGCTCGGCGACCGATGCATCCTTCTGCGCCATGGCCACTCCTTGTGTGAACGAGGCGCTCCGCGGAGGCGGGGCGCCGGCCGAAGACACCGGGGTCCGGACAAAAAGAAGAGCTCCGGCGCAGGCGCACGGAGCTCGGAAGAGTTTCCTTTACCTGCGTAGGTCCCCTGCTTTTCAGCAGACGCTTCGATCGACATGCGAGCACGACGATGACCGACGGTCTTTGGCTTGGCCCCTACTATACCCGATCCCGCGCCGCCGCGCCAATCCGCCCCGCCCCGCCCCGCCCCGGCCCGCCCCGGCCCGCCCCGGCCACCCGGGCCCCCCGCCCCGGACGGGCCGGCCGGTCGCCGAAACCGCACGTGGTCGTCGAAACCGCACGCCCCTGGCCGCCGACGACTACGGGTTCGACCATCACGTGCGTCCTCGCGGGACTCGCGACTCGGGCCGCGGGACTCGGGACGCGGGACGCGGGACGCGGGATCAGCGAGGCGGCTGGACGCCGAACGCCGCCAACCTCGCGGCGAGCCTCTCGGGCGAGGCGATGTCGGCGAACCCGCCACGACACAGTCCCCATCTCGTGCGGCCGCGGATCCAGTCCTCACGCCGCTTCTCGGCGAGCAACACGTCTTCGAGCGACCTCCCGTTGCGAAGTGCTTCGTCGCGGTACTTCCCCTCGCCGTCGAATTCCCAGAACGTCTTCGCCCCGGGCAGCCCGATGTCGACGAAGTAGTCGCGACCGCGCGGTCCCTCGACCGCGACCTGCAGGTCGAAGTCGCGGAACCCCAGCCGGTGGAGCTGCAGACGGCTCACACTCTCGCCGGGCAGCTCGGCCCGCCCGTCGGCGAAGGCGCCGACCCAGGACGCTCGGCGCACGCCGCGGCGACCGCTGGCGCGTTCTGCCCGACGCGAGAGCACCTCGCGCCAGAGGCCCTGCGCCTCGGCGTCGAACTCCCTGCCCCTCACGACATCGCGCCGCAATGCGGCATCGGCGCACGGCACGGAGGTCTCGAACGGCTCCGTCCGCGCCACGTCGAAGATCGTGCGCTCCAAGGACGTGCACCGGATGCCGTGGATCTCCACCACGTCCTGGTCGGGCAACTCGTCGGTGTGTCGACGCAGACCCGCGCGACTCGGCGGGTGGGTGGCATCCGGCACCGTCATCGAGATGGGCCGCGGTCGGAACCGATAGTGGGGAAGGCCATGAAGGACCGAGGCGGAGAGGTGCGAGACCACGCCGGCCGAGCCCCGGGACCGCCCTATCGCGGCCACGACACCGATCAGGTGGCGGTCCACGGGTCGCAGCGCATCGAACGCCGCCCGGTCGATGTACGCACCCGGCCGAATGCGCAACCACCTGCCGCCCTGGTCCGCGCCCGCAGCCCGCAGCTCACTCGGCCCGACCTCGCGGTTCTCCAACTCCTCGCGGGTGAGGACCATCCGTCGCGCCCGCGGGATGTCCAGAGCGTCCGTCATCCGCCCACACTGCCCGCCTACGCGTACGCGCCACCGCGCCTATCTCCAGGCCCCCACCTGGGGAGGAAGGTGGGCGGCATCGACGGCCACCCATTCAGACCGCAGGCGATCAGCGAAACCGCATGCGTTGGCTCGCAAAGACGTGCGGTCTCGACGATGGTGTGCGGCCTCGCCGGGTGGGCGGTCGCCGGGTGGGCGGGCGGGCAGCGGACGGGCGGGCGGGAGAACACCGGACTGAGGACCCGCCGACGGCAGGGCGGGCGGAGGGCGGGCGAGCGGACGCCGCCTCGCCTCACGAAACGCGCGGCTCGGGCAGCAGGGCGCGGGTCATGCGCACGATGCGCGCGGGGGTGCGCGCCCCCAGCCACACCGTGCACACGGCGTCGTCGCCGCACGCCCACTCGGCGCACCAGGCGTGGATCGCCTGCGCCAGCCGCTCGCCGCGGGGGCGCAGCTCGCCGTCGAGCGTGCGGTCGAGCCAGCTCACGCGGCCCTCGCCCGCGTCGATCACGCCGAGCTGCGCAGACCCGCAGATCTCGACGATCACGGTCAGGTGCGCGGCGGGAGACAGGGCTGCCGCGATCCGCTGCATCTCGGGCACGTTGCGCGCGTCTCCACCGAGCAGCACGGCTCCCTCGAGCTCGCTCCACAGGCCGCCGTCGGGGCGGCGCAGCACGCGGGGGTCGAGGGTCATGCGACGAATTTAGGGCACCCTTACCTGGATGACAAGACCCCGGATGCCGACGCGCCGCGCCTCGCAGGCACTCCCGAGCGTCGCGGGGTTAGGGTCGAACGCATGTCCCCCGAGCTCGTCGCGTCGCGCAGCGCCGACCTCGACGCCCGGATCGTGGCCGACTCCCGCGACCGCGTCGCCTGGATCCGCGCTCGTTCGCGCGGCATCACCGCGACCGACGTCGCGGCCCTCACCAGCGCGAACGCGATCGCCCGAGCCGCGGACGCGAAGCTGATGGGCTCGAGCTTCTCGGGTAACGCCTACACCGCGCACGGACGCCGCCGGGAGCCCGAGATCGCCGCCTGGGTGGCCGCGACGCACGGCATCCGCCCCTCTTCCGCGCTGTACCACGCGGTCGTCGAGAAGCGTCACCTGGCGACCCCCGACGGCGTCGTCGTCGACGGCGAGGGACGCATCGTGCTCGCCGAGATCAAGACGACGAACAAGGCGTGGCGGTCCATCCCCAAGACGTACATGCGGCAGATCTGGTGGCAGCAGCACGTACTCGGCGCCGAGCGCACCCTCGTCGCCTGGGAGCAGCACGACGGGTTCGTCCCCCTGCACGACGAACCGCGCTGCCAGTGGATCGACCGCGACGAGCGCGAGATCGCCAAGCTCGTGGGCCTGGCCACCTCGCTGATCGACGAGTTGTACCGGCGCACCATGGAGGCGCGTCGCCCGGCACCGGTTCGACACGAACCCTCGGAGAGGTATCGCGCGCTCGCTCTGCTCGATTAATGGTTGACGCAAGTCAAGTAAGAGGCGTATCGTTGACATCAGTCAACTAATCGCGCCATCGTCGTCGCGGCATCCTTCTTCTCCGTGGAGTTCCGCATGACCACCGCTTCCCCCGAGACCGCCGCCCCGCGGCGCGTGCTCCCGGCCCTCATCGGGCTGCTGCTCGGCACCTTCGTGTCGATGCTCGCCTCGACCGTCGTCTCGACGTCGCTGCCCGTCATCGTGCACGACCTGTCGGGCGACCAGAACGCCTACACCTGGGTCATCACCGCGACCCTGCTCACCACCGCGATCTCGACCCCGATCTGGGGCAAGCTCGCCGACCTGTTCGACCGCAAGGTGCTGATCCAGATCGCCATCGCGGTCTTCGTCCTCGCCACCGCGGCCGCGGGCTTCTCTCAGAACACCGAGATGCTCATCGCGTTCCGCGCCGTGCAGGGCCTGGGCGCGGGCGGTCTCGCCGCCCTCAGCCAGGTGATCATGGCCGACATCATCAGCCCCCGCGAGCGCGGTCGCTACATGGGCCTGTTCGGCGCCGTGATGGCCGTCGCCACCGTGGGCGGCCCCCTCCTCGGCGGGGTCATCACCGACGCGTTCGGCTGGCGCTGGAACTTCTTCGTCGCCCTGCCCTTCGCCGTCGCCGCCCTGCTCATCCAGCAGCGCACCCTGCACCTGCCCGCGCGAGCCAAGCGCGCGGTCAAGATCGACTACCTCGGCATCGTGCTGCTGTCGGCGGCCGTCTCGCTGCTGCTCATCTGGGTCACCAATGCCGGCAAGACCTTCGACTGGGCGAGCGTCGAGACCCTGCTGATGGTCGGCGGCGCCGTCGTCGCCGCGGTCCTGTTCGTCGTGGTCGAGCTGCGCTCGTCCGAGCCGCTCGTGCCGCTCACCCTCTTCCGCGACGCCACCTTCACCCTCGCCACCATCGCGTCGATCGCGACGGGCCTGGCGATGTTCGGCACCTCGGTCTTCCTCAGCCAGTACATGCAGATGGCCCGCGGTGCCACGCCCACCGAGGCCGGCGTCATGACGATCCCGATGATCGGCGGACTGCTGGTGTCGTCGATCGTCGTGGGCGCGCTCATCTCGCGCTTCGGTCGGTGGAAGCCGTTCCTCATCGTCGGCGGGGTGCTGCTGATCGCGGGGTCCTTCCTGCTGTCGACCATCCACTACGACACCAACTTCGCCCTCGTCTCGCTCTACATGGCTCTGCTGGGCGCCGGCGTCGGCATGACGATGCAGAACCTCGTCCTCGTGGTGCAGAACACCGCGAACCCCGCCCAGATGGGTGCGGCGAGTTCGGGCGTGACGTTCTTCCGGAGCCTCGGCGGCACCATCGGCGTCTCGGTCATGGGTGCGGCGCTGGCGAGCATGGCCACGAGCCTGTTCACCGATCGCGCCGACGACCTGCGCACGGCCATCATGGGCCTCGGCGCCGGTGGCGCCGCTGTCGCCGAGAGCCTGCAGTCGGGCACGATCCCGCAGGTGTCGATGCTGCCCGAGAGCGTGAGGGTCATCGTCGAGGACATCTACGCCCAGTCCATCGCGCACTCGTTCCTCATCGCGGTGCCCGTCGCCGTCGTCAGTCTCATCGCGATTTTGTTCCTGCCCAACCGTCCGCTCACCCGCATGACCACGAGCGAGCGCGTGGCCGCCAGCGAGGCCGACCTCGCCACGGTGTCGGTCCCCGAGGCCATGGCCACCCTCTCGGCGACCGGCACGGTACGGACCCCGGATGCCGGATCCCCGCGCCGTGCACACCGCAGCGCCGGGATGGGAGAAGATGTCTGACGTGATGAGCGACGTGGACGATGACCGCCGTGAGGCCGTGCAGGCCCTGGAATCGTCGTTCTCGGAGCTCATGACCGTGTTCCGCCGCTTCGTCTCGGAGGCGGCGGAACGGGTCAGTCCCGGCATGCTCCCCGCGACCTTCAAGGCGCTGTCGGTCGTCAGCCGCTTCGGTCCGCTGACGCTCTCGGCGCTGGCCGAGCGCCTGGCCGCCGACAAGGGCTTCCTCAGCCGCGGGATCAGCGAACTCGAGGACCTCGGTCTCGTGACCCGGACGCCCGACCCCAACGACGGCCGCTCACGGCTCATCGCCGTGACCGAGCTCGGCCACGCGCGTCTCGCCGAGGCCCGGGCCCCGCACGAGAGCCGTCTGTTCGAGGCCATCGCCGACTGGTCGATCGACGACATCCGCCACCTCTCGACGCTCCTGCACGCGCTCGCGGTCGGAGAAGTGCCCGCGCGCGACTGAGCGGCGCCGGGGCTGCGGCGCCCACGGATCCGGGCTTCGCGCCACGGTGACGGAGCTGAAACACCGCCGAGACAATGGCGCGCTTAGCTGGGAGCACGCGCGGCGGAGTCGCCGCGTGGCGGCCCCGGCGAGAGAGAGCGCACGATGAGATTCCGATCGACGCGTCCCGAGACAGCCCTTCTTCCCGCTCCGGCGGTGCCCGACTCGATGCGGGCCGTCGTGTTCGACGATCCCGGCTCGACCGAGGTGCTGCGCACCGCGGAAGTGCCCGTGCCGACGCCCGTGCTGAGCGAAGTGCTCGTGCGGGTGGTCGCCGCGGGAGTGAACCCCATCGACGCCAAGACGCGCGCGGGCCGTGGACTGTCGGCGGCGATCGAGCAGGGCCCGTGCGTCCTGGGCCTGGACGTGAGCGGCGTGGTCGTGCGAACGCCCTTCGACGCGCACCCGTTCCCGGTCGGCACCGAGGTGTACGGCATGGCCGCGGTCCCCCGCACGCCCGGGGCGTACGCCGAGTACGCCGTCGTGCCCACCCTCTCGCTCGCGCGCAAGCCCTCGTCGCTGTCGCACGTCGAGGCCGCGGGCGTCCCGGTCGCCGCGCTGACGGCGTGGGGCGTCATCGTCGAGACGGCCCTCGCCCACCAGGGTCAACGCATCCTCGTCCATGCCGGCGGGGGCGGCGTGGGCCACTTCGCGGTGCAGTTCGCCACGTACTTCGGCGCCCACGTGATCGCGACCGGTTCGGGGCGCACGCTGGACTGGCTGTCCGAGCTCGGCGCGGCGCAGGTGGTCGACTACACGTCGGAGCGCTTCGAGGATGTCGTCGAGCCCGTCGACGTCGTCGTCGATCTGGTCGGCAACGTGGCGGACGACACCGGGACCCGCTCGCTCGATGTGATCAAGCCCGGCGGGCTGCTCATCGAGGTGCCGACCGGCGCGTGGCCCGGGTTCCGCGAGGCCGCCGCGGCGCGCGGCATCCGTTCCACCGATTACAAGACGATCCCCGACGGCGGCGCCCTCGCGACGATCGCGCGGCTGCTCGACTCCGGCGCGGTGCGGGTGTACGTGGATCGCGTGTTCGACCTGGCGGACGCCGCCGCCGCGCACGCCGAGCTGGAGCGGGGCCACACGCGCGGCAAGATCGTCCTGCACGTCGGCGACGACTGATCAGGCCGCGAGGCGGCGGCGCCCCTCGTCGACGACCTCGTCGGCCACCTCGTCCAGGAGCGGCGAGGTGAGGTTCCACCGCTGCCAGAACAGGGGCACGTCGACCGGGTCCGCGGCGAGTCGCACGAGGGATCCGTCGGCGAGGCCCCGCTCGGATTGGAAGCCGGGAAGCAGCCCCCACCCCAGGCCGAGCTCGATCGCGGTGGCGAAGTCCTGCGAGGCCGGCACGCGGTGCCGCGGCGGTGCCGCGGCCGAGACACCGCGCCGCATGAGCCAGCGGGTCTGCAGGTCGTCGCGGCGGTCGAAGTCGACCAGCGGGGCGTCCTCGAGCGCCTGGGCGTCCGCGCCGCGCGCGAACCAGCGGGCGGCGAAGGCGGCGGTGGCGACCGCCTCGTAGCGCAGGATGCCGAGCCGGCTGACGCGGCATCCCGCCACCGGCGCCTCGCGCGAGGTCACCGCCGCCATGACGGTGCCCGACTCCAGCAGGCCGGCCGTGAAGTCCTGGTCGTCGCGGTGCAGGTCGAAGACGACCTCGCGCCGCGCGGCGACACGCGCCAGCGGCGGCAGGAACCAGGTCGCGAGCGAGTCGGCGTTCACGGCGAGCGGAAGGGATGCCACGGCACCGCCCTCCGCGCCGATCGCGGCGAGGGCGTCGTGCTCGAGCAGCGCGAGCTGGCGCGCGAGACGCACGACCGCGTCCCCGGCTTCGGTGGCCCGGACGGGCTTCGAGCGGACGAGCAGCACCCGCCCGAGCTGGTCCTCGAGCGCCCGGATCCGCTGGCTCACCGCGGACGGGCTGACGTGCAGGCGGCGGGCAGCGGCATCCAGGGTCCCCTCCTCCACCACCGTGGCGAGGGTGCGCGCGAGATCGAGCGGGATCGACATGAAGCGATGCTAACGCCGCTGCAGAATCCTGAGCTGTGCTTCGGACGCGGGCCCGCCTATCGTCGTCGTCGTGCTCCCCTCCGTCCTCGCCGGTCTCGGACTCGGCTTCTCGCTCATCGTCGCCATCGGCGCTCAGAACCTGTTCGTGCTGCGCCAGGGCATCCGTCGTGAGCACGTCCTCGCCGTCGTGGCCGTGTGCGCGATCTCGGACGCGGTGCTCATCCTGCTCGGCGTCTCGGGCGTCGGTCTGGCGCTCCAGGCCGTGCCGTGGTTGCTCGTCGCGGTGCGCGGGGCGGGCGCCGCCTTCCTGCTCGGCTACGCGCTGCTCGCGGCGCGTCGAGCCCTGCGGCCGAGCGGCCGGACCCTGCACGTCGACGCGAACTCCCCCTCCCCCGCGGCGGGCGCCGTCGCGGTGCGCACCCGGACCGGCCTGGCGGCGACCGTGGCGACCTGCCTGGCCCTCACCTGGCTCAACCCGCACGTCTACCTCGACACGGTGTTCCTACTCGGATCCGTCGCCTCCACCCACGGTGAGGGGCGGTGGGCGTTCGCGCTGGGCGCGTGTCTGGCGAGCGTCGTGTGGTTCACCGCCCTCGGCTACGGGGCGCGCTACCTCGGACGCTGGCTCGATACACCGCGCGCGTGGCGGATCGTGGATGCCGTCATCGCGGTCGTCATGCTCGTCCTCGCCGTGTCGCTGGTGCTGCCGCACTGACGTCCGCCGCAGCGCGCATGATGGAGTGATGAGAACGGTGACGATCACGGTGAGCGGCCGCGTCCAGGGCGTGGGCTACCGCTACGCGCTGCAGCAGGAGGCGTCGAGCCGAGGAGTCGCCGGGTGGGTGCGCAACCGGCGCGACGGCCGGGTCGAAGCCCGCCTCGCGGGCGACGCCGACGCCGTCGAGGACGTCATCGCCTGGGCGCACGACGGCCCTCCCGCGGCGCAGGTGGACGACGTCGACGTGCTCGACGAGGCGTCCGAGCTCTCGACCGGCTTCGAGATCCGACCGACCGCCTAGGCGGGCACCCCGGCCCGCAGTTCGGCGAGCACGTCGGCGGCGTCGTCGAAACGCGTGAGCCCCGCGGCCTGCCCGGCCCACAGCGACAGCAGTTCGCGGTCGCCCGACGCGGCCGCGGCCTGTCGGAACACCCCGGTGAGCCAGTTCTGCGCCGGGAACGGCGCGATCTCGCCCGCCGCCTCGAGCTCGTGGACGGCCATGTTCGGGATGCCGCGCGCCAGCCTGCCGCTCATCGCCCGGGTCAGGACGGTGTCGGTGTCCGCCGCACTCGCGATCGCGGCGCGATGGGCGGCCGTGGCCGCGGACTGCCTCGTCCGCAGGAACGCGGTGCCCACCTGCACGCCCGCCGCCCCGAGCGCGAAGGCGGCGGCGACGCCGCGGCGGTCGGCGATGCCTCCCGCGGCGATCACGGGGACGCCGACGGCGTCGACCACCTGGGGCACGAGGGCGAACGTCCCGACGAGCGACGCCGCCGCATCGCGCAGGAACGACACACGGTGGCCGCCGGCTTCCATGCCCGTCGCGACGATCGCGTCGACCCCGGCCGCGTCGAGCGCGACGGCCTCGGCGACCGAAGTGGCGGTGCCAATGACGCGGATGCCGTGCTGTCGCGCGCGGGCGAGGGTCTCGGCATCCGGGACCCCGAACACCACGCTCAGCACGTCGGGCCTCGCCGCCAGGACGGCGTCCAGCTGCTCGTCGACGGCCGGCAGGAACGCGGCGGGGAGGGCGGGCCGGGCGATGCCCGCGCGGCGGAAGAGCGGCTCGGCGGCGTCCAGGGCCGCCGTCGCGTCGACGGTGTCGGGGGTGACCTCGTCGCCGCGCGGCATCCACAGGTTCACCGCGATCGGACGATCCGTCGCGGCCCGGAGCGCGGCGATCGTGTCGTGGATGCGCGGCGGCGCGTAGCCGTAGAGGCCGAAGGAGCCGAGTCCTCCCCCGTCGCTGACCGCGGCGGTGAGCGCCACCGACGACAACCCGCCGAACGGGCCGAGCACGATGGGGGCGTCGACGCCCAGCAGATCGGTCAGGCGGTCCACGGCGCTCAGGCGGGGTCGGGACCGTCGAGGGGACGCAGCAGACGATCGAGGAACCGGCGCGTGCGCTCTTTCTGCGGCGCGGTGAACAGCTGCGCGGGAGCGCCGCGCTCGACGATCACCCCGCCGTCGAAGAAGAGCACCTCGTCGGCGACCTGCCGGGCGAAACCGAGCTCGTGCGTGACGATGACCATGGTCCAGCCCTCGTTCGCGAGTTCGCGCAGGACCGTCAGCACCTCGCCCACCAGCTCGGGGTCGAGCGCACTCGTCGGCTCGTCGAAGAGCAGCAGCTGCGGCTCGAGCGCCAGGGCGCGGACGATACCGACGCGCTGCTGCTGCCCGCCCGACAGCTCGGAGGGG
The DNA here is from genome assembly GCF_003075375.1 of Microbacterium testaceum. GTDB lineage: Bacteria > Actinomycetota > Actinomycetes > Actinomycetales > Microbacteriaceae > Microbacterium > Microbacterium testaceum_E. The sequence goes on along the minus strand of NZ_QDFT01000002.1, from coordinate 45,480 downwards.
TAGGCGTCGCGCTTGTCGGCGAGGCCCACGCGGGCCAGCAGTCGCTCGGCCCGGGCCACGGCCTCCGCCTTCGGCACGCCGTGCGCCTGCACCGGCCCCTCGATGACGTTCTGCAGGACCGTCAGGTGCGGGAACAGGTTGTGGTGCTGGAACACCATCGCCGAGCGGTCCCGCAGGGCGGTGCGATCGGCCTTCGACACCTTCTGCGCGAAGTCCACGCGCGGACCGCCGTCGAACGAGACCACCCCGGCGTCGGGCGTCTCGAGCCCGTTCAGACAGCGCAGCACGGTGGTCTTGCCCGAGCCGGAGGGGCCGATCAGGACGAGCACGTCGCCGCGGCGCACCTCGAGGTCGACGCCGTCGAGCACGCGATTGGTGCCGAAGCTCTTCTCGAGCCCGTGGGCGGCGAGCAGGGGCGCGGTGGGGTCAGTGGGCGACATGGCGGTCCAACCTCTTCTCCAGGGCGTTCTGGGCGAACGACAGCACGAGGCAGAACAACCAGTAGATCAACGCCGCCTCGAGGTAGACGGCCATGAACTCGTACGAGAAGGCCGCGATGTTCTGCGCCTGCCGGAACAGCTCCGACACGAGGATCAGGGATGCCAGCGAACTGTCCTTGACGAGCGAGATGAACGTGTTCGACAGCGGCGGCACCGACACCCGTGCGGCCTGCGGCAGGATGATCCGCGAGAGGGTCTTGCCGCGCGACAGGCCGACGGTGTGCGCGGCCTCCCACTGCCCCCGCGGGACCGAGAGGATCGCCGCGCGGATGACCTCCGCCGCGTACCCGCCCACGTTCAGCGAGAAGGCGATGATCGCGGCGGGGAACGGATCGATCGTCAGACCCACCGCGGGCAGACCGTAGAAGATCACGAAGAGCTGCACGAGCAGCGGCGTGCCGCGGATGATCGAGATGTAGAAACGGGCGAACCCCGACAGCACGACGTTGGGCGACAGTCGCAGCAGCGCCATCAGCAGGGCGATCACCAGGCCGATGGCGAAGGATGCCAGCGACAGCGGGATCGTGCCCGTGATGCCGGCCAGGACCATCGGCCAGAACGAATCCAGCAGCAGCGTCCACAGGTCGTTCATGGGCCTCCTCTTGCCTGACGGACGAACGCGCGCACGCGGGAGCGGATCATCCGCCTCTCACGCTAGGGGGTGCGAGGCGGATGATCCGCGGGGTTTACAGCGGGACGCTTACTGGGTGACGTCGGCGCCGAAGTACTTCTCGCTGATCTGGGTCAGCGTCCCGTCCGCGCGCAGCTCCTCGAGGGCGCCGTCGACGGCCTCGGCCAGCTTGTCCTGGCCCTTCTTGAACGCGAAGGCGCTCTCGGACGTGTCCTCGGTCTCGGCGGCGATCTTCAAGCCCGTCGGGCTGTTCGTCTTCTCGTAGTCGAGGTAGGTGAGCTGGTCGTTGACGGTGGCATCCACGCGACCCTGCTTGAGCAGCGCGACGGCCTGCGCCCATCCCTCGACGGCCTCGACCTGCGCGCCGCTGGAGGTGGCGAGCTCGTACCAGTTGCTGGTGAGCGACTGGGCCGTGGTCTTGCCCGACAGGTCGGCGAAGCTCGAGATCGAGCTGTCGTCCTCGGGGGTCACGATGACACCGCGCGAGACGGTGTAGGGCGCGCTGAAGGTGTACTTCTCTTGCCGCTCGGGGTTGATCGACACCTGGTTCGCGATGACGTCGAAGCGACCGGCATCCAGGCCCGCGAAGATCGCGTCCCACTGCGTCTCCTGGAACTTGACCTCGAGGCCGAGCTTGTCGGCGACGGCCTTCGCGATCTCGACGTCGAAGCCGGTGAGGTCGCCCGCGCCCTCGTGGTAAGAGAACGGGCGGTAGGTGCCCTCGGTGGCGACGGTGAGGGTGCCGCCCGACACCAGACCGTAGTCGGCACCAGCTGCGGGGTCGGCCGAAGAGGTCGCACCGCCGCTGCAGGCGGTCAGCGCGAGGGCGCTCAGGCCCAGGGTGGCGGCGAGGACGGTCAGACGACGACGGGGCATAGCTGTTCCAGACATGTGAGATCGGGGGTCGGATCGCGAAGCGCGACCCTCCAGCACAACACGATCGGGCGCGATGGTCTTCCCTCATGACGCTGTGTTGCACGTCCGTGCACGGGGGTGGGCCGTCGACACCGCGCCCGGGAACGCGAAAGCCCCGCCGGCACGGGGCGCGGCGGGGCTTTCGGTGACGAACGTCAGACGATGGCGTTGACGTCCAGCGGGATGCCGGGACCGAAGGTGGTCGACACGGCGCCCTTCTGGATGTAGCGGCCCTTCGAGCTGGACGGCTTGAGGCGGACGATCTCTTCGAGCGCGGCCTTGAGGTTCTCGTCGAGCTGCTCGGCCGAGAACGACGCCTTGCCGACGACGAAGTGCACGTTGGCGTGCTTGTCGACGCGGAACTCGATCTTTCCGCCCTTGATCTCCTCGACGGCCTTGGCCGGGTTGGGGGTCACGGTGCCCGTCTTGGGGTTCGGCATGAGGCCGCGGGGTCCGAGGACCTTACCGAGGCGACCGACCTGGCCCATGAGCTCGGGCGTGGCGACGGCGGCGTCGAACGAGGTGTACCCGCCGGCGACCTTCTCGATGAGCTCGGCGCCGCCGACCTCGTCGGCACCGGCGGCCAGGGCCGCCTCGGCCGCGGGGCCGTTGGCGAAGACGATGACGCGCGCGGTCTTACCCGTGCCGTGGGGCAGGATGACCGTGCCGCGGACCATCTGGTCGGCCTTGCGGGGGTCGACCGAGAGCTTCAGCGCGACCTCGACGGTCGAGTCGAACTTCTTCGAGCCGGTCTCCTTCGCCAGGGCGACGGCCTCGGCGGGAGTGTAGAACGTGTCGGCCGCGATCTTCTCAGCAGCGGCGCGGAATGCCTTGGACTTGGTAGCCATTGTTATCTCCCTCAGTCCTCGACCGTGATGCCCATGGAACGGGCGGTACCGGCGATGATCTTCGAGGCGGCCTCGATGTCGTTCGCGTTCAGGTCGGGCTGCTTCGTGGTGGCGATCTCGCGGACCTGCTCCTTGGTCAGCTTGCCGACCTTGGTGGTGTGCGGGGTGGGCGAACCCTTCGCGAGGCCGGCGGCCTTCTTGATGAGCTCTGCGGCGGGGGGCGTCTTCAGGATGAACGTGAAGCTGCGGTCCTCGTAGACGGTGATCTCGACGGGGATGACGTTGCCGCGCTGGGCCTCGGTCGCCGCGTTGTACGCCTTGCAGAACTCCATGATGTTGACGCCGTGCTGACCGAGCGCCGGACCGATCGGGGGCGCGGGGTTGGCCGCACCCGCCTTGATCTGGAGCTTGATCAGGCCGGTCACCTTCTTCTTGGGTGCCATATCCTTTTCCTCTCTCGAGCGGGGGCCTCGCGGCTCCCTCTCTCCCGCGACCCGGCGGTTCCGGGCAGCGGTCGTCGCGCGCGCGGACGCACGCAACCTCCTCATCATACGCGATGCCGGCCGCCCCGTCATCCCGGTGCTCCCTCCCCGTCGCCCTGTCCCCCGGCGCCCTTGTCCCGTCGCCCCATTCCCCGATAAACGCCGTCCGTGTCGAGACACGGTGCGCCGCCGCGAGTCTCGGCACAAACGGCGTTTATCGGCGGAGGCGCCGGGCGCCCGGGTTATGCACACCCGGTCACCGCGGGTGCGCCGTTTGCGGCACCCTCGGCGGATGGATGCCGATCCTCCCGCGTTCCGCGGCGCGCCCCTGCCCTTGTTCGCCGCGGCTGAGACTCCTTCCCTCGGGTCGCACCCGTCGCGCGACCCGCACCTGCATCGCATTCGGACGGGCGTGTACACGGATGCGGCCGGGTGGGCTGCGCTGCCGCCGTGGGACCGATATCTCCTGCGCGTGCACGCGTTCCGGCTCGTGAACGCCGGTGCGGTCTTCTCCCACGAGTCGGCAGCGGTTCTTCACGGCTTGCCCGTCTTCGGCCACCCCCGGCACATCCACCTCTTCGACGGACGACGCGCACGCTCGCTCGCCTACGGCGACGTGCGCGTGCACACGAGCGCCGACCGTCGCCGCACCCTCGAGCGCGACGGCATCCGATGCTCTCCTCTCGCGGACGTCGTGGTGGACCTCGCGCGCGTCCTACCGCCCGCGTTCGCCCTGGCGATGGCGGATGCCGCCCTCCGGACCGATGGGATCACCTCGACCGAGCTGAAAGACCTCGCCGCGTCCCGGCGCAATCCGCGCGGTCGGAGGAAGCTCGACTGGGTCCTGGCCCGTGGCGATCTGCGGTCGGAATCCGTGGGCGAATCGGTGAGCCGGGCGGTCGTCGAGTGGTGCGGGTTCCCCGCGGCCGACCTGCAGACCGAACACCGCGTCGCCGGCCGCACCTATCGATCCGATTTCTGCTGGCCGGAGCATCGCGTCATCGGCGAGTTCGACGGCTGGGCGAAGTACGACGGGCACGACCCGGAGGCCGCCGCCACGGCCGTCCGGGCGGAGAAGACGCGCGAAGACGCGCTGCGGCGGGCGGGATGGCGCATCGCGCGGTGGGACTTCGCCGGTGCACTGAGGGTCGACGGCCTCCGCGATGCGTTGAGGGCAGCGGGGTTGCCCGTGGTGTCGCGGGTCGACGGGCGCAACCTCCGCAGCGTCGGCCTCAACCCGCGTTCCGAGTAGCGGCGGCGCGGCGGACGCTGCTTGCGGCGCGGCGGACGCTGCTTGCGGCGCGGCGCCGGAGCGAGACGCGCGCGCTCGCGGAGGCACGGCGCGCTGCGGCGAGGCCCGGCGGACAGCGGGGCGGGCGGCGGGCGGCGCGCTCGACGGCGATAAACGCCGTTCGTGCGAGACACGGGCCGCCACCGCGTGTCTGAGCACGGATGGCGTTTATCGAGCGGTGTCGGGCCCGGAACGCGGCGTACTGGCGCGGTCGGCGGGGAGGCGGGCGGCAGAGCGGCGAGCGGCGATAAACGCCGTCCGTGCCGAGACACGGTCCGCCACCGCGTGTCTGAGCACAGATGGCGTTTATCGAGCGGTGTCAGGCCCGGAACGCGGTGCACCGGCGCAGCGGGCGAGCGGCCCGGCGCACCGGCGCAGCGGGCAAGCGGCCCGGCGCGGCGACCGGCGCAGCGGGCGAGCGGCCCGGTGCGGCGCGGTGAGCGGCACCGCGGGCAAGCGGCCCCGCGCGGCGCGCTCGACGGCGATAAACGCCGTTCGTGCCGAGACACGGTCCGCCGCCGCGTGTTTGGGCACACACGGCGTTTATCGGTGGGGAGGGCGCGGGAGAACGGCGAACGCCCCGCGCGGCAGGAGCCGGGCGGGGCGTTCGCGGGGACGCGCGGGGCGTCACACCATCTTGGTGACCTGGTCGAACGACAGCTCGACGGGGGTCTCGCGCTCGAAGAGCGACACCAGCACGGTGAGCTTGCCGCTCTCGGGCTTGATCTCGCTGATCGTGCCGGGCAGGCCCGCGAACGAGCCCTCCTTGATCGTGATCGTCTCGCCGGCCTCGAAGTCGACCTCGGCCGGGATGACGCGCTGAGCGGTCGGGGCGCCCTTGGCGGCTCCGGCCTTGGCGGGAGCGGACTCCTTGACCTCGACGAGGCTCTTCAGCATGTTGAAGGCCTCTTCGAAGCGCAGCGGCGTGGGGTTGTGGGCGTTGCCCACGAAGCCGGTGACACCGGGGGTGTGGCGCACGACCGACCAGGTGTCTTCGTTGAGGTCCATGCGCACCAGCACGTAGCCGGGGATGCGCACGCGGTTGACCATCTTGCGCTGGCCGTTCTTGATCTCGACGACGTCCTCCATGGGGACCTCGACCTGGTAGATGTCGTCCTCGACCTCGAGCGTCGACTTGCGCTGCTCGATGTTGGCCTTCACCTTGCGCTCGAAACCGGCGTACGAGTGGATGACGTACCACTTGCCCGGAAGCGAGCGGAGCTCCGCGCGGAACGCGTCGTAGGGGTCGAGGTCTTCGTCGTCGGCCGCGTCGACGTCGGTGGGCGCATCGGCGGGCGACTCGTCGGACTCGACCTCGTCGACGACGGATGCCGCGGCCGAGACCTCGTCGACGAAGTCCTCGTCGAGAACGGGCTCGTCGGGCTCGCCGTTGACGTCGGGGCCGTCGTAGGGGGTGACCTCGTCGGCAGCCTCGGCGGCCTCTTCGGCCTGCTCCTCGGCGAGGGAGTCGTTCAGCACCTCGGCGGCGGCCTCGGCCTCGCTGGCCTCGTCGATCTCGAGAGCGTCGTTCACGATCGCGTCCGCCTCCGGGTCGGTGATGTCGATGTCGCTCAGGTCGGCGTCATCGGCGTCGGTCTCGTCATCGACGATGTGGACGGCCGAGTGCTCGGCCGAGTCGGAGGCGCGCTCCTGCGACTGGAGCACGTTGCCCTCTTGGGCTTCGTCGTCCTCGCTGGACTGCTCGGCTGCCGTCGCCCAATCGGCGTCGTCGACATATCTTTCAGACACTGTGATCTCTTCCGTTCAGAGGCGGCCGCCCTTGGCGCCGCGCGTCCGCCCAGACGCCGGTCAGGCGCCGGCGGTACCGGGGACGCCGAAGACGGCGGTGGTGATCCACACGAACAGCACGTCGAGGCCGTAGACGATCGCCATCATGACGACGACGAACCCGAGGACGACGGCGGTGAACTTGAACAGCTCCTGCCGCGTCGGGGTGACGACCTTGCGCAGTTCCGCGAAGACCTGACGAATGAAGAGGGCGATCCGCGCGAAGAAGTTGAGCTTCTTCTCGCGGGGCGCACCGCGCTCGGCGACGATCTCGCCCTGCGCCTCGTCCTGCGTCATCGAACCACCTAGGTCTGTGTCTGTGCCAGCGTGCGCTGTGCGCAGGGCGGACAGGAATCGAACCTGCAACCTGCGGTTTTGGAGACCGCTGCTCTGCCAATTGAGCTACCGCCCTAAGATCCCGAAGGATCCGGGAAGCGAGATCCGCACGCTATCGCCTGGAATCTCTCGGGGAGGGATGCCGTGTACCCGGGGGGCACAGCGAAAGAATGCAGATTTCGACTGCACGTCCCAGTCTATGTCATGTCCCCCGGCGAGGCGAACCGGCCGGGGGACGCGACACGGATCAGGCCGAGCGGATGAGCTTCTTGTTGACGAACTCGTCCGCCGCCAGAAGGCCCATCTCGCGCGAGGTGCCGCTGCGCTTGACCCCACCGAACGGCAGCTCGGGCGAGTCGGCGAGCACGACGTTGACGTAGACCATGCCGGCCTCGATGCGGTCGGCGATGCGCTGGGCCTGTTCGGCATCCGTGGTGAAGACGTACGAGCCCAGGCCGTAGCCCGTGCCGTTGGCGATCTCGATCGCCTCCTCCTCGCTCGACACGCGGTAGACGGTGCCGACGGGGCCGAAGAACTCCTCGCCGTACGCGTCCATGTCCTTCGTGACCCCGGTCAGCACGGTGCCGGGGTAGTAGGCGCCGTCGCGCCGGCCGCCCACCTCGACCGTCGCCCCCTGGGCGACGGCGCGCTGGACCTGCTCGTCGAGGCGCTCGGCGGCGGCCAGGGACGACAGGGGTCCGAGCACGGTGTCGTCGGCGAACGGGTCGCCCACCTTCGCCTCACCGAGCGCTGCGGTGAACTTCGCGAGGAAGCCGTCGTACAGGTCGTCGGCGACGATGAAGCGCTTGGCCGCGTTGCACGACTGGCCGTTGTTGTCGAGGCGGGCATCCACGGCGGCCTGCACGGCGGCATCCAGGTCGTCCGTGGAGAGCAGGATGAACGGGTCGGACCCGCCGAGCTCGAGGGCGACCTTTTTCAGGTGCTGGCCGGCGAGGGCGGCGACGGCCGACCCGGCGCGCTCGGAACCCGTCACCGACACGCCCTGCACGCGCGGGTCGGCGATGATGGTCGCCGCCTGGTCGTTGGTCGCACGGATGTTGACGTAGGCGCCCTCGGGCAGACCGGCGTCGCGGTAGATCGCCTGCAGCGCCTCGGCGGACTCGGGGCACTGGGGCGCGTGCTTGAGGAGGATCGTGTTGCCCACCGCCAGGTTGGGCGCGGCGAAGCGGGCCACCTGGTAGTACGGGAAGTTCCACGGCATGATGCCCAGCAGCACGCCCAGGGGCGAGCGCCGGATCACGGCGGATCCCTCGGCCAGGATGTCCAGCGGGGTGTCGCCGGTGATCTTGTCGATGTTGTCGGCGTAGTACTCGGTGATGTCGGCGGCGAAGTCGACCTCGCCTTCGGCCGCGGCGAGCGGCTTGCCCATCTCGCGCACGATGATCGCGGCGAGCTCGTCACGGCGCTCACGGTGCAGCTCTGCGACTCGGCGCAGCGCCGCGGCACGGTCCGCGGGCGCCGTGCGCGACCACGCGCGGTACGCGTCGTGGGCGGAGGCGATGGCACCCTGCACTCCGGCATCGGTGAGCGTGTCGTACTCGGCGAGGGTCTCACCGGTGGCGGGGTTGACGACGGCGTAGTCGCTCATGGTGCTCCTTTTCGTTTCGTTGTCAGGACGTGCGGCGACGGCGGGCGCTGGCGGGCGCCTCGCGTCCCAGGGTCTCACCGCGGAAGAACGCCGGGCTCTTCACACGCTGCGCGATCATCAGGACGACGCCGACCACGATGATGACGACCGTGATGACGAAGACCAGCCCCACACCGCCGATCTCGGAACCGGAGCCGTACGAGGGATCCGCGCTGTCGATGAGGGTGGTCACGAACAGCACGGCCAGGATGACACCGCCCACGAGCGGGGCCAGCAGCGTCAGGAAGACGTTGCGCACCGAGTCGAACCACTGCTTGCGGAAGTACCAGACGCACGCGAAGGCGGTCAGGCCGTAGTAGAAGCAGATCATCGCGCCCAGCGCCGTGATGGTGTCTGTCAGGACGTTCTCGCTCAGCACGCGCATGATCGCATAGAAGGCCGAGGCGACGATCGCGGACACGATCGTGGCGTAGCCGGGGGTGAAGAACCGCGGGCTGACCTTCGCGAACGTCCGCGGCAGGGCGTCGTAGTGCGCCATCGCGAGAAGCGTGCGGGCAGGCCCCACGAACGTGGCCTGCAGCGACGACGCCGAGCTGGTGAGCACCGCGAGCGAGACGAGGAACGCCAGCGGGCCGAGGATCGGTCCGGAGAGGTGGAAGAAGACGTTCTCCTGGATGTCCTCGTTGCCCAGGCCCAGCTCGCCCGTGCCGTTGCCGGCGAACATCAGCAGCGCGACCGCGATCAGCAGGTACAGCGCCACGATGAGGAACACGGTGACGGTCGCCGCGCGACCGGGGGTGCGGTCGGGGTCCTTGGTCTCTTCGTTCATGGTGAGGATGACGTCCCACCCCCAGAAGATGAAGATCGACAGCGACAGGCCGGCGGCGAAGGAGCTGAAGGAGTCGACCTCGAACGGGTTGAACCACGATGCCTGCACGGGGCTGGCATCGAAGGCGTTGCCGTTCATCATCTCGACGACGGCCGCACCCGCGAACACCAGGAGCACGAGGATCTGAAAGCCCACCAGGCCGTACTGCAGGCGCTGCGTGGTCTGCAGGTCGCGGTAGGACACGATCGTGGCGAGCAGCATGAACAGCAGGCACACCGCGATGTTGATCGGCACGACCCGGGTGAGCTCCGCGATCTCGGCGTTGCCGGTGATCTGGGCGATGAGCAGGAACAGGAAGTCCACCGCGATCCCGGCCAGGTTCGACAGCACGATCACCGTCGCCGCGACCAGCCCCCACCCGGCCATCCATCCGACCCAGGGCCCGAAGGCGCGCGCGGCCCACGTGAACGAGGTGCCGGCATCCGGCATCCGGGAATTCAGCTCCCGGTAGCCGAGCGCGACCAGGAGCATGGGGATGAAGCCGACGAGGATGATGGCCGGCACCTGGAACCCGACCGCGGACACGGTGGGCCCGAGGGCGCCGGTGAGCGTGTAGGCGGGGGCGATGGTCGAGATGCCGATGACGACGGCGCCCACCATGCCGATCGACCCGACCCGCAGGCCCTTGTTGGAGATGCCGGTGGTGACGGCGGCGTCGGGGCCCGGGGCGGGGCTCGCGTCGTTGCGAGATGAGGTCATGAGGAGGTCTCCGAGGTGCGCGGCACCACGATCATGGGGACGGGCAGGGCGCGGAGGATTCGCCCTGCGGTGGAGCCGAGGAACAGTCGGCGCGGCTGCGCGAGCCGGCTCGACCCGACCAGCGCGACCTCGCCGGGCAGCCAGTCGATGCGCGACACGGCATCCTCGATGTCACTGCCGGCGCCCACGAGCGCCTCAGCCTCGATCTCGGCGGGCAACGAGCCGCGCACGGTGTCGAGGACGTCCTGCGCGTGCGCCTGAGCGGTCAGGCGGGTCAGGCCCGCATCGACGCGACCGGGGAGGTCGACGCCCGCGAGCGACAGCAGTCGCAGCGGAGCATGCGCGCGCCGCGCCGTCGCCACCGCGGTGTCGAGCAGGACGTCGGCGCCGGGTCGGGTGCCGATCGCGGTGGTGATGCGCGGCAGCCCCACCGACGGATCGACGTGGCGCGCCCCCTCCGGGGCGAGGGCGACGGGAACGGGAGCCGAGTGCACGAGCTCCTCGGCGGTCGTGCCGAGACGGTGACGACCCCGCGGGCCTCCCCCGCCGGTGCCGACGACCAGGACGGCCGCCCCGAATTCCTCGGCGGCGGCGACGAGACCGTCGGACACGTCGGCGGCGTAGCGGACGTGACCCCGGATGCCGGGGAACGGCGCCAGGGCGTCGCGCAACCACCCGCGGGCGGTGTCCTCGACGAGCCGGTCGTACGAGGCGTCGCTGGGAATCGAGACGTTGCCCTGCGCCGACGGCAGGATGACGACGACATGGACCGAGGTCTCGAGGGCCGCCCCCAGGCGGGCGCCCAACGCGAGGGCGTCCGCGCCCGCGTCGGTCGCCGTGTAGCCGACGACGACGCGGTCGCCGCTCATCCGCGCGTCCGCTCGAGGATCTCGTCGGCGGCGCGGTGCCCCTGGCGGATCGCCCCGTCGACGTGCTGGTAGCCGGCGCCGGCCATGTCGCTGCACGCGAGGTGGATCGCACCCACGGGCTGACGCTGGTCGGCGCCGTAACGGTGCAGACCGCCGAGGTCGAAGCTCGCGGCGTATGCTCCGCGCGTCCACTCCTCGGTGCCCCAGTCGCTCTCGTAGTACACGACGGGGTCCTTGGCCTGCGGACCGTAATAGCGCGCCAGGGAGTCGAGGATGCGCTCCTTGCGCTCCTCGGCGGTCAGGCGGAACAGGTCGTCGGCGTTCTGGTCCGAGACGAAACCGACGAGCGTGCCCCGCTCATCGCCGTGGTTGGTGTTGTCGTAGGCCTCGTGGCACAGCTGGTAGGGGCTGAACGCGGTGCCGGACAGGCCTTGCTCGCGCCAGAACGGCGTGTCGTAGACGGCGTGCACCTTGATGACGAAGCCCATCGAGATGTGCTGGTGCATCTGGTGCTGCAGGCGCGGCAGCGGCGGCTCGAACGAGATGCGCGAGTAGAGAACGGGTGCGAGCGCCAGAATGGCGAAGCGCGCGCGTACCGTCACGCCGTCGGCGACGACCGTGACGCCCGCCGACGCCGTCTTCGCCGTCTCGACCCGCGCGGTCAGGGCGCGCAGATCCTCGACCCGCCGCCCCGTACCCGCGTCGACCGATCGCTCGGTGGCGGCGGACTCGTCGCCCCAGATGATGCGGCGCACGGGCTGGTTGAGCAGCACGTCGTCGCCGAGACGCTCGGCGAGCAGCTCGGGCACCTGTTGCAGCCCGCCGGTGACGCGCTTGTCGAGGATGAAGTCGGCATCCACCAGGTGCGAATACGAGCCCGCGGATGCCGCCATCAGCAGCGACTGCAGCAGAGAGAACGTGTGCGTCGGCTTGGTGAGCATCGCCGAACCGGTCGCGAAGGCGAGGTTTCGCACGGCCTCGTCATCATCGGTCTGCTGACGCAGCCAGGCGTCCCACGAGATCTTGTCCCACTCGTCCGCGCGGGGGTGCTCCCACGGCTTGTCGGGGTCGATCTCGGCGACCATCGCGTCGAGCTTCGCCGTGATCTCGTCGATGACCTTCTCGGTCTCGGGCGCGACGGGGAACATCTCGCCGGTGAAGCGCTTGGCCTGGCCGTCGGCACCGACGTAGACGCTGTCGCCCTCGCGGTAGCGGCTGTAGGTCGACAGACCCAGCTCGGCGACGGTGTCGATCAGCGCGGTCTGGTCGGGAGAGACCCACTGCCCGCCGAGCTCGAGCATGGCGCCGTCGATGACGTCGGTCCACAGGCGCCCGCCGACGCGGTCGCGCGCCTCGAGCACGACGACCGAGAGGCCGGCCTTTCGCAGGTCGTTCGCGGCGGTGAGGCCGGCGGCGCCGGCACCGATCACGACGACGTCGCGGGTGATCTCGTCCATGGGATCTGCTTTCTCTTTCGCGTTCGCGTTCAAGGGGATGGCCCCGACGGCGGCGGGCTCTTCGGGTCCTCCGCCGCCGTCGGGACGCCGGTCAGCTGCGGGCGAGGGCGGCCGCGACGACGTCGAGGCCCTCGGTCAGCAGCTCGTCGCCGATCGACAGCGGAGGGAGGAACCGGATGACGTTGCCGTACGTGCCGCACGTGAGCACGATGACGCCCTCGGCGATCGCGGCCTTGGCCACCGCCGACGTGAGAGCCGCGTCGGGCGCGCCCGTGGTGGGGTCGACGAACTCGACGGCGATCATCGCGCCGTGTCCGCGGACGTCGCCGATGCGCGGGTCGTTCTGCTGCAGCGCGTGCAGGCGGTCCTTGAGCAGGACGCCGATCTCGCGGGCGCGCTCGACGAAGCCCTCGTTCTCGAAGGCGTCGATGGATGCCAGAGCCGCGGCGCACGCGATCGGGTTGCCGCCGTAGGTGCCACCTAGACCGCCGGTGTGGGTGGCATCCATGATCTCGGCGCGACCGGTGACGGCGGCGAGCGGAAGGCCGCCCGCGATGCCCTTGGCGGTGGTGACGAGGTCGGGGACGATGCCGAAGTGCTCGCTGGCGAACATCGCACCCGTGCGGGCGAAGCCGGACTGCACCTCGTCGGCGATGAAGACGACGCCGTTGTCACGGCACCAGTCGACGATCGCGTTGAGGAAGCCGTCGGCGGGGACGATGAAGCCGCCCTCGCCCTGGATGGGCTCGATGATGACGGCGGCGAGGTTCTCGGCGCCGACCTGCTTCTCGATGACCGAGATCGCCTTGGCCGCGGCCTCGGGTCCGGTCAGACCGTCGCGGAAGGGGTACGACAGCGGGGCGCGGTAGACCTCGGCCGCGAACGGACCGAAGCCGCTCTTGTACGGCATGTTCTTGGCCGTGAGCGCCATGGTCAGGTTGGTGCGGCCGTGGTAGCCGTGGTCGAACGCGACGACCGCCTGGCGCTTGGTGTACTTGCGGGCGATCTTGACGGCGTTCTCGACGGCCTCGGCACCCGAGTTGAACAGCGCGCTCTTCTTGGCATGGTCGCCCGGGGTCAGACGGTTCAGCGCCTCGGCGACCGACACGTACGACTCGTAGGGCGAGACCATGAAGCACGTGTGCGTGAACGCGGCGACCTGCTCCTGCACGGCCTTGACGACGGCGGGGTGGGCGTTGCCGACGCTGGTCACGGCGATGCCCGAACCCAGGTCGATGAGCGAGTTGCCGTCGGCGTCGACGACGACCCCGCCACCGGCGGCGACGGCCTGGATGGGCACGGTGTGACCGACGCCGGATGCCACGGCGGCGGCCTTGCGCTCCAGCAGCTCCTGCGAGCGCGGACCGGGGATGGCGGTGACGAGGCGGCGCTCCTGGGCGAGGGACGGACCGCCGACGAGGGGGAGGGTGTCGAGGCTCATGGCCGCGATGCTACGGACGGCGCGGCGCGCCCCGCACTCTCCTGCGTGTACAGTCGCAGGCGCCGTCGTATACGAGTCGTACAGGAGTGTCCATGGCCGACGCCGCCGTCGCCCCGCCGAGTCTGCGCGCGCTGCTCGCGCGCTCCGACCTGCGCCTGCGCCTCGTCGTCGACGAGGCCGATCTGCCCGCCGGGAGCATCGACCGCCCCGTGCGCTGGGTGCACTCCAGCGACCTCGTCGACCCCACGCCGTTCCTCAGCGAGGGCCTGGTCCTGCTGACGACCGGCACGCAGTTCGACGACGCGGCCGACTACCCCGCCTACGTCGGTCGCCTGCTCGCCCGCGGTGTCCGCGCGCTCGGATTCGGCACCGAGGTCGTGCGCGACGGCATCCCCTCCGGTCTGACGACAGCCTGCCTGGAGGGCGGGATGCCGTTGTTCGAGGTCCCGTACCGCACGCCCTTCATCGCGGTGGCGCGGGCCGGCGCCGAGGCCATCGCCGCCGACGCCTATGCCCGCCGCAGCTGGTCTCTCGCCGCGCAGCGCGCCGTCTCGCTCGCCGCTCTGCGCCCCGACGGGCTCTCGGCCACGCTCGCCGAGCTGTCCCGCCAGCTCGGCTGCTGGGTGGGGCTGTTCGACGCCGCCGGGGCACTGCGTACGGAATACCCCCGAGACGGCCTCGAAGCGGGCGCCGTCGAGGCGGTGACCGGCGAGGTGATCGCCATGCTTCGGCGCGGGACGCGCGCGGCCTCGCCCCTGCGTGCCGAGGGCGTGTCGGTGACGCTGCAGACCCTCGGCCGCGGCGGACACCTGCGCGGCGCGCTCGCGATCGCCGCGGACGACCTCGACCACGAGGCCCGCAGCGTCGTGACCGCGGTCGTCGCGATGGCGGCCCTCGCCCTCGAGCAGCAGGACGGGCTCGGACGGGCGATCGGCACCTTCCGCGCGGGCCTGATCCAGTCGCTGTGCACGGACGACCCCGCGCTCGCGCGCCGCGCGGGCCGCGACCTGTTCGGCCCCCTGCCCGCGGCGCCCGTCGTGGTGGCGCTGACGCCCGCGGCATCCCTCCGCTCGACGGCGCTGACCGAGTGGCTCGAGGTACGCGCCCAGGAGGGGCGGGGCGAACTGTTCTTCGGTCGCGGCGACGACGGGATCGTGCTCGTCGTCCCGGCGGGCGCCCGCGCGCCGCTCGACGAGATCGCCGAGCGCTTCGAGCTGGTCGTCGGGTGCTCGGCCCCCACCGGGTACGACGGATTCTCGAACGCCCTCACCCAGGCGCGGACCGCCCGAGACCGCCTCTCGACCCCCGGTGTCGCCGACTTCGCCGACACCGCGCGCGCGGGGCTGCTCGCCGCCCTCGGGTCCGAGGCCGCCCGCACGGTCGCGCTCGGCGCGCTCACGCCGCTGCGCACCCACGACGCGGCCCAGGGGTCCGCCCTGCTCGACACCCTTGACGCGTGGCTCGCCCACGACTGCTCGCACGAGGCGACGGCGCAGGCCCTCGGCATCCACCGCCATACCGTGCGCGCCCGCATCGCGCAGGCCGAGCGCGTCCTGGGGCGCGACCTGTCGGGCTTCGCCGCGCGCGCCGAGGTGTGGGCCGCGCTGCGGCTGGCGGAGTAGGCGGGGGCTTGGGGGCAGGGTCGGGGGCAGGGTCGGGGTCGGGGTCGGGGGCAGGGTCGGGGGTCGGGGGTCGGGGGTCGGGCTCGGGTGTCCGGGGCCCCGGGTCCGGGGTCGGCCGGACACAACGGCGGGAACTTTCACGACTCGCCGACCACACTGCGGCCGAACACGGCGTGTCGGACAATCGGCCCGCCGTTGTGCACGGCGGGGAGGGAGAACAGGACCAGGACCGGGGCGACGAGAGGCCTGACCGGACGGGCAGGACTCGGCCGATCCCCCACCGGACACAACGGCGGGAACTTTCACGACTCGCCGACGACACGGTGGCCGAACACGGCGTGTCGAACAATCGGCCCGCTGTTGCGCACGGCGCGAGGGTGACAGGACCAGGACCGGGGCGACGAGGGGCCTGACCGGACGGGCAGGACTCGGCGGATCCTCCACCGGACACAACGGCGGGAACTTTCACGACTCGCCGACCACACGGCGGCCGAACACGGCGTGTCGGACGATCGGCCCGCCGTTGTGCACGGCGCGAGGGAGACACCGGGCCGGGGGCGCGGACGGTCGCGACCTCTCCCCAGGGGTGAGTTCTCCACGGTCAGCGGCCGCACGCCCTCCGGCGCGGATGCGCAGCCGGATGGTGGAGGAATGTGCACGAATCGAACCCCCGTCCGGACCTACGCCGAACTGCGCGCAGAGGGACTGACCCGCCGCGCCCTCGCCGCCGCCGTGTCGTCGGGCTCCCTGCTTCATCTGCGTCGCGGCGTCTACGTCGACGCGGGCGCGTGCCGACCGGTCGTATCGGCGGCACGGCACGGCGGCGCGCTCGCCTGCGTGACGGCGGCTCGTCATCTCGGACTGTGGGTCTTGGACGCGACCGACGTGGTCCACGTGTGGCTGCACGGCTCAGGCCACACGCACGCCCACGAGGACTGCGCGTGCCGCCCGCACTGGGACGACCTCCCCACCGGCGGTTTCTTCGACCTCCCCCGGGTCGCGGTGGCCCTCCGCCAGATCCTGAGGTGCCTCGGCGTCGAGGAGTTCTTCGTGGCGGTCGAGTCGGCACTGCGGAAGCGACTGCTCACGGCGGCGGACCGAGCCTGGCTCCACGGTCACATCAACGAATCCGGACGCGCGGCACTGGCTTTTGCCCGATCGGATGCCGACAGCGGTCTCGAATCGTTGATGAGGTGGCGGCTCCGCACGCACGCGCTCGCCGTACGCACGCAGACGCGCGTCGTTTCGGGGGGCCGGGTCGACCTCCTCATCGGCGACCGACTCATCGTGGAGGCCGATGGTGCACCGTTTCACGAGGGAGAAAACCAACGACACCGTGACCTCCGACGTGACGCGCGGGCGGCCGCGTGGGGCTTCGTGACACTCCGATTCGATCACGCGTTGATCGTGCACGACTGGCCGACCGTCGAAGCGGCCATCCTCGCCTACGTCGATCGCGGTCTGCACCTGGGCCGCTGACGTCCCCGCCGGCCGACACCGCGCCCCGGCCGAAACCCCCGGCCGACGCGCACCCGTGCACAACGGCGGGACTTTCTCCGACACGCCGCGCCACGGCATCCCTCCCCCGGCGTGTCGCACCCGCAACCCGCCGCTGTGCACGCCCGGCCCCACCACCGCACCACTGCCGCCGTCGCCGCGACAGCACCGGTGACCCGCCGCGGTGGGCCCCCGCCCCCGGCGGGGTCACCGGGGGGCGTGCGCCTCCAGGAACTCGTACATCTCGGTCGTGTCGACGCCCGGGAACGACCCGGTCGGCAGGGTCGCCAGCAGCGTGCGCGGGGTCCGGACGTTCGGCCACGCCTGACCGCGCCAGGCGTTCTCGAGCGAGGCGGGCGCCCGTCGGCAGCAGGTCTCGACGGCGTGACGCGAGACGGCGCGGTTGGTCGTGTCGCGGCCTCTGAACCACCGCGTGTCGTCGAAGCGCACGCCCACGCTGACCGAGTGCGCGCCCTCGCTCGACTGCTCCACGCGGGCGGTGCACCAGTAGGTGCCGTTGCCCGTGTCGGTGTACTGGTAGTACGGGTTGAACAGATCGTCCTCGTCGAAGACCACGCGGCTCGTCCAGCGCCGGCAGCACATCTGCCCCTCGATGGAGCCCAGCCGGTCGGTGGGGAAGTTCACGTCGTCGTTCTCGTACGCCTTCGTGATCGTGCCCGACTCGTGCACCTTGAGGAAGTGCACCGGGATGCCGAGGTGCACCGTCGCCAGGTTGGTGAAGCGGTGCGCGGCGGTCTCGTACGACACCGAGTAGGCGTCGCGCAGGTCCTCGATGCTCAGCGCGCGTCGCTCCTTCGCCTCGTGCAGGGTCGGGACGACGTGCTCCTCGGGCATGAGCAGGGCACCCGTGAGGTAGTTCGTCTCGACGCGTTGGCGCAAAAACTCGTCGTAGCTCGTCGGTTCGCCGTGGCCGAGGATGCGGCTCGACAGCGCCTGCAGCACCGCGGCGCGCGGGTCGCCTTTCGCGACCCGCGTCGACAGGTACAGCCGTCCGTTCTTCACGTCGGCGATGCTGCGCGTCGACGACGGCAGGTCGGGGACGTAGTGCAGCGTGAACCCGAGGTGCGCGGCGATGTCGCTCGCCCCGCGCTGCGTCAGCGGCCCGCCCGGATGCTCGATCGCCGCGAGCATCCCGGATGCCACGCGCTCCAGCTCGGGAAAATGGTTGTCCTGTGTGCGCATCAGCCGCCGGAGCGCGACGTTGGCGCGGCGGGCCTCTTCGGGGGTGGCCGACCGCTCCTCGCGCAGGCGTTCGATCTCGCCCTGCAGCGCGAGCATCGCGGACAGCACCTCGTCGGGGACGGACCGGCCGACACGGAACGGCTCGATCCCGAGCGCTTGGAACGTCTGGCCCCGCATGGCCCGTTCCACCGAGATCTCGAGCGCCGCGCGGGCGTCGAGGGGTTCGGCATCCAGGATCTGATCGAGCCGGCACTCCAGCGCCCGCGCGATCGCCTGCAGCAGGGTGAGCTTCGCTTCGCGGCGGCCGTTCTCGATCATCGACATCTGGCTCGGCGCGCGCCCGACGGCCGCGGCGAGGTCGTCGAGGGTCAGACCGCGCGCGGTGCGCAGCTGCCGGATGCGCCGACCGATGGTGAGGGTGTCCACCTCTTCATGGTCGAGCGGGAGGGGTGCCGCGGGGAGGGAGACGCCGGTGTCCATACCGGAAGGTTCTCACACGAACAGAAGATCGGTCGAACTTCACTGCGACATTTCTCTTGCAGGGGGTGGTTCTTCGCGGACAGTGGTCTGCACGGGGCACCGACGCCCCGGCACCCGAAGGAGGACGACATGACGATCCAGGCCACCCCCGCCCAGCAGCCCCTGCGCCCCGGCGACCAGACCGAGACCGCCGATGAGATCCGCGCCGCGTGGCAGAACGACCCGCGCTGGGACGGCATCGAGCGGACATACACCGCCGAGGACGTCGTCCGCCTCCGCGGGAGCGTCCGCGAGGAGTCCACGCTCGCGCGCCGGGGAGCGGAGAACCTGTGGAACCTCATCCACACCGAGGAGTACGTCCGCGCGCTCGGCGCCTACACCGGCGGCCAGGCCGTCCAGCAGGTGCGCGCCGGGCTCAAGGCCATCTACCTGAGCGGCTGGCAGGTCGCCGCGGACGGCAACCTCGCGGGGCAGACCTACCCCGACCAGAGCCTGTACCCCGCCAACAGCGTGCCCGCGGTCGTCCGGCGCATCAACAACGCGCTGCTGCGCCAGGACCAGATCGAGCGCGCCGAGGGAGAGATCACGCAGGACTGGCTCGCGCCGATCGTCGCCGACGCCGAGGCGGGGTTCGGTGGGCCGCTGAACGCCTACGAGCTGGCGCAGTCGCTGATCGCGGCGGGGGCCGCCGGCATCCACTGGGAAGATCAGCTCGCCAGCGAGAAGAAGTGCGGTCACCTCGGCGGCAAGGTGCTCGTGCCCACGCAGCAGCACATCCGAACGCTGAACGCCGCCCGCCTGGCCGCGGACGTCGCGGGGGTGCCGACGGTGATCATCGCCCGCACCGACGCCCTGGCCGCCGACCTGCTCACCAGCGACGTCGACGAGCGCGACGCGGCGTTCCTCACCGGCGAGCGCACCAGCGAGGGCTTCTACCGGGTGCGACCCGGACTGGATGCCGTGATCTCGCGCGGTCTCGCCTTCGCCCCCTATGCCGACCTGATCTGGGTCGAGACGGGCGAACCCGACATCGAGCTGGCCCGCCGCTTCGCCGAGGCGATCCACGCCCGCTACCCGGGCAAGAAGCTCGCCTACAACTGCTCGCCGAGCTTCAACTGGAAGCGCCACCTCGACGACGAGCAGATCGCCACGTTCCAGGCCGACCTGGCCGCTCTCGGCTACGCCTTCCAGTTCATCACGCTGGCCGGCTTCCACGCCGTGAATCACTCGATGTTCGACCTCGCCCGCGGCTACGCCGAGCGCGCCATGAGCGCGTACGTCGAGCTGCAGGAGGCCGAGTTCGCCGCCGAAGCGAACGGGTACACCGCCACGCGCCACCAGCGCGAAGCGGGCACCGGATACTTCGACGTCGTCTCGACCGCGCTCAACCCCGACAGCGCCACGCTCGCCCTGGCCGGCTCGACCGAGACCGCCCAGTTCCACTGACCTCACTTTCACGCCCCGTCCGTCCGCCCCTCCCCGCCCACCCGTTCGTCAGCCCGTCGACTGTCCTGGACACGCCGTAACCGCCTCGACTCTCGCGGCGTGTTCTGGACACTCGACATCTGCGGCGGGCCGCGAGCGGGTGACGGGCCACGGGCTGGGGCGCACCGCACAGAAAGCCACGACCATGACCCTCATCACCTCTCCCCCGCCCACCGCCGCGACCCCGCCGACCGGGAGCCGTACCGACGCCGAAGAATCCCGGATGCCGGCACCCTCGGCATCCCTCCCCCATCTGCGTCTCGAGCGCCCCCTCGAGGGACGCGACGGCGAGATCCTGACCCCCGCCGCGCTCGCCTTCGTCACCGAGCTGCACGACCGCTTCGCCCGGCGTCGCCACGACCGGCTCGCTGCGCGCCTGCGCCGCCGCTTCGAGATCGGCACGGGGGACGACCCGCACTTCCGCGCCGACACGGCGCACATCCGCGAGGACCCCTCGTGGCGCGTGGCCGGAGCGGGTCCCGGCCTCGAGGACCGACGGGTCGAGATCACCGGCCCCACCGACCCGAAGATGACCATCAACGCGCTCAACTCCGGAGCGCGGGTCTGGCTCGCCGACCAGGAGGATGCCACGAGCCCCACCTGGGCGAACGTCATCGGCGGACAAGTGTCGCTGTTCGACGCGATCCGCGGGCAGCTGTCGTTCACGAGCGCCGAGGGAAAGCGCTACGAGGTCACCGCCGAGCGCACGCCCACCATCGTGATGCGCCCGCGCGGATGGCACCTGCCCGAGAAGCACGTGACGTTCATCGACCGGGCGGGGCGGGAGCTGCCGGCATCCGGTTCCCTCGTCGATTACGGCCTGTACGTGTTCCACAACGCGCACGCGCTGATCGCCGCGGGCCGGGGTCCGTACTTCTACCTGCCGAAGATCGAGTCCGCCGAAGAGGCGCGGCTGTGGGACGACGTGTTCTCGTTCACCGAGGAGCGGCTGGGTCTGGCCCACGGCACGATCCGCGCGACCGTGCTGATCGAGACGCTGCCCGCGGCGTTCGAGATGGAGGAGATCCTCTTCGCCCTGCGCGACCACTGCGCGGGCCTGAACGCCGGGCGGTGGGACTACATCTTCTCGATCATCAAGACCTACCGCGGCCGCGGGGCGCGCTTCGTCCTCCCCGACCGCAGCGAGGTGACGATGACGGTGCCCTTCATGCGGGCCTACACCGAGCTGCTCGTGCGCACGTGCCACAAGCGCGGCGCCTACGCGATCGGCGGCATGAGCGCGTTCATCCCCAACCGGCGCAAGCCCGAGGTGACCGAGGCGGCGTTCGAGAAGGTCGCCGCCGACAAGCGGCGCGAGGCGGGCGACGGCTTCGACGGCACGTGGGTGGCCCACCCCGATCTCATCCCGGTGGCCCGCGCCGAGTTCGACGCGGTGCTGGGGACGGCGGCGAACCAGCTGCACCGCACCCGCGACGAGGTGACGGTCGAACCGGCCGACCTGCTCGACGTGCGCATCGGCCGGCCCGTGACCGAGGCGGGCGTGCGCGGCAACGTGTCGGTGACCCTGCGGTACATCGAGGCGTGGCTGCGGGGTCTGGGCGCCGTCGCGATCGACGACCTGATGGAGGACGCCGCGACCGCCGAGATCTCGCGCTCGCAGATCTGGCAGTGGATCCACCAGGACCACCGCACCGTCGAGGGGACCCCGATCACGCGCGACCTCGTCGAGCGGATCGTGACCGAGATGCTCGCCGAGACGCCGCGGTCCGAGGGCGACCGCTTCGACGACGCCGCCGCGGTGTTCCGCGAGGTGGCCCTGCGCGAGGAGTTCCCCGCGTTCCTCACGCTCCCGGCCTACGCAAAGTACCTCGACTGAGGGGTGCCGGCGCGAGCCCCCTCCCCGCTACGGGAGGGGGCTCGCGTCATGCGGGCCGCGGGGCCGCGTGCGAGACGAACCGCCGGGGCTTGCCCTCACCCAGGTCAATCAGCCGCTCGACGCGGGTGACGACGACCCGCTGATCGAGCAGCGCCTGCAGCGCCCGCCGCACCCGGGCGGCATCGCCCCCCGCGATCGTGACCTCGACCGCACCGTCGGGGGCCTGCACGACGGCCCAGCCGCGTGCGCCGTACGTCTGCAGTTGCTGCGTGAGATCGACCGAGGGGATGCGGCCTCCCGCCCCGGTGACGAACTCGGTGTGCTCGCGGCCCTCGAGGTCGGCGATGCCCACCGCTCCGTCTGCGAGCCGCACCAGGCGCCCGACGTCTCCCGTGCGATAGCGGACCAGGGGCAGCAGGGGGTTCTCGCCCGCCGTCACGACGAGCTCTCCGACGCCGCCCTCGGGCAGCGGCCGCCCCGCGGCATCCACGACCTCGACATGGACCCGGCGATCCAGCACGCGGAACGGACCGTCGTCGGTGCGCGCCGCGATCGGCCGCGTCTCGTGCAGACCGTAGACGTCGATCACCGGGCACGCGAAGGCGGCCTCGAGCTCAGCGCGCAGCGGCGCCGCCAGGGCCATCGCGCCCGAGAAGAGCGCGAGCGGACGCACGATGGAGCGCAGGTCGTCGCGCAGCAGCTCGGCCAGGCTCGTCGGGTTTCCCGAGATCACCTGCGGATCGGCGTCGGCGAGGAAGAGGGAGCGGTCGGATGCCACCCGCCAGGCACGCTCGTCGAGATTCACCCGGGCCATGGCTCGGTGCGCGAACCCGCTGATCACCGAGACGTAGGTGAACGCCTGACGCTGCTGCAGCACCCACACCAGGGCCATCCTCTCCGCGTCCGGGCGCCACTCGACCCCGGCGCGGCGGACGAGATCGACGAGCAGATGGAACCCCCGCGCGACCTCTTCGACGTCGTCGGGGATGACGAGCGCCGCCCCGGTGGAGCCCGAGCTCGTGCCGTGGAGCAAGCGGTCGAGGTCGGCGTCGAGGGGGACGAACGCCGAGACGTCGCTCACGAGGTCGGACCGACCGATGAGGGGGAAATCCGCCAGGGACTCCAGGCCCGTCATCCCCCGGTAGAACGGCAGCCTCCGGGCGATGGCGAGATGCTCGTCCATCCACCCCGCGAGCGGCAGCGGCCGGCGCGTCCGTTCGACCGCCTCCGCCGTCAGCCGGTCGCCGGTCGCGTGCACCCACGCGGGAGCGGCGGGGTGGGACCGCCAGCGGTCCAGGCGGGCCGCGGCCGCGGCGTCCAGGGTCGGCCAGCGTTCGGCATCCGTCAGCACCGCCGTCGCACCCGGGCGGTACTCCCCCAGCGCGAGAGGGTCGTCAGGATCGTGGGTCGCCGTCGTCCCGTCGCGGTCGGGCAGCGCCGACGTGCCGTGGTCATTCACTCGAGTACCTCGCCGCAGCCTCTCTGGCTCGGGCCTCCGCGAGACGCCGGGCGATCTCGGCACGGTGCTCGTGCGCCGCGTAGGCCTCGGCGAGGGCGCTGCTACGGCGCAGGGAGTCCCGCGCCTGCCACAGCGCCTGCGCGGTCGAACGGTCCTCACCCGCGGGCAGGAACCCCGCCCACAGCAGGAAGGTGCGCGCGGCCTCCTCTCGCCGTTCGTCGTCGGACAACCAGTCGAGCGGGTCCACCACCGGTGCGAGCCGGAGCGCCAACGCGTCGACGGCGCGCATCGCCCGCGGACCGGCCGGCGACGGTCGGAACGGCTCGACGAGTTGTTCGCTGGCCAGCAACCACAGACCGATCGCCGCCCCGCGGCGCACGCGCGGGTCGTCCGCGTGGGCGGCCGAGGCGCAGACCGCCCCGATCACATCGCCCGACAGGGCCGCGAGGGAGACCTCGTCGTCGAGGAACGGGCGCGGCACGCTCGACAGTCGGACGGCGACCGCGTCGAGCGCCGGGCCGGGGCTCGCGAGCGCCCAGGCCTCGGCCTCGGGGGGCGCGAGGGTCGACCACACCCGCAGGAGTTCGTCGGCGTCAGCCATTGAGCACCTCCGCCAGCTCGGCGCACGCCCGGGGGGCGTCGTCCATCGATTCGATGTACAGCAGGTCGTACCCCGCCGCCCGGGCGAGGGGTTCCACCTGCCGCGAGCTGTCGAGGACGACGAGAGTGCCCGTCGACAGCGTCGCGCGCACCTGCGCGGCGACCCCGGCTCGATCGGGATCGCCCTCGCCGAACATCGACACGAGCCCGTCGTCCGACAGGACGACCAGATGGCGGCGTTCCCGAGTGGCCGGTTGCCTCCCGAGCGAGCGACGCTCGAGCAGATCGAGGGGGAACGTCGTCCCTCCGCCGAAGAACAGGGCGAGATCGCGCACCACGCGGACCGGGTCGCGCGAGAAGTCCTCGCTGCCCCCCACCTGGCCGGGCCCCGAGAAGCTCGCGACGCGGACGCGACCCCCGCCCCGCAGGATCGACAGCGCGAGGATGGTGCCGGCGAGCACCGCGGGCGAGCCGGTCTGCGGGTCCGGCATCGAGCCGGACGAGTCGATGTACAGGTCGAGCGTGATGCTCGTCTCGCGCGGCAGCGGCTCGTCGGCGAGGAAGGAGCGGCGCCGCGTCGTGATCCCCGGCACCACGACTCCCCCGGCTCGGAGCGTCGCCGGCCAGTCGAGGTCGGCCAGATCGTCGCCCGTCTCCCACGTCTCGACCGGTCCGGGCAGCTCCTCGGACGGCGTCGACGGAGCGCGCCGCGTCAGCGGACGCACCCACCGCGCGGCCTCGGAGCGGTACCACGCGGCGAGCACGGCATCCTGGTCCGCTGCATCGTAGAGCTCGAGGGTCTCGGCGATCCCCAGGGCCTGTCCCGCCCCACCCCCGTCCGAACGCGTGACGCCGCTCGCGGGCCCGCGCCCGGGCATCTCGCGCGCGGGGAGCGGTTCGTGCAGTCTGCGATCGGCCAGCACCCTCCCGAGCTCCGACCCGCCGGGCGGGGAATCGTCGGCCGCGCACACCCCGCTCGGCATGCGCTCGAGCGTCGCGCGATCAGCGACGACGTAGGGCGCCATCAGCACACCGAACCGCAGCGCCCCCGACACCGCGTCGCCCGCGAAGGTCCGCACGAGCTCGGCGAGGAGGTCGGCGTCCAGGACGGGGCGCGTGATCGTCGCCTCGGCCAGTTCCCGCGCCACGCGCTCGGCCTCGACCCGCGCGGCGCGCACTCTGTCGTCGGCCCGGCGGCGGTACGGCTCCGAGGCCTCGACGTCGGCCCGCCTCGGTTGCGGCAGCCGCGGCGCGGGCGGCGGCTGGACCGCGCAGAGCGTGCCCGGGGGCAGGTTCCACAGCAGCTCATACGTGCGCAGGTACACCCACCACAGCCGCCCTCCCGTGTCGCGCGAGGCGCGGAAGAGCGAGCGCGACAGCCGCGTGATCCCCGGTTCGCCGGGGCCGTCCCGCCGCCGCTGCAGCAGTGCCACCCGCGCGTTCACGAGCAGATCGGTCCACAGGTTCGCCAGCATCGCGAGGTCGTCGTCGCGCAGCGACGTGGCTCCGGCGGCGACGAGGGTGCGCGCCAACTGGTGGCGGATCTTCAGCGCATCCAACCGTGTGCCGGGGGCGAGGGCGTGATGGCCGAGCTCGTGCGCGAAGACGCTCTCGAGCTCGTCCGCGCCGCCGAGGTCGGCGACCATCCGCGGGTCCACGACGATCTGCGGGGGAAAGGTGAACCACGCGGGTGCGCCGTGCTCCCTCCCCGCGCCCGGTCGCAGGGTGGCGTCGTGCATCCGCACGCCCCACAGCTGCTGGGCGCTCTCCCACGCGCGGCGGTCGTCCCCGGCGAGCGGCATCGTCTTCACGCGGACTCCGCCACGTGGACCCCGGCCAGGTAGGACTCCGAGAAGGTGACGAGGGATGCCGTGGCCCCACCGCCCCGGGGCGCGGCGGCGGTCGGCTCCGCGGGGAGCTCCGTCAGCCTCGACCCCCAGACATCGGCGTCGACTCGCCACCACCGTCGCGCGGTGCGCACGGCGAAGGCGCCCGGCTCGGCGAGCGACCGGGCATCGGCCGGGGGCGCCGTCCACGCGCCGCCGAAGCCCGCGAAGCCGCCGATCGCGCACACGTACCCGCGGCTCGCCGTGCGGCCGGGCCACCAGAACCGATCGATCCGCTGACGGTCGGTGAAGGCCCGCAGATCCGCCTCGGCGAGACCGAGCGCGGCCGCCGCGGCCGGTGGCGGGACGTCGACGATGCGGGCCAGCGCGTCGTCGCGCAGCCCCAGGACGCCCGCGCGCCACCCGGCGATCCCGGCGAGCGTCACGACGAGGTCGACGGGTGCGTCGGCGGCGAGCTGCGCCTGCCCGGCGGCGAGCGCGTGCCCAAAGCGAGCCGCCGATCCACCCGCCGCCACCACCGCGGTCGCGGCGCGGTCGAGGTCGAGACCGGGCACCGGCGTCGGCACGCCGCGCGGGGGCTCCACGTCGGCCTGATGACCGGGGCGACGGATCACGCGCGCCCCTCGACCCACCGAAGGTAGGCGGTGTAGCGCTGGTGCAGGTACTTCAGGGCGGTGAGGTCGTCGAAGTCGCGGCCGTAGAGCTTGCCCGTCGTCGACATCGCGCGCAGACGCGCCTCGATCGAGGTCAGCCGGCGCGACGCCTCGACCGCCGAGACCCCGTCGAGGCCGGCATCCAGCTGCGTCAACAGGTCGCGCACCGGATCCTCGGCGCCCCGGCCGAGGGCGTCGTACTGACGGCACGACTCGGCGAAGACGTCGCTCAGCCAGCTCATCGTGTCGGTCGACAACTCGCGCTCGACGCCCACGTCGAATCGCGGGTGCGTGGGGTTGGGCAGGAGTTTTCCGCGCAGGACGAAGGGCACCATCGCCGCGACGTCGGCGAGCGAGACCGCGTCGCGCCCCCGGAACCACGCCACGGCCTTTGCGTAGACGATGAGGGTCTGCAGCGCCCGCACCGACAGACCGTTCAACGTCTGCGCGCCGAGATCGGCCATCAGATCCGCTCCGGAATTCGCCTCGATGGTCTCGGCCACGCGCCCGCCCGCGGTGGTCACGGTGTCCTTCGTGCGGTACTCGAACCGGCGCCCCCCGCCCTGGACGAACTCGAAGTGGCTGAGGAAGAACTCCAGGCGTCGTCGCACCTCGGCCGGCACCGGCACCGCCCGGATCGCCGCTCGCATCGCGGTCTGCTCGTCGGGGCCGAAAACCAGCTCGGCCGGAACGTGCTCTTCGGGCTTCTCGCCCGCCTCGACGCGCGTGATGAGCTCGTCGAGGAACCGACTGTTGAAGCCCGCCGCCGGCACCGTCACGTCCATGCGGTCGCGCAGCGCCTGGATGACCGGGAAGGTCCCGCCGCCCGCGTCGTCGTTGGCGGTGAAGAACCAGCTCTCGACGCCCTCCGCCGGGGCGGTGCGCCGCATCTGGTCGTGACTCTCGACGTACCCCTCGGCCACCATCGTCAGCAGCGCCGACTGGGTCTTGGTGGGGATGCGGTTGTATTCGTCGACGATCTTCACCGGTCGCGAGAGCCAGTCGCGCCACGCGACGCCCACCTCGGCGAGACTCGACGCGTTCATCAGGTCGCGGGGAAGGGGGATGCCGACCAGATCGCTGATCGTGAGCTGCGGCTGACCCTGCTGCACGCCGCGCCGCACGTCGTCGGGCGTCGACCCCGACAGGACCCCCATGAGCACGGCGACGGTCGTTTTGCCACGCCCCGGACCGCCGATGAGCAGACACCTCCCGCCGACGGCGAAGCTCAACAGCGGCAGCAGCACGTTCGACGAGAACGACGGTTCGCTCGGCAGGGTCAGCTCGGCCCCGGCATCGCCCAGGGTGAAGGCCAACGGCGCCCCGCTCGAGAACTCGACGTCGTAGTAGGGCGAGATGACGGCGCGGTTGACGATCCAGTAGTAGGTCTGCCGCAGCTTCTCGTCGAGGGGCACGGCCGACGCGTCCGGCGGCGAGCGGAACAGATCCTCCGCGGTGAGCGGGGCGACCCCGTCGACGACGCCCGAGGTGGTGGGTGACTGCGAGAGCCTGTGCCAGCGGTCCGCCATCGCGCCAGCCTAACCGGCCGCCCGCCGCTGCAGCTCCTGCTGCTCGGCGTACGGCCGCCCCTCCATCGGGGCCGCGAACGAGCTCGCGTCCGCCACCGCCCGACGGATGGCGGGCAGAGCGGATGCCACCCGCTCGGCGACCGAGCCGCGCACCTCGAACCACGGCACGGGCTGGGCCGCGAGCACCTCGCGGAAGCGTTCCTGCATCCCCGCGCGGATGTGCTCGCCGTCGCGCATCCCGTCCTGGACGAAGGGGATCTCGTCTCCGGTGAGGATGTACAGCGCGGGGCGGTGAGCGGCGGCCCGCGCGAGGATCCGCGGCGCCGGAGAGCCCACGTAGCGTTCGTGCCACAGCGCCGTGGCGAGCACGTCCGTGTCGCACACCAGCACCGGTCGCGGGGCGCGGCGCGCGGCATCCCGTTCCCACGCGATCTGACGGTCGACGACGAGGTCGAACTCGTCGCTGCGCCACGGAGCGTCCAGTCCGCCCTCGCGCGTCACGCTCAACTCGCGGCCGTACTCGGGGACCCACAGCGTGCCGAGTTCGGCGGCGAGCGCCTCGGCGAGCGTGGTCGACCCGGTCGATTCGGCTCCGAGGACGACCACGCGGGCGATCAGATCGGCACGCACCGCGGGCGAGAGCTCGTGCCAGTGGGCGTCCGGATCCGCGCGGATCGCCGTGCCCGACACCGGGTTGAGCCGCCGGCCCGGATCGACCTGCTCCCACGCGGCACCGAGACGGCGCGCCAGCTCGGCCCCGTACTCGTCGGAGGTGAAGACGACGTCGACCGGCTCGTCGACGAGACCGGCGATGGTCGCGGTATGCGCCTGCCACGCGGTGTCGGAGGCGAAATCGACCGGGGTGTCGTCGAGCAGGTCGACCACGCGCACGGTCGGGTGGTTCTCCCGCACCCAGGCGGCCCGCCGCTCGAGCGGGATGGACTCGACGGATGCCGCGATCACCTCGACCGTCACGCGCTCGCACGCGCGCACCGCCGAGCGGATGAGATGGTCGTGACCCACGTGCAGGGGGTAGAACTTGCCGACCACCACCCCGTGGCGGTACCGGCGCTCAGGCACGCGCGTCGGCCGGGATCCCGGCATCCGTCGACTCGCGTTCCACGCGGCGCCACGAGCGCAGACCACCGACGCAGAGCACGACGAACAGGGCGTAGAGGGCGGCGATGATCCACAACCCGGTCGCGATCGACAGCGCGACGAAGGCGACGTCGACGCCGATCCAGACCCACCAGTTCTCG
Source organism: Microbacterium testaceum (assembly GCF_003075375.1). Lineage (GTDB taxonomy): Bacteria > Actinomycetota > Actinomycetes > Actinomycetales > Microbacteriaceae > Microbacterium > Microbacterium testaceum_E. The sequence goes on along the minus strand of NZ_QDFT01000002.1, from coordinate 16,254 downwards.
ATCCATTTGCGGTTCAGCATGTACTGCGCCACGAGACTCGCCGAGGTCGTCGCGGCGTCCGCGAGAGCGACCTGCGAATCGGTGAAGACCGTGAGGACCACGGTCAGCACGGCGGTGCCCGCGAGGGCCGCGACGACCAGCCAGGGGACGACGCGACGGGGCGTGCGCGCGACGTACTCCCGGTCGTGTTCGACGCCGCGCGTCCACCGCAGCCAGCCGTGCACGCCGAGCACCAGGTAAACGATCTGCAGTGCGGCGCTCGCATAGAGCCCCGCGGGCACGAAGACCGCGAGGAAGACGAGGTTGTTGGCGATGCCGATCGGGTACGTCCACACGTTGCGCCGGGCCGCCAGGAGGACGCAGGCGGCCCCCGTCGCGAAACCCAGGATCTGCGTCCACTCGGCCAGAATCCACTCGATCACCCGTCGAGCCTAGGGCGAGGCGCGCGCCGATCCCGCGCACCCGTCCGCTACGGACGCGCGGGGTCGATCGGGGCGAACCCGCGCAGGCTCTCGCGCGAGGTCAACCGCGAGGCGACGAGCGAGCCCGCCACGGCCAGGAAGATTGGCAGCAGCAGGTCGAAACCCGTGTTCGTGAACTCGATGATGAGCGCGATCGCGGTGAACGGGGCCCGCATATTGGATGCCAGGAACGCCGCCGCCGCGACGATCGCCAGCGCCGTGCCGTCGGCGCCGGGCCAGACGAAGGCCCACCCCGCCGCCGCGGCGGCTCCGAGCGCCGCACCGATCGCGACCGAGGGCTGGAGGGTTCCGCCGATCGCGCCGGCGCCGAGAGAGACCGCCGTGGCGACGTAGCGCATCACCGCGAGAGCGAGCAGCAGCAGGGCGGGTTGCGAGAGGTCGAACCCGGCCGTCGCGAGGGCCCGACCGTTTCCGAGGAGGAGGGGGAACGCCGCGCCGAGGGCACCGACGGCCGTGAAGGTCAGCGGCAGGACGACCAGCAGCTTCCAGCCCTCGGGCCGGAAGCGCGACAGCTTCTTCGTCACCGCCGAGAAGCTCGTCGCCCCCCACCCCATGAGGGGACCGATGAGGACGGCGGCGACGATGAGCGACGCGTTCACCTCGAGCGCCCCCACCGTGTAGAGCGAGCCGTCGCCCACGAGCGGACGTGCGACGAGCGTCGCGACCGTGCTCACGGTCAGGGCGACCACGGCCGCGCCGACACTGAACTGCGCCAGCAGGATCTCGACGGCGAAGAGCGCGCCCGCCAACGGCACGTTGTACACCGCGCCGAGACCCGCGCCGGCGGCCGAGGCGATGAGGATGCGGCTCCACCGCGCGTCGAGGCGGAACCACCGCACGATCTTCGACCCCGCCATGGCCGAGAGCTCGCGGGGCGCGACCTCTTTGCCGATCGCGGCGCCCATGGCCACCGACCCCACCTGCAGGACGGTGTCGACGAGGGTCTCCCACCACGGCATCCGCGCCCCGTCCACACCCTGCTCGACGGTGGCGATCCTGCGACCGAAACGGCGCAGCAGGTACCAGCCCACCGCCGCCACGACGCCCGCGCCGCCGACCGTGACGATCGGCAGCCACCAGACCTCGGGGTAGGCGAGACCGTCGAGGAAGGGGCCCTCTTCGTGACCCCAGACGAGGTGCTCGAGGCTGTGCACGATCCACACCAGCAACAGCACGGCGAGTCCCGTGGCGACCCCGGCGACGAGCGTCGCGAGGCCGAGGCGGACGAGGGTGCCGAATCCGCGACGTCGGGAGCGCACGGGTGGAGCAAGGGGGGCGGTCACCCGGCCACGTTAGTGGAGCCGTGTTTCGGAGTCGTCACGACCCTCGGCCCGTGAGGGCGGAAATACTAGGCTCGGTCCCGTGACCTCCCGTGCTCCGCTCTCCCGCAAGCTGTCCGCCATCGCCGAGTCCGCGACCCTCAAAGTCGACGCCAAGGCCAAGGCCCTCCAGGCCGCCGGCCGTCCCGTCATCTCGTACGCCGCCGGCGAGCCCGACTTCGCGACGCCGTCCTTCATCGTGGACGAGGCGGCGAAGGCGCTGCAGGACCCCAAGAACTACCGCTACACCCCCGCCGCGGGCCTGCCCGTGCTGCGCGAGGCGATCGCCGCGAAGACGCTGCGCGACTCGGGCCTCGAGGTGTCGCCCTCGCAGGTCATCGTGACCAACGGCGGCAAGCAGAGCGTGTACCAGGCGTTCCAGACGGTGGTGAACCCCGGCGACGAGGTGCTGCTGCCCGCCCCCTACTGGACCACCTACCCCGAGGCCATCGCCCTCGCCGACGGCACGCCCGTCGAGGTGTTCGCCGGCGCCGACCAGGACTACAAGGTCACCGTCGCCCAGCTCGAAGCCGCCCGCACCGACAAGACCACCGTGCTGGTGTTCGTGTCGCCGTCCAACCCCACGGGCTCGGTGTACACCCCCGAAGAGACGGCTGAGATCGGTCGCTGGGCGCTCGAGCACGGCATCTGGGTCGTGACCGACGAGATCTACCAGAACCTGACCTACGAGGGCGTCGGCGCCGTGTCGATCGTCGAGGCCGTGCCCGAGCTCGCGGCGCAGACGATCCTCGTCAACGGCGTCGCGAAGACCTACGCCATGACCGGCTGGCGCGTGGGCTGGATGGTGGGACCCGCGGATGCCATGAAGCTCGCCGGCAACCTGCAGTCGCACCTGTCGAGCAACGTCAACAACGTCGCGCAGATCGCCGCCGCGGCCGCGCTGAACGGCCCGCAGGACGAAGCCGAGCAGTTCCGCCTCGCCTTCGACCGCCGCCGCCAGCTGATCGTGTCGGAGCTGTCGAAGATCGACGGCGTCGAGGTGCCCAACCCGCTCGGCGCGTTCTACGTCTACCCCGACGTGCAGGGCCTGCTGGGCCGCGAGTGGGGTGGCGTCACCCCGACGACCTCGCTCGAGCTGGCCGACCTCATCCTCCAGCAGGCCGAGGTCGCCGTGGTCCCCGGCGAGGCCTTCGGCCCGAGCGGCTACCTGCGCCTGTCGTACGCCCTCGGTGACGACCAGCTCCTCGAGGGTGTACAGCGCCTCCAGCGCCTGTTCTCCTGACCCTCCCCCGCGCGAGTCGCCGGAACGTTTCGCACTGACGGCAAATCCCGGCGACTCGCGCGGCCGGGGGCGCGCCTACAGCTCGACGTTGACCAGGACGGGCTCGGGCTGCAGCAGCAGACCGAACTCGGCCTGCACCCGCTGCTGCACGAAGCGGGCGAGCTGCGCGATCTCGGCGGCGGTCGCCTCACCGCGGTTCGTCAACGCGAGGGTGTGCTTGGTCGACAGCCCGGCGCGCGAGCGGGGAAAGCGGAACCCGCGCGACAGCCCGGCGTTCTCGATGAGCCACGCCGCGCTCACCTTGACCTCGCGCCGCTCGACCGGGGGCGGGGGCAGGATGCCGTCGAACGCGGCGAGCGGGATGACGGTCACCGGATCGATCTCGGGCGCCATCGGCCACTTCGGGCACGCCTCGGGAAGGGTGCGGGCGAAGGACTCCGACACGATCGCGTTCTGGAAGAACGACCCCGCGCTCCAGGTGTCGGGGTCCTCGGCGTCGAGCACCATGCCCTTGCGCGCGCGGGTCGCGAGCACATGGTCGCGGATCCAGCGCAGCGACACCGCCTCGTCGGCATCCAGTCCGAGAGCTCCGCGCAGCTGCGCACCGGCGATCGGACGCGCGTCGTCGCCGACGCGTTCGAGCTCGAACGTCGCCGACAGGATCACCGCAGGACGCTCGGGAACCGAGCCGTAGTGGTGCTTGAAGACCGAGGTGCGAAAGCCCAGACCCAGCTCGGCGGCGGGGACCGTCGAGACCTCGCCCGTCGACTCGTCGAGCAGCTCGACCTCGACGAGCGTCTGCACGACCTCCTGTCCGTAAGCGCCCACGTTCTGCACGGGAGCCGCGCCCACGGTGCCCGGGATGCCGGACATGGCCTCGACGCCGGCGTAGCCGCGCGCGACGGTCTCGGCGACGAAGGCGTCCCAGTCGTGGCCGGCCTGCACGCGCAGCCGGACGGTGTCGGGCCGCGAACCGGGGAGTTCGTCGATGCCGGTGGTCCGCACGCGGATGACGGTGCCGTCGAACGGCTCGTCGCCCACGAAGAGGTTCGATCCCCCGCCCAGCACGAACCACGCGCCGCCCTCGGCCCAGACTTCGCGGACGGCGGCGACCAGTTCGTCGGTCGTCGTCGCCTCGATGAGGCGGGCGGGCTGACCGCCGGTGCGCAGCGTCGTCAGCCGCGCGAGCGGGACGGCATCGACCTCGGGCATCAGCGCACCCGCACCCGCACCTGCGCCTTGCCGAGCACGGTGGTCTCGGCGAACGTCACGGTGAGGTCGATGCGGGCGGTCTCGTCGTCGACGGCGCCGACCTTGGCGCTCACGTGCAGGTCGGCCCCGGTCTCGGGATCGACCACGACGGGACGCGTGAAGCGGACGCCGTACTCGAGGATCCGGCCGGAGTCGCCCAGGGCCTCGCCGAGTGCGCCGACGGCGATGCCCATGGTGAGCATGCCGTGCGCGAGGACGCCCGGCAGCCCGACGGCGGCGGCGACGTCGTCGCGGTAGTGGATCGGGTTGAAGTCGCCCGAGGCCCCGGCGTAGCGCACGAGGGATTCGCGCGTGAGGTGGACGGAACGCTCGGCGATGACCTCGCCGACGGTGAACGCGCTCATGCTCCGGCCTCCCCCGCGAGCAGGACGCTCGTGGTCGTGACGACGTGGGCGCCGTCGGCATCCACGATCTCGGCTTCGCTGGTGATCATGGCGTTGCCGCCCATGGAACGGATGCCGGTAACCGACAGCGTCGCAACCAGCTCGTCGCCCGCGACGATGGGGCGGCTGTAGCGGAATCGCTGTTCGGCGTGCACCAGGCGGGACAACTCGATGCCGGAGTCGGGGTCGCCGAGCAGCTGCTGCAGCGTGAGGTCCTGCACGACCATCGCGAACGTGGGCGGAGCCACGACGTCGGCGTACCCGAGCGCGCGGGCGGCCTCGGGGTCGGTGTGCTGGGGGGCGTCGGCGAAGACCGCGCGGGCGAACTCGCGCACCTTCTCCCGGCCGACCAGGTACGGCGCGGTCGGCGCGAAGGCACGACCGACGAGTTCAGGATTCACGGGCACCGGCTCAGTCTACCGAGGGCGCGGTGTCGCGCCCCGGCTCGCGGAATGCCGGCGCGGGAGGGCGCGGCCCGCGAGAACCGTCGCTCAGCGCTGGTGCCGACCGCGCACGGCCTTGACGGCGATCTGCGTGGCGATGAAGACGAGGAAGATCGAGAACAGCACGTTGGCCACGAACGGATCCACCGCCTTCGCGATCTGCGCCCCCACCGCGGTCGTGGCGCACGCGGCGACGCCGACGCACAGCGCGGCGCGAAGGTCGACGTTGGAGCGCCGCAGGTTTCCCACGGTCCCGGACACGGCGGTCGGGATCATCATCAGCAGCGAGGTGCCCTTGGCGACGAGGTCGCTGGTGCCGAAGAGCAGCAGGAGGGCCGGAACGACGACGATCCCCCCGCCCACCCCGAGCAGCCCCGCGAGGATGCCGGTGACGACGCCGAGCAGCGCGAGGCCCGGGCCGGTGAGCCAGGTCAGTTCGAGGGCGGCGTCCCGCGAGGGGATGACGAAGTACAGGCTCACGATGACCGCCAGCAGGAACGTCACGAAGGCCCATCGCAACGCCGTCTGCGAGAGCTTGGGCAGCAGCCAGGTCCCGATCTGCGCGCCGCCGACCGCGCCGGCGGCGAGGATCAGGGCGGGGATCCACGCGACGTGACCGTCGATGGCGTAGGTGACGACGCCGACGGATGCCGTGGGCACGATCGCCGCGAGCGAAGTGCCGGCCGCGAGTCGCTGATCGAAGCCCAGCAGCAGCACCAGCAGCGGCACGATCACGGTGCCGCCGCCGACGCCGAACAGTCCCGACATCAGGCCGGCGAGCAATCCGACGCCCACGCAGACCAGGTACAGCCGGGCGGTGCGGGGCGGGCGGGTGTCGGTCGTCATGGTGTCCTCTGATAGCGGCCGGGCGGGGGCGGCCGACAGACCAGTCTCCCACCCGGTGGACGTCGGGCGTCACGACAGACGCCCGGAGAAAAGAAAGCGGCCCCCGGTGGTCCGAAGCCGCGTCCACCGGGGGCCGTCGCCCTCACAGGTCAAGCAGGACGGTGACCCGAACACCGGACTGCGACCACTCGCGTGAGGGTGCGACAGAAGAAACGATAAGCACCCCTCCCCCTCGCCCGGGACCGGTTGACACTGATAACTAGAACTGCTAACTATTTAGACCGATGAACTCTTGGTAGCGCTCCCGGGAATAGTCGCCCCGCCGCCGCGGTTCCGGTCGCTCATGACAACCGTAGGAATCATCGGAGCAGGAAACATCGGCTCGGCCCTCGCGAAGGGCTTCGCGCAGAACGGCTACGACGTCGTGATCGCGAACTCCCGCGGCCCCGAGACCCTGAGCGACCTGGTCGCCGAGGTCGGGTCGCGCGCTCGCGCCGCGACCGCTCAGGAAGCGGCCGAAGCCGGAGAGATCGTCGTCGTGACGGTGCCGCTGAAGGCCATCGACGACCTCCCCGTCGCCCCGCTCGCCGGCAAGACCGTGCTCGACACGAACAACTACTACTTCGAGCGCGACGGCCGCATCGCCGAGCTCGACGAGAAGAAGACGACCACCTCCGAGATGCTGCAGCAGCGCCTGCCCGACTCGGTCGTCGTCAAGGCGTTCAACCACATCCCCGCCGCGGACATCCTGACCGACGGCGCCCCCGCCGGCAGCGAGAACCGACGCGCCCTCGCCACCTCGGCGGACACCGACGAGGCCGTCGCCCTCGTGACGCGCATCTACGACGAGTTCGGTTTCGACACCGTCAACGTCGGACCCCTGTCCGAGAGCTGGCGCGTCGAGCGCGACCAGCCCGCGTACGTCGTCCGTCAGAACGCCGACGAGCTGACGCAGAACCTGGCCCGCGCCGAGCGCTGAGCTCCGCCGCCGGGCGTCCGGCGCTGGGCGCCGGGCGTCGGGCGGTGAGCGCTGGGCGTCGGGCGCCGGGCGTCGGGCGCCGGGCGTCGGACGCTGGGCGCCAGCGCCTGGGGCTGAGCTCCGGCGCCGGGCGCCCCGCGCCGTGCGCCAGGACAGCTCGATAAACGCTCTCCGTGCCGAAACACGCCGCGCTGCCGCGTTCCTCGGCACGAACAGCGTTTATGGGCGACGTTGACGCGTCGCCCCGCCGGTCAGAGCGCGGCAAGCGCCTGGTCGACATCGGCGCCGGGCGCCCGGCGCCGGGCGCTGGGCGCTGGCACGCCTCGATAAACGCTCTCCGTGCCGAAACACGCCGCGCTGCCGCGTTCCTCGGCAGGAAGAGCGTTTATGGATGCCGTTGACGCGGCACCCCGGCGATCAGTGCGCGGCGAGCACCTGGTCGACGTCGGCGTCCGGTGCCGTGCGTCCGGTGCCGTGTGTCCGGTGCCGTGTGTCCGGTGCCGTGTGTCCGGTGCCGTGTGTCCGGTGCCGTGTGTCCGGTGCCGTGCGCTGGGCGCACGGCGCCGGGACACCTTGATAAACGCTCTCCGTGCCGAAACACGCCGCGCTGCCGCGTTCCTCGGCAGGAAGAGCGTTTATGGATGCCGTCGACGCGGCGCCCCGACCTCGACGGCCGACGACGGCATACAGATGCCGTCGACGCGGCGCCCCGACGTCGACGGCCGACGACGGCGCCCCGCGGTCAGAGCGCGGCGAGCGCCTGATCGACGTCGGCGACGAGATCCTCGACCGACTCGATGCCCACCGACAGGCGCACGATCGTCTCGGGAACCGCCAGCTCGGTCCCGCGCACCGAGGCGTGGGTCATGGCATCCGGGTAGTTCACCAGGGACTCCACACCGCCGAGCGACTCCGCGAGCGTGAACAGGCGGGTCGACTCCGCGAAGCGGCGGGCGGCTGCGGCGTCGGCGAGCTCGAGAGAGACGATGCCGCCGAAGCCTCTCATCTGCCGCGCGGCCAGCTCGTGACCGGGGTGCGAGGGCAGTCCCGGGTAGTACACCGTCGCCACGCGGTCGTGCGCGAGCAGGTGCTCGGCCACCGCCTGCGCGTTCGAACTGTGCCGCTGCATGCGGACCGCGAGGGTCTTGATGCCGCGCGTGGTCAGGTACGCGTCGAACGGACCCGACACCGCGCCCGCGGCGAACTGCAGAAACTGCACCTTCTCGGCCAAGCCGGCGTCGGCGAACGCGAGCGCGCCCCCGACGACGTCGCTGTGGCCGCCCAGGTACTTGGTCGCGGAGTGCACGACCACGTCGGCACCCAGCGAGAGCGGACGCTGCAGGGCCGGCGACGCGAAGGTGTTGTCGACGACCACCAGGGCACCGGCCGCGTGGCCGAGGCGGGCGAGACCCTCGATGTCGGTGATGCGCAGCATCGGGTTGCTGGGCGTCTCGACCCAGACCATCTTCGGCGCGCGCTCCTGGATAGCGGATGCCACGGCATCCAGATCGCTCATGTCGACCACCCGCAGCTTCACACCCCACGGGCCGAGCACCCGAGCCAGCAGGCGATAGGTGCCGCCGTAGACGTCGTTTCCGAGCAGGACCTCGTCGCCCGGGACGAGGGCCGCGCGCAGCAGGGCGTCCTCGCCCGCGAGGCCCGAGGCGAACGACAGGGCGCGTGCCCCGCCCTCGAGGGCCGCGATCTGGGTCTCGAGCGCCGTGCGGGTGGGGTTGCCGCTGCGCCCGTACTCGTACCCGCCGCGCAGACCTCCGATGCCGTCCTGCGCGTACGTCGTCGAGACGTGGATCGGCGGGATGACCGCGCCGGTGGTCTCGTCGGGCGCCTGGCCGGCGTGGACGGCGAGGCTGTCGAAGCCGCGGGCGGCGTCGTGGGTGCTCATGCGGAGTGCTCCTCGGTGGTGGGGGGAAGAAGGGATGCCACGGCCTCGACCTCGTAGCCGCGCGCGGTCATCCATTCGTCGTCGAAGATCTTGCTGAGGTAGCCGCGCCCGTGGTCGGGCAGGACCACCACGACCACGGCGTCGGCGGGGAGCTCCCGCGCCACGCGCAGTGCGCCCACGACCGCCATGCCGCTGGACCCGCCGACGAGCAGGCCCTCTTCGCGGGCGAGGCGGCGGGTCATCGCGAACGACTCGGCGTCGGAGACGCGCTCGTACGCGTCGACGAGGGTGGGGTCGAACGCCGGGGGCCAGAAGTCCTCGCCGACGCCCTCGACGTCGTAGCCGTGGATGTCGTCGCCCGAGTAGATCGACCCCTCGGGGTCGACGCCGACGATCCGCACCGACGACCCGGCGACCTCGCGCAGGTAGCGTCCCGTGCCGGTGATGGTGCCGCCGGTTCCGACGCCCGCGACGAAGTGCGTCAGCGCACCGTCGGTGTCGCGCCAGATCTCGGGACCGGTGGTCTCGTAGTGGCTGCGGGGGCCGTTGGGGTTGGCGTACTGGTTGGGCTTGAAGGCCCCCGGGATGTCGCGCACGAGCCGATCGCTGACGCTGTAATACGACCGCGGGTCGTCGGGTTCGACGTTCGTAGGCGTGACGACGACCTCGGCACCGTAGGCGCGCAGCACCGCGCGCTTGTCCTCGGCGACCTTGTCGGGCACCACGAACACGCAGCGGTACCCGCGCTGCTGCGCGACGAGGGCGAGTCCCACCCCGGTGTTACCGCTGGTGGGCTCGACGATCACGCCGCCGGGTCGCAGGTGGCCGTCGCGCTCGGCCGCGTCGACGATGTTCGCGGCGATGCGGTCCTTCGCCGAGCCTCCGGGGTTGAAGTATTCGATCTTCGCGAGCACGGTGGCGGCGATGCCGTCGGTGACGCGGGAGAGGCGGACGAGGGGGGTGTCACCGACGAGGTCGGCGACGCTCTGGGCGTAACGCACGGTGTGATCCTGTGGGGTCGATGCGCCGGAACGGCGCGGCTGACGGGGTCGTCGAAGAAGAACGCGGGGGCGTTCAGCGACAACAGCGACAGGTCAGCACGCGGCCAGCATACCCGAGGGATCGGCCGGTCGCGCCCGCGCGGCCGATCACGCGACCGCGCCGAGGAACTCCTCGAAGCTCTGCGCCGGGCGACCGGTCACGCGCTCGACGTCGTCGGAGACCCCCGCGAGGTCGCCGCTGGCGATCGCGGTGTAGGTGCTGACCCACGCGTCGACCTGCCAGCGCGGCGCGCCGAAGGCGGCGCGCGAGGCGTAGGCCTCGTCGACCGTCTCGTCGTGGAAGCGCACCGGGTGCCCGCGGACGGCCGAGATCTTCTCGGCGACCTCGGCCAGGCTCAACGCCTCGGGGCCGGTCAGGTCGTAGGCGGTGTCGGCGTGCGCGGCGGGATCCCGCAGCACCGCGACCGCGGTGGCGGCGACGTCGGCGCGCGAGACGAGCGAGCAGCGGCCCTCACCGGCCGGTCCGCGGATGACGCCGTCGTCCCCCGCGAAGAGCTCCATCATGTCCATGTAGAAGTTGTCGCGCAGGAACGTCCACGACATGCCCGATGCCCGGATGATCTCCTCGGTCGCGGCGTGGTCGCGCCCCAGCGTGAAGACCGCGTCGGGCGCGGCCGCGAGGAACGACGTGTAGACGATCGACCGGACGCCCGCGGACGCGGCCGCCTCGACGAAGGTGCGGTGGTGCTCGACGCGGTCGGCGGTCTCGGACGCCGAGACCATCAGCAGGGTGTCCACGCCCTGCAGGGCGGCGCGGACGGCATCCCCCTCGGAATAGCGGGCGACGTGCACCTCGGCACCGTCCAGGCGGGGAGCGCGCGAGGCGTCGCGCACCACCAGTCGCTGCGGGATGCCGCGGGCGGCGAGATCGCGGGCGACACGACCTCCGACGGCTCCGGTGGAGCCGGTGACGGCGACGACGGGCGACTGGGACATGCGGCCTCCGGGACGAGTGGGCGGTCCTCTCAGCGTAGGACCTGGCCGCCGCCGTCGGCCGGGAACCGGCTAAGAAGCCGGAACGATCAGGCGAGACACGCGCACGCGCACGCTCGAGGGCGTCTCGTCGTCGCCCGCGCCCCGCGCCGCCGCGGCCACGGCCGCCGCCACGGCCGCCGCATCGTCGTCGCGCGAGACGCCGATGCACACCGTGATCGCCCGGGCTCCGGCGGTCTCGTCGACCGCGGTCAGCGAGCCGTCGGCGTCGGTCACGTGCTCGAACGCCCGCGCCACGACGGGACGAGCGGAGTACACCTCGCGCACGCCCTCGACCGCGGTGACGGCCAGATCGATGCGCGGGGCCAGTTCGGCCGCGGTGATGGTGGTCATCGGTCTTCCCCCTCGTCGATGTGGACGTCGCCGACCGTCACGTCGACCCGGCCCACCCTCAGATCGCCGTGCTGTTCGATCGCGGAACGGATGCCGTCGCGCATCTGCTCGACGACGGCGGCCATCGGCCGCCCGAAACGCACGCTCACGGTCACGCGGACGTCGAGCGGGGCCTCGGGCTCGGCCTGATCGACGCGCACGCGCCCGACGAACAGACCGTCGATGCCGTCTCCGACGCTCCGGATCAGCTCGTAGAGCGCCCCCTCGGTCACCACCAGTTCGGTGCCGTCCGCGGTGCGCGCGAGGGGGATGTCGCGCCCCGCGCGGAACTCGCGCATGACCTCGCGCATGATGTCGTCGTACCAGGACTCCGCCAGGGGCTCGGCCGCCTGCTCCTCGACGATCTCTCGGGAGAGGCGCCCCATCCGGTCCATGGACGCCAGGATGGCCTGGCACTCGGCGTTGCGCTCGATCGCGGGGATGCGGGGGGTGCGTCCGCGGTCGAGGTAGGCCGAGAGGTCTTCGAGGGAGTAGCCGGAGCCTCCGATGTCGTCGCCGTTCTCGCTCATCATGGTCACCTCCACTCCTGCATGCGTTCCAACACGGTCTTTCGGGCACGGGCGAGACGACCGCGCACGGTCGCCGCCGATTCGCCCACCTCGACGGCGATCTCGTCGTAGCTGTGACCGCCGACCTCGCGCAGCACCCAGACCACGCGCAATTCCTCGGGCAGATCGGCGAGAACCCTCTTGAGGGCGTCCAGCTGCGACGACGCCACCGCGGCACGCTCCGGGTCGTCCTTCGCGGACACCATCTCTTCGTCGATCTGATCCGAGATCTTCCGCGAGCGCATCCGATCGGTGACCTTGCGCGAGACGATCGTCGTCAACCAGCTTCGCACCTTCTCGGGATCGGTCAGGTCCGGCAGACGGCGCCACGCCGTGATGAGCGCCTCCTGCACGCAGTCGTCGGCGTCCGCGCGCGAGCCGGTGAGGCGCGTCGCGAAGGCGACGAGGAAGGGGGCGTGCCGGCGCACGAGGACGCCGAACGCGAGTTGGTCGCCGTCGGCCGCGCGCGACGCGAGAAAGGCGTCGGTGGCGGAAGACAAAGAGGGCATCGCGGTTCCTGTCAGCAATCTTTCAGCGACGGGTCGTGACGTTTCACGAACCCGTCCCGTCCACATAGCGAAACACCCCGGTACGTCTTCGGTCCGGGATCTTGACGAAAGGACGCTCCTCATGGCAAACACCACCTCCTCCACCGACGCCCGCGCCAACGGCGGCAAGACCGTCATCGTCGACCCCGTCGTCGCCAAGGTCGCCGGCATCGCCGCGGCCGAGGTTCCCGGCGTGCACGCCCTCGGTGGCGGCGCGGCCCGTGTCATCGGCAACATCCGCCAGGCCGTGGGCTCGAAGGACTACGCCCAGGGCGTGAGCGTCGAGGTCGGCGAGACCGAGGTCGCCGCCGACATCGCCATCCAGGTCGACTACCCCGAGCGCATCCAGCGGGTCGCCTCGAACGTCCGCGCGGCCGTCGAGAAGGCGATCAGCGAGATCGTCGGCATGAAGGCCGTCGAGGTCAACGTGACGGTGGTCGACGTCTTCATCCCCGGCGACGACGACGACGAGCAGGAGGAGGCGCGCGTCCACTGACATGCCGTCCCCGGCCCGCGAGCTGCGGCTCGCGGGCCTTCGCCGTCCCACGACCCGGCGTCAATCCGCTGGGCGATGTCGGAGCCGCCCGCTAGCCTCGGCGGCATCCTCCCTCTCACCCCCAGGAGTCCCATGCGCATCGCCCTCACCGGCTCGTCCGGCAAACTCGGCACCGTCGTCGCGCGCGAACTGCGCGCCGCGGGCCACGACGTGATCGGCCTCGACGTGCGCGGCGAGCGCGGTCCCGGCTTCGTCCAGGTCGAGCTCACCGACTACGGGCAGGTGATCGACGCCCTCGCGGGCGTGAACGACCAGCATCAGGGATTCGACGCGGTCGTCCACCTGGGCGCGATCCCGGCGCCCGGCATCCGCTCCGACATCGCGACCTTCCACAACAACATGACGAGCTCGTTCAACGTCTTCTGGGCGGCCGTGCGGCTCGGCATCCGCCGCATCGTCTACGCGTCCAGCGAGACCGTGCTGGGGCTGCCCTTCGACGTGCCGCCGCCCTACATCCCGGTCGACGAAGAGTACGCACCGCGCCCCGAGTCGGTGTACTCGCTGGTCAAGACCCTCGAAGAGCGCCTGGCGACCGAGCTCGTGCGCTGGCACCCCGACCTGTCGGTCACCGCACTGCGGTTCTCGAACGTCATGGTGCCCGAGGACTACGCCGAGTTCCCCTTCGACGCCGACGCCCGCACCCGCAAGTGGAACCTGTGGGGCTACATCGACGCCCGCGACGGGGCCCAGGCGATCGAGCGCGCCCTGCAGACCGCTCCGGCGGGCTTCGACACCTTCATCATCGCCGCGGCCGACACCGTGATGACCCGGCCCAACGCCGAGCTGGTGGCCGAGGTGTTCCCCGACACCCCCGTGCACGGCGACCTCGGCGAGAACACGACCCTGCTGTCGATCGACAAGGCGCGACGCCTGCTGGGCTACGACCCGCAGCACTCCTGGCGCGACGAGCGCTGACCCCGGCCCGGCGGGGGCGTGACAGACTCGGCGGATGGATGCCGAGAACCCCACCACGCCCCCTCCGGCACCGCACGACGACGAGCCCGTGATCCCGCTGCCCACCGCGCACGAGAAAGAGGTCAGCTACCTCGCCCGCAGCGGTGCGGTGGTGACCCTGCGTCTGATCGACACGGGCCGCTTCGAGGTCAAGCTCGACACCCGCGGCGACTACACCGCCGTGCTGCTCTTCGACGGCGAGACATTCGCGCTGCACCCGGCACCCGGCGTGCACGCGATCGGCGGCACGGGTCTGACCGCCACCGATCTGTACGAACGGTTCTGACCCGCGCGCGCAAGCCCCGCCGTCAGCCGGGTCGCCCCGGTTTGACTGGGGTCCTCGACTTGCCGGGAGGACCACCGTGAGCCACGACGCCGACACCTACGACATCGCCGTGATCGGCGCGGGCCCGGCCGGAACCGCCGCCGCCCTGCGCGCCGCCGAACTCGGCGCGTCGGTGGTGGTCCTCGAGGCCGGGCGCGTGGGCGGCACGTGTGTCAACACCGGGTGCGTCCCCACGCGGGTGCTCGCCAAGGCCGCGCGTCTGATGCGCGAGACCCGCTCCGCCGATGACTACGGCATCGTCGTGGACGAACCGCGCGTGGACTGGACGGCCGTCGTCGCGCGCGTGCACGAACGGGTGGATGCCGTGCGCTCCATCAAGCGCGAGGCCGAGCGTTTCGCGGCAGCCGGCGTCGACCTGGTGCACGAGGGCCGCGCGCGCTTCGCCGACGACCACACGCTCGTCCTCGACAGCGGCCGCCGCGTGCGCGCCGAGTCGATCCTCGTGTGCGTCGGCGGACACTCGCGCCGCCTGCCGATCCCCGGCGCGGAGCTGGCCACCGTCCCCGAGGACGTCCTGTCACTGTCCGAGCTGCCGGACCGCGTCGCCGTGATCGGCGCGGGCAACACCGGGGCGCAGCTCGTGACGGTGTTCCGCTCCTTCGGCTCCGAGGTCACGCTGCTCGACGTGGCTCCGCGGGTGCTCATGGCATCCGATGCCTCCATCTCGCGGGCGATCGCCGAGGCCCTCACGGGTCACGGCGTCGACGTGCGCACCGGTATCGACACGGTCGAGCGTCTCGACCGGCAGGACGACGGGTCGATCCGACTCACCTGGCGCGAGGGCGGGGACGCCCGCACGGTCGATGTCGACGTCGTCGTCATGGCGACCGGGTGGCCCGCCGACGTCGAGGACCTGGGCCTCGAGAACGCGGGCGTCGAGGTGGAGCGCTCGGCGATCCCCGTCGACCGGTACTTCCGCACGATCGTGCCGCACATCCTGGCGGTCGGCGACGCGAACGGCCGCGACATGCTCGTGCAGGCGGCCCAGTTCGAGGGCGAGGCGGCGGCCGAGAACGCCGTCCTCGGCGCCAACCGGCGCACGCCCCATCACCTGCTGCCCGCCGGCGGGTTCACCGACCCCGACTACGCCGGAGTCGGCCTGACCGAGGAGCAGGCGCGCGACCGCGACCCCTCGTGCGTCGTCGCGACCGTGCGGTTCGCCGCGCTGGATCGCGCGGTCATCGACGATCGCGAGAACGGCTTCCTCATGCTGATCGCCGACCGGCGTCGCGAACTCGTCCTCGGCGCGCACGCCGTCGGCGAGAACGCGGTCGAGGTGATCCAGTCGGTCACCACGGCGATGGCCGCCGGCATCGACGTGGCGACGCTCGCGGGGGTCCGCTTCGCGTACCCGACCTACAGCGCGGTGATCGGCAACGCGGCGCGGGCGCTCCTGCACGCCGACGCCCCCGCGCTGCTGGAGTGACACACTGAGACCGTGACCGCCGCCGATCCCGTCCCGACGACCGCGCCCGCCGGCTCCCCCGCCAAGCGGGGACGCCCCGGGTACGACCGCGACGGCATCCTGGACGTGGCCGTCCAGCTGTTCAATGAGCAAGGGTACGACGCCACGAGCGTGTCGGACCTGGCCCGCCGTCTCGGCCTGACCAAGTCCGCGCTTTACCACCACTTCTCCTCGAAGGAGGAGCTGCTCTCGGTTGCGCTCGAGGCGGCCCTGGGCGGTCTCGAGGCGGTGCTGGACCAGCCCGCGGCCCGTACCGGAGCGGCATCCGACCGCCTGCGGTTCGTCCTCACCGGCGCGACCGACGTCCTGGTCGCGCAGCTGCCCGCGGTGACCCTGCTGCTGCGCGTGCGCGGCAACAGCGCGGTCGAGCAGGCTGCGCTCGAGCGCCGGCGCGTCTTCGACCATCGCGTCACGGCCCTCGTCGCCGCGGCGCAGGCCGAGGGCGAGGTCCGCGACGACGTCGACGCCGCCGTCGCCGCGCGCCTGCTGTTCGGCATGATCAACTCGGTCGTGGAGTGGT
>NZ_QDFT01000001.1 GCF_003075375.1 Microbacterium testaceum | reverse complement strand
GACCCGCGCCGTCGACGACTGCTCCGACGCCTGCGACGCGGGGTGACCCTGCGCACCCTCGGCCGCTGGACGACACCGTTCTACGACGACATCGCCTGGATGGGACTCGGGCTCTTCTCCAGCGGCGCCGACACCCGCGCACTGCGCAAGATCTCGCGCATCCTGGGCGAGGCGATCGACCCCGCCCACGGCGCGCTGCCCTGGAGCGTCGGCAGCGACCTCTACAACGCCCCGGCGAACGCGCCGGGAGCCGCGGTGCTCGCGCTCACCGGTCACCGCGCCGAGGCCGTCGCCCTCGCCGGGTGGATGGCATCCACCCTCGACGACGAGGCGACCGGGCTCGTGCGCGACGGCGTCGAGCACGGGGTGGTCCGATCCGAGCTGTGGACCTACAACCAGGGCGCGACGATCGGTCTCGAGCTGCTCCTGGGCGAAGCGGCTCTCGGCGACGACGCCGATCCGGCGTGGCGGCACGTGCGCCGCGCGCGCGAGCTGATCCTCGCGGTCGAGCGCTGGTGCGCCGCCGACGACGGCCTGTTCCCCGCCGCGGGCGGGGGCGATGGCGGCCTGTTCGCCGGCATCCTGGCCCGCTATCTCGCCGAGGCCGCCGCGGAGTTCGCCGACTCGGACGACCCCGGGAGCGAGAGGGCCGCGGCCGCCGCGCGTCGGCTCGTTCGGCGCAACGCCGACGCCCTGTGGGACGCGCGCCGGGACGGACTGTTCCCGGCCGACCCGCGGCGCTCGGCCGCGGCCGCCGGAGACGACCTCGACCTCTCGGTCCAGCTCGGCGCGTGGATCACCCTCGAGGCCGCGGCGAGCCTGGAGCGCGGTCTCACCAGCTGACGGGCAGGGCCTTTCCCTCCTCGTAACCCGCGGCCGACTGCAGGCCCACGCGCGCCCGCTCGTGGAACTGCGCCACCGTCGCGGCACCGGCGTAGGTGAACGACGAGCGCACGCCCGAGGTGATCATGTCGAGCAGGTCCTCGAGGCCCGGACGCTGCGGGTCGAGGTAGATCTTCGACGACGAGATGCCCTCGGCGAAGAGCTCCTTGCGCGCCCGCTCGAAGGGGTCGAGACGCCCGAACCGGCCCTGGACCGCCTTGGTCGAGGCCATGCCCCACGACTCCTTGTACAGCAGTCCCCGCTCGTCGCTGCGCAGCCGCCCGGGGGACTCGATCGTGCCGGCGAACCAGGATCCGATCATCACGGATGCCGCGCCCGCGGCCAGCGCCAGGGCCACGTCGCGCGGGTAGCGCACGCCCCCGTCCGCCCAGACGTGGGCGCCCGCGGCGCGCGCCGCCTCGGCCGTCTCGAGGACCGCGGAGAACTGCGGGCGGCCCACCGCCGTCATCATGCGGGTCGTGCACATCGCGCCCGGACCCACGCCGACCTTGAGGATCGTCGCCCCCGCGTCCGTGAGGTCGCGGACCCCGTCGGCCGTGACGACGTTGCCCGCGGCGATCGGGATGCCCAGATCCAGCGCCGCGACCTCGCGCAGCGCCCGCAGCATCTGCGCCTGGTGACCGTGCGCGGTGTCGACGACCAGCACGTCGACGCCCGCGGCGGCGAGCGCCTTCGCCTTGCCCGCCACGTCGCCGTTGACGCCGACGGCGGCGGCCACGATGAGACGGCCGTCCGCGTCGACGGCGGGACGGTAGACCGAGTCGCGCAGGGCGCTGCGCCCCGAGAGGGTCCCGACGACGCGGTCGCCGTCGACGACGGGGACGATGTCGACGCCCGCCTCCTCGATGAGCGCGAACACCTCGCGCGGGTCTCCGACCTGCGCCACCTCGACGACGGGGGCATCCTTGCGGGCGATGTCGCCCAGGGTGGCGTCGGGCAGAGCGGTGGCCAGACGCGGCGCGGGCACGATGCCGCGGAAGTCCGCGAGCGCGATCGCGCCGTCGTCCCGGACGTCCGCGACCACGATGCCCCGTCCCGGGACCGGCGGCAGGATCAGACGCGCGTCGGCGACGGTCGCCGTCGGCGGCAGCACGAGCGGGGCGTCCCACGCCACCGGCTGGGACTTGACCCGCTCCACCGCCTCCAGCAGCTGCGGCAGCGCCAGGTCCTGCGGCAGGACGCCCAGGCCGCCGCGACGCGCCAGGGTCGCCGCGAGGCGCGTGCCCGTGACCGAGTTCATGTTGGCGGACACCAGAGGGAGGGTGGCCCCGCTGCCGTCGGCGGGGGCCAGGTCGACGTCGAGGCGGCTGCGCACCTCGGAATGACGGGGGACGAGGAACACGTCCGAGTAGGTCAGGTCGACGTCGGGTTGCGCACCGGAGAACTCCATGGCATCCACCTCACCACATCAGAGGAATGTAAAGACCAGATAGCCGTCCGAGAACCTCGGCTAGGCTGGAAGACGCGCGTGACGGGGACGTCGGCGCATCCACAGGAATCTTCATCGAGGAAAGCAGGCGATCGACTGTGTCGAGCCAGGTGACGGGCGTCGGTACTTCGAGCGAGGGCGAGTTCGGCGCGAACGAGTGGCTCGTAGACGAACTCTACGAACAGTTCAAAGTCGACAAGCACTCCGTAGACAAGGCCTGGTGGCCGATCCTGGAGGCGTACCACCCGGTCGTCGACGGATCCTCCGCCGCCGCTCCCCCGCCCCCGGCTCCGGCCGTGCAGTCGGCGGCCCCCTCCGAACCCAAGCCCGTGACGGCGCCGATCCCGGTCGTCGGTCAGGCGCCCGTGGCGCGTACCACCGCCAAGCCCGCCAAGCCGCAGCCGATCCCGGCGCAGGCGCCCAACGCGGTGCCCTCGGCCGGCTCCGAGAGCACCGAAGAAGACCGTGTGACGGTCCTCAAGGGGATGCCGAAGGCCCTGGCGTCCAACATGGACGACTCGCTCACGGTGCCCACCGCGACGAGCGTGCGCACGATCCCGGCCAAGCTGATGATCGACAACCGCATCGTCATCAACAACCACATGTCCCGCACGCGCGGTGGCAAGGTCAGCTTCACCCACCTCATCGGGTGGGCGCTGATCCAGGCGCTCAAGCAGTTCCCGAGCCAGAACGTGTACTACGCCGAGGTCGACGGCAAGCCCTCGGTCGTGGCCCCCGCGCACGTCAACCTCGGCATCGCGATCGACATGCCCAAGCCCGACGGCACGCGCGCCCTCCTGGTGCCCAGCATCAAGCGCGCCGACACCCTCACGTTCGGTGAATTCCTCGCGTCCTACGAGGACCTCGTGCGCCGCGCCCGCACCAACAAGGTGACCCCGGGCGACTTCCAGGGCACGACGATCTCGCTGACCAACCCCGGCGGCATCGGCACCGTGCACTCCGTGCCCCGCCTCATGCGCGGTCAGGGCGCCATCATCGGCGCGGGAGCCCTCGACTACCCCGCCGAGTTCCAGGGCGCGAGCGACAAGACGCTCAACGAGCTCGCGATCGGCAAGACGATCACGCTCACCAGCACGTACGACCACCGCGTCATCCAGGGTGCCGGTTCGGGTGAATTCCTCAAGATCGTGCACGAGCTGCTCATCGGCCAGCGCGGCTTCTACGACGACATCTTCGCCGCGCTGCGCATCCCGTACGCGCCCATCCACTGGGCCGCCGACATCAGCGTCGACATCTCGGAGCGCATCGACAAGAGCGCCCGCGTCCAGGAGCTCATCAACTCCTACCGCGTGCGCGGCCACCTCATGGCCGACATCGACCCGCTCGAGTACGTGCAGCGCACGCACCCCGACCTCGAGATCGAGTCGCACGGGCTCACCTTCTGGGACCTCGACCGCGAGTTCGTCACCAACGGCCTCGGCGGCAAGCGCGTCGCCAAGCTCCGCGACATCCTCGGGGTGCTGCGCGACTCGTACTGCCGCACCATGGGCGTCGAGTACATGCACATCCAGGACCCCGCGCAGCGCCAGTGGTTCCAGCGCAACATCGAGGTCAAGTACACCAAGCCCGGCCACGACGAGCAGCTGCGGATCCTGTCCAAGCTCAATCAGGCCGAGGCCTTCGAGACGTTCCTGCAGACCAAGTACGTCGGTCAGAAGCGCTTCAGCCTCGAGGGCGGCGAGTCGCTGATCCCGCTGCTCGACCAGATCCTGCAGGGCGCGGCATCCGCGGGTCTCGACGGCGCCGCCATCGGCATGGCCCACCGCGGTCGTCTCAACGTGCTGACCAACATCGCCGGTAAGACCTACGGCCACGTCTTCCGCGAGTTCGAGGGTGCGGTCGCGATCGGCAGCAAGCGCGGCTCGGGCGACGTCAAGTACCACCTCGGCACCGAGGGCACCTTCGTCGGCGACCAGGGCGACGAGCTGCCCGTCTACCTCGCAGCCAACCCCTCGCACCTCGAGACCGTCGACGGCGTGCTCGAGGGCATCGTCCGCGCCAAGCAGGACCGCAAGCCCATCGGCACGTTCTCGTGGCTGCCCATCCTCGTGCACGGCGACGCCGCGTTCGCCGGCCAGGGAGTGGTCGTCGAGACCCTGCAGATGTCGCAGCTGCGCGGCTACCGCACGGGCGGCACGATCCACGTCGTGGTCAACAACCAGGTCGGTTTCACCACCACGCCCACCGACGCCCGCACCTCGGTCTACGCCACGGACGTCGCCAAGACGATCCAGGCTCCGATCCTGCACGTCAACGGCGACGACCCCGAGGCCGTCGTCCGCGCCGCGGAGCTCGCGTTCCTGTACCGCGAGGAGTTCCACCGCGACATCGTGATCGACCTCGTCTGCTACCGCCGCCGCGGTCACAACGAGGGCGACGACCCCTCGATGACGCAGCCGCTCATGACCAACCTCATCGAGGC
Organism: Microbacterium testaceum; assembly: GCF_003075375.1. Taxonomy (GTDB): domain Bacteria; phylum Actinomycetota; class Actinomycetes; order Actinomycetales; family Microbacteriaceae; genus Microbacterium; species Microbacterium testaceum_E. The sequence continues at coordinate 184,739 of NZ_QDFT01000001.1, read as the reverse complement.
CAAGCGGTCGGTCCGTCGCCTGTACACGGAGTCGCTCGTCGGTCGTGGCGACATCACCGAGGACGAGTACGAGCAGGCGAAGCAGGACTTCCAGAGCCGACTCGAGGTCGCGTTCGCCGACACCCACGAGGCCGAGACGGGGACCAACCCCGTCATCGCCACCGACGCGGCCGACGAGCCGGTCACCGGCGCGCCCGAGACCACCGGCGTCTCGCGCGAGGTCGTGCAGCACATCGGCGACGCGTTCGTGAACAAGCCCGACGGCTTCACGGTGCACACCAAGCTCCAGCAGCTGCTCGACAAGCGCTTCGACATGAGCCGCAACGGCAACATCGACTGGGCTTTCGGCGAGCTTCTCGCCTTCGGCTCCGTGCTGATGGAGGGCACCCCGGTGCGCCTCGCCGGACAGGACTCGCGTCGCGGCACGTTCGTCCAGCGTCACTCGGTGCTGCACGACCGCGACAACGGCCAGGAATGGCTGCCGCTGGCCAACCTGAGCGAGAACCAGGGCCGCTTCTGGGTGTACGACTCGCTGCTCAGCGAGTACGCCGCGATGGCCTTCGAGTACGGCTACTCGGTCGAGCGCTCCGATGCGCTCGTGCTGTGGGAGGCCCAGTTCGGCGACTTCGCCAACGGTGCGCAGTCGGTGATCGACGAGTTCATCTCCTCGGCCGACCAGAAGTGGGCGCAGCAGTCGAGCGTCGTCCTTCTGCTCCCCCACGGGTACGAGGGCCAGGGGCCCGACCACTCGTCGGCGCGTATCGAGCGCTACCTGCAGATGTGCGCGCAGGACAACATGATCGTGGCGCGTCCGTCGACGCCCGCGTCGTACTTCCACCTGCTGCGCCGTCAGGCGTACCAGCGTCCGCGCCGTCCGCTGGTCGTGTTCACGCCCAAGGCCATGCTGCGCCTGCGCGGCGCGACCAGCCCCGTCGAGGACTTCCTCGAGGGTCGGTTCGAACCGGTGCTGGACGACGACCGCGGCATCGACCGCGGCGCCGTGACGCGCGTGCTGCTGCACGCGGGAAAGATCCACTGGGATCTGCGCGCCGAGCTCGACAAGAACCCCAACCCCGAGATCGCCCTCGTGCGCGTCGAGCAGTACTACCCCGCACCGGTCGACGAGCTGAACCAGGTGCTGGCCCAGTACCCGGGCGCCGAGCTCGTCTGGGTCCAGGACGAGCCCGAGAACCAGGGCGCCTGGCCGTTCATCGCCCTCGAGGTCGCCGAGCGGCTCGGTCGCCCCGTGCGCCGCATCTCGCGTGCGGCCGCCGCCTCGACGGCGACCGGTTCGCCCAAGGTGCACGCCGCCGAGCACGCCGCGATCATGAAAGAGGCGCTCGCGCGCTGACGCCGAAACGCTGAAGGCCCGGTCGATTCGTCGACCGGGCCTTTCGCGTTCCGCGGGTTCGGCGGCACGCGCCGCCGCGCGGTGCGTCCCGGGTCGGCACGTCGAAGCTCGGTCCCACCCGCGTACCGCGCTCCCGCCTCGCAGACGGAGGGAGCTCAGGATGCCGGCGCGGCCAGCCCCAGAGCCGGGGCGAGCGCCGGCAGGGCCCACGCGAGGCTCGCGTCGAGCGTCTCGCCGGTGTGTCCTCCGCCCTCGACGACGAACGTGAGGGTCGTGAAGCCGGCCGCCTTGGCCGCCTGGGAGTTGGCGAGCTGGCCGGGGCCGAACACCGTGTCGGCGCTGCCCCACGTGAAGATGGCGGTGTGGTCCGTGTAGGTTCCCGGTGCCGCCGCAGCCATGATGACCGACGGCTTCGCCGCTTGGAAAGCTGCCGCGTTTCCGTTGTAGACGTCCGAGACCGTCTGACCGACGTGCTCCGATCCGGGGAACTCGTTGCCCATGACGTCGAGCATCTGTCCCCACACATCGGGATGCTGGGAGCCGTAGAGGGCCGCGCAGGAGCCGCCGTTCGAGAAGCCCCCGATCGTCCAGTACCGGTGGTCGGTGACGATGTTGAGGTTCTTCTCGGCCCACTGGGGGACGAGTTGATTGATGTACGTCGCGACGGCCCCGAACTTCGCGGAGTCCACGCACGCCGGATCACGGTCGGGCGCGGTCAGCTGGTCCACGACGACGGCGATGGGCGCGAGCCCGTTGTTCGCGGCCGCGAACGCGTCGAGGGCCTTGGCCAGTGCCGTCGGATCCGGCGACCCGGGCTGGCCCATCATGAACACCAGCAGCGGAAGGGCCGGCGGGTTGGCCACCAGAGCGGCGGGCGGCAGGTAGAGCGATGCGTCGCGAGCGGCGTACTGCCCCGTGGGGATCTTGGTCGCGCCCGTCAGCGCGCTGACCGAGCCTTTCGCCGGCATATCGGCCGGCGGCGTCCACGTCTGGTACAGCGTCGCCGGGTCGCCCGTTGCCGCGTCCTGAGCGGGCAGCGTGGCCGGGTCGAGCGCCTGCACCCCGAGGATGGCCGCGAGATTGTGCGTGACGCCGTACGAGGCGTTCACGCCGAGGCCGCCGGCCAGCAGCGCCGCCAGCACCGTCACGACGCCGGCGACGCGGCGCAGCCACGGTGCGCGGCAGATCCCGAACACGCCCAGGGCGATGGCCGCGACCGCTCCCGACGCCCACCAGACGGCCCCCTCGGGGAGTGGCCCCTGGAACGTGTCCATCGACTCCAGGATCTTCGTCACGACGAACATGGCGACCCCGGCTGCCCCCGCGATCGCGGCGGAGACCAGCAGACGGCGGCGAGGAAGGAGGAGGACGGCGATCACACCGAGCGCGGCGATCGCCGCGCAGATCGCCAGCACAGGGCTGTCGATGAGCTCGAACGACAGAAGGAATCTGTTCACCGCCGCCCCTCCCAGGCGGTGCGCGCCAGCGCCACCATCTCGCGGCGCGAGGCGTCCGGCAGGTACGCGCGGCCGACGGCGGCGCCGATCCCGGGCAGCTGCAGGGGATCACGGTAGGCCAGAGCCAGGGGGCGGTAGCGCGGGCGGAACTTGCCCTTGAACCGGAAGAGCGAGGCGAAACCGTACGCCGGCTCGAGCACCTCGGCGAGCCAGCGCAGCAGAGCCCGCAGCGGCGCGGGATCGCCGTCGGCCGGTTCGTCGGGGTCGTCGGCGAGGGGAGCGCCCGAGAGGCTGAGGACCATGGCTCCCTCCTCCTGCAGCTGCAGGGCGGCCTTCGCGATGAGGAACTCCATCATGCCGTTGGGTCCGTCGGTCCGACGCCGCATGAAGTCGAGCGTCCAGCCGCTGATCTCACCGTCGGTCCAGCTCGGCATCCAACTCGTCACCGCCTCGATACGGTCGTCGGGACCGACCGCGAGCAGCAGGCGCACCTCGCGGTCGCGCAGTTCGTCGAGCGATCCGAGGGTGAAGCCCATCTCGGGCAGGGCGCGATCAGCGACCCACTCCTCATCGATCGCCACGACCTGCGACGCCTGCGACACGCTCAGCTCGCTCCACCGGGACCCCACGGCGGTGTAGCCCTCGCGCTCGGCGCGTGTGAGGGGCTGACGCACCTTCTGCCAGCTCTTGCCGGCGAAGGTCAGGCCGGGAAGATCCATCACGGTCTCGACGCCGACCGGCACGCTGCGCCATCCGAGGTCGACGAGGTCGGCGAGTGTGTCGGCGTGGACGCTGTAGAACGCGGGGATCCATCCCTGGTCGACGCAGAAGTCGGTGAACTCCCGCAGCGCCTCGGGCCGTCGACCGGCCGGGGCCAGGGGGTCGGCGACGGCGAGGGCGACGTCGCCCACCAGACGGTAGGCGACGGCGCAGCTGCGGTCGGCGGAGTACCAGTGCCGGTTGCCCTCCCACGTCCCGAGGAAGCCGAGCGTGTCGCTCCCCCGCCGCAGCAGCTCGCGGTAGAGATCGTCGCCGTCGACGTCGGGACGCTGGATCCGGCGGTAGAGCCAGAGGATCGCCGCGACCACGATCGCCCAGAACAGCACGCCCACCCACTGGTAGGCGAAGAGCGCCGGCCCGCTGTGCGGGAAGGCGGGCGAACCGCCGGGATGGGTGAAGGCCGGGGGCAGGAAGCGACGGAGCGTCAACAGCACGAGGTCCGCGACCGAGACCTCGCGATCGAAGACGCGTCGGCCGATCGACTCGACGACGAACAGGGTCGTGGCGCACACGACGAAGGCGGTGCCCACCACGAGCGCGACGGTGCGGGCGGCCTTCGTCGTCGCGCGGACCGTGAAACGGGCGCGCGCCACCATCAGCGCTGTCGCCAGGGCGAGGGGGATGACGATCGACGCGAGGGCCCACAGCACGTACTCGGCGCCGCTGCCGTCGACCCACGGATCGATGCGCAGGCGCCCGTCCAGCAGCGACACGATCGGCAAGACCGCCGACGCGACGAGGACGAAGACCGCGACGACCCACGCCGCCCGTCTGCCCTGGCGAAGACCCCAGGCCGCGACCAGCAGCAGCACGAGCGGAACGATGGCGAGGAGCGCGGGGCCGGCGCCGCGCGTCATCAGCAGCGCGACCTGTTCGTCGCACACGGATGCCGCGACCGACCCGCACTGTGCGAGCAGCTCGTCGTCGTACTGCGTGTACGCGTCGACCACCAGCGACAGCGGCCCTCGTCCGCCGCCGCTGATCAGGGCGACGATGGGGCCGGAGCCGACGACGGCCACGAGCATGGCCAACAGCGTCCGGGTCTCTCGGGCGGAGCTGCGGTGCCACGAACGACGCTCGCGTCCCCGCGCGAGGACGGCGCCCACGATCAGGCCGATGACCGCCGCGGTGAGGCGGTACCAGCTGTCGGCGTCACCGGCGTAGAGCGCGAACAGCGCCAGGAAGGCGAAGCCGACCAACCGCACCCGGCGCCGCCACAGGGTGGGGGCGAGGGCCGATGCCGCCATGACGGCCCCGGCGATCGGGGTCGTCGGGTCGAGCACGGGCACCTCGGCGGCCACCACCGGTCGCAGATCGGTCAGCGCCCAGGCGGCGGCGTGGAAGCCGATGCCCAGCAGCAGGCCCGAGAAGCCGACGGCCCCCAGCACGACGGCCGTGCGTCGCGACCCGAGCAGGCGCTCGGCGTAGGCCAGCACCGTCAGGGCGAGCACGACGGATGACACTGCGTCGACGGTCGAGTCCGGCACGACGAGCGCGGTCAGCAGCGTCCACCACCGGCCACTGGCGAACGTCGCCAGGGGTCCGGCGCCCCAGACGAGGGCGCCCTCGTCGTTCCACAGCGACCCCGTGGCGGCCGCGGCGGTGAGCACGAGGACCGCCGTGGCCACGGCGACGGGGTTGCGGGAGAGGTAGTGGCGCGCGAACGACGCGACCACGCCCCACCGCGACGGGGTGCGCTCTTCGGCCGGGGGTGGGGCTGTTTCGGACATCGGCGCAAGCCTATGAGCAAAGCCGCGGCGGCGGGATCAGTACCAGATGTCGAGCAGCGGAGTCATAGCGGGCGCAAAGGAACGGTCGATCGCGGCGAGCGCGTGGGCCGACCCACCGAGCGCTCCCGCTTCGGCGAGCTCGCTCGCGCGCACCCCGCCGAGCAGCAGGGAGCCGAGCGCGTTCACCCCGCCCGTCACCACCTCGGCGGAGGCGTCGCCGGCACGCTCGACGAGAGCCTCTCCGCCGTCGTCGACGCGCACGTGCCAGTCACCCTCGGCGAACCCGAGGGGGTCGCTGACCCGCAGCACGACGTCGAGGGGCGCACTGTACCGGCGGGACGCCAGCGCCTGCGGAACGTCGAGCACGCGCAGCCACTGGTGATCGGTGAGGGTCGCGGTCACGGCCCGTCGGTCGACCACCATCCACTGCACCGGCGGGACCGGCGGCTGCAGCCACGCCTTGACCTGCGCGACGAGGTCGTGCTCGATCGCGAAACGCCACAGCGCGGCGGTCGCCTCGCCCCCGTCGGCGAAGAGCGCGCGCACGTTCAGCTCGTGCGCGGTGAACGACTCCGCCTCGGCGATCGTGTAGACGAGGATGCCGCGCTCCACGCCCTCGGTGTCGCGGTAGACGACGGCGCGCACCTTCTCGGCCTCTTTGTCGCCGGGGGCCGTGCCCGCCAGGCCCCGCCAACGGCCGTCCCACCCGGGCACGGAGCCGGGGCGCTGGACCCGGACGCGCTCGTGCACCGCCGAGATGCGCGCGGCGAGCCCCTCGCGCGGCACGAAGTCCAGCCGCCCGGGTGCCGTCGGCCCGGCCCAGCGGGCGCGGCGCGTGTCGACGACGACGTCCGATGCCCACGTCGCCGGCGAGAATCCCCAGCGTCCGTAGATCGTGGCTTCGGTCACCGTGAGACCGGCGAGGGCGGCGCCCGCCGCGGCGGCCGTCCGCAGCTCGCCGCCCAGCATCGCGCGGGCGATGCCGCGACGACGGTGCGTGGGAGCCACCGTGACGGCGCTGATCGACCACATGTCGAGCTGGCGCCCCGGCGAGGTCGTCAGCGGTGCCACCCAGGAGTCGACCGTGCCGACGGGCACCTCGGGCTCGATCGCGCTGCGGTCGAAGACCCCGGTCAGACGACGCGTGCGCAGCGTCAGGCGGGCGTTCTCGGCCTCGTCGTCACTGGACTCGGCGCCGAGGAATCCCCGCGCCACGGCCCGCTGGAACGGGCGGAAGCCGGGGCCGTCGGCATCCACGCGGGCGTAGTCGAGGCCGTTCGCGGCGAGATCCGCCGCGGAGGTGTCGTCGAGGGGCAGCGTCAGAGGATCGATGGATGCCATCGCTCCACCCTACGGACGACCCCCGACACGCGCCCGGCGATCCGTCACACGGTGACGGCGACGGTCAGTGGGTGGCCTGGATGGCGCGCAGGCGCGAGAGCACCTGGTCGCGCAGCTCTTCGGGCGCCGTCTCTTTGCACGCCCGGGCGACGACCTCGGTCAGGGTCCGGGCGACGTGCGCCTCGTCCTGGCATCCGGGGCAGTTCTCCAGGTGCTCGCGGATGTCCTTCGCCTCGGTCTTGCAGACCTCGTTGCGCAGGTACTCCTCGAGGTCGCGTCGTGCCTTGTCGCAGCCGCAGTCGCTCATTTCTTCTCTCCCGTCGCGGTGTGGATGCCGCGCTCCTTGGCGTAGTCCGACAGCAGGTCACGAAGAAGGCGTCGTCCGCGGTGCAGACGGCTCATGACCGTGCCGATGGGGGTCTTCATGATGTCGGCGATCTCCTGGTAGGCGAAGCCCTCGACGTCGGCGAGGTACACCGCCATCCGGAAATCCTCGGGGATCGACTGCAGGGCGTCTTTGACGACGGATGCCGGCATGTGATCGATCGCCTCGGCCTCGGCCGAGCGGGCGCTCGAGGCGGTGGTGGACTCGGCACCGCCGAGCTGCCAGTCCTCGAGGTCGTCGATCGCGCTCTGGTACGGCTCGCGCTGCTTCTTGCGATACGTGTTGATGTACGTGTTCGTCAGGATGCGGTAGAGCCACGCTTTGAGGTTCGTGCCCTGCGTGAAGGACGCCCACGAGCCGAAGGCCTTCACGAAGGTCTCCTGCACGAGGTCGGCCGCGTCGGCGGGGTTGCGCGTCATGCGCATGGCCGCCGCGTAGAGCTGATCCATGAAGGGCAGGGCCTGCTCTTCGAACTGTGCGCGGGGCTCCGTCGCGTCTGCGGTGTCGTTCATCGGGCGCAAGTCTACGTCGCGCCCCGTCACGGCCACCGGGATGGCTGCCACGGTGCGGTCTCGCTCCAGAAGTGCGGTCACGTGTCGTCCCCTTTCAGTAGGCTAGGAACCGATGACTGCACTCGGGTATTCCCCTTCGGCCGCCACTCCTCGCGGCGAGTGGGACGCGCCCGTCGCCTCCGGAGCGGTGGATGCCACCCTCACGGTGCCGGGTTCGAAGTCCCTCACCAACCGCGAGCTCATCCTCGCCGCGATCGCCGACGGCCCCGGCATCCTGCGAGCCCCCCTGCACTCCGACGATTCCGCGCGCATGGTCGACGCGCTTCGCGCCCTCGGCGTGGGGATCGACGAGCTCGAGACCGACTCGCCCTTCGGCCCCGACCTGCAGGTCACCCCGCCCGCGACGTTCACCGGCGGCACCACGGTCGATTGCGGCCAGGCCGGAACCGTCATGCGCTTCATCGCGCCGCTCGCGGGCCTCGCGCGCGGCGACGTGCACGTCACCGCCCACGAGAGCGCCCTGCACCGCCCGATGGGCGCGATGATCCGCGCCCTGCGCGACGTCGGCGTCGACATCGACGACGGCGGCCACTGGGCCCTGCCCTTCTCGGTGCGTGGCCACGGGCACGTCCGCGGCGGAGAGGTCGAGATCGACGCGAGTCAGTCGAGCCAGTTCGTCTCGGGACTCCTGCTCGCGGCGGCGCGCTTCGACGTGGGCCTGCGCCTGCGGCACGTCGGCTCGCGCCTGCCGAGCATCCCGCACATCGACATGACGGTCGAGTCCCTCGCGCATCGCGCGATCCACGTCGAACGGCCGGCGCCGGGCGAATGGATCGTGCCCGCCGGTCCCGTCCGCAGCAAAGACGTCGCGATCGAGCCCGATCTGTCCAACGCCGCGCCGTTCCTGGCCGCGGCGATGGTGGCCGGCGGGTCCGTCACCGTCACGGGGTGGCCGCTGCACAGCACCCAGCCCGGGGCCCTGCTGGTCGACATCCTCGCCGAGATGGGCGCGCGGGTCAGCCGCCGCGGCGGTGCCCTGACGGTCGCCGCCGGAGACGACGGCATCCTGGGCGTCGATCTCGACCTGTCCGCCGCCGGAGAACTCGCGCCCACCCTCTTCGGTCTCGCCGCCTTCGCCGACGGCCCCACTGTGCTGCACGGCATCGGCCACATCCGCGGTCACGAGACCGACCGCATCGCCGCGCTCGTCGGCAACCTGCGCTCGATCGGCGGCGAGGCGCACGAGCTCGAGGACGGCATCCGCATCGTCCCGCAGCCCCTGCACGGCGGCGAGTGGAAGGCGCACCACGACCACCGCCTCGCCACCACCGGCGCCCTCATCGGACTGAAGGTCCCGGGCGTCCGGATCGACGACATCGGCACCACCGCCAAGACCCTCCCCCAGTTCGCCGCCCTGTGGCGCAGCATGCTGGGGATGGATGCCGCGGACCGCCCGTGAGCTGGCTCGACGACGCGGACGACGACGACGACCTCGCCTACGACGAGTCCTCGATCCGCGTCCGCCCCAACCCCAAGGCCAATCGTCCGCGCACCAAGCGGCGCCCCGCGCACGCGGACGCGCAGATCGCGCGCGTCCTGGGTGTGGACCGGGGCCGGTACACCGTCCTCGTCGACGAGGACGGGCCGGATGAGCGGCGGGTCCTGGCCACCCGCGCCCGCGAACTGCGCAAGCAGCCGATCGTCAACGGCGACCGCGCCCGCGTGGTCGGCGACCTGTCCGGCGACGAGGGCACCCTGGGGCGCATCGTCGGCATCGAGGACCGGACCTCTCTGCTGCGTCGCAGCGCCGACGACACCGATCAGGTCGAGCGGGTCATCGTCGCCAACGCCGACCAGATGCTCGTCGTCGTCGCGGCTGCCGATCCCGAGCCGCGCGAACGCCTCGTCGACCGGTACCTCGTCGCGGCGCTGGATGCCGGCATCCGTCCCCTGCTCGTCGTCACCAAGACTGACCTGGCCGATCCGACCGAGTTCCTGTCGCACTTCGACGGCATCGACCTGCGCGTGTTCACGAGCGCGCAGGGCCGCATGCCGCTCGAGGCGATCGGAGAAGCGCTCGCGGGGCACGCGACCGTGTTCGTCGGGCACTCCGGCGTCGGCAAGTCGACCCTGGTGAACGCCCTCACCGGGTCGAAGCGGGCGACCGGACACGTCAACACCGTCACGGGCCGCGGTCGGCACACGTCGTCGTCGGCGGTGTCGCTGCGCTACCGCGGACCGGCCGGTAGCGGGTGGGTGATCGACACCCCCGGCGTCCGCTCGTTCGGTCTGGGCCACGTCGATCCCGCCCACGTCCTGGGGGCGTTCACCGATCTGGCCGAGGCCGCAGAGGACTGCCCGCGCGGCTGCACGCACCTGCCCGACGCCCCCGACTGCGCGATCATCGAGGCCGTCGAGTCGGGGCGCCTCGGTCCCGGTGCGGCGGCTCGGCTGGACTCGCTGCAGCGGCTGCTCACGACGTTCCAGGGCATCGAGCGTTCTAGGCTGGAGGGGTGACGAACCTCGAACCCGGCTCCGCCGCGCCCGACTTCACCCTGATGGATCAGGACGAGCACCCCGTCTCGCTGAGCGACTTCCGGGGTCGACGCGTGATCCTGTACTTCTACCCCGCTGCCCAGACGCCCGGGTGCACGACGCAGGCCTGCGACTTCCGCGACAGCCTCGCGTCGCTGCAGGGCGCCGGCTACACGGTTCTCGGCATCTCGCGCGACACCCCCGAGAAGCTGCGCGCCTTCCGCGACAGCGACGGCCTGACGTTCCCGCTGCTGAGCGACCCCGACCACGCCGTGCACGAGGCATACGGCGCCTGGGGCGAGAAGCAGAACTACGGCAAGACGATCACGGGCGTCCTGCGCTCGACCTTCGTCGTCGACGAAGAGGGCGCGATCGTCGAGGCGCTCTACAACGTCAAGGCCACCGGCCACGTCGCGCGCCTGCGCAAGACGCTCGGCCTCGCGGCCGCCTGACCCGCCGCAGCGACAGACCCCGCCCCGCGACAGCGGCCGGCGGGGTCTTTCGTCGTGTCAGTCCTCGTCGCGACGGCGTGGGGCACCCGCGCGTACGGCGAGCACGAGCAGCACGAGTCCGATGACGGCGGGGACGGCGATGAGGACCGCGATCCCCGGCGAGGCCCACTCCCCCGTGACGGCGCCGATCGCGACCGACAGGATGAGCAGCTGGGTCACGATGCCGCCCGATCGTCCCGCCGACACGTCGCGCGCGGTCGCGACCGCGAAAGCGCCGACGATGGCCGCACCGATCACGGTGAGCACGATGAGGGCGATCGAGCTGACGACCGAGTCGGTGTCGCCGCCGATGAGCGCGACGGTCTGCCAGCCCGCGAGGGCCAGGATGCCGAGAGCCTCGAGTCCCAGAAGAGCGGCGGCCGCCAGACGAATGGGCATCGGAAAGCCTCCCCGGCGAGCGCGGCTGCGCCGTTACGTTCCGGAAACCTACCGGTTACCTCTTGATCAGGCGGAATCGCTATGGGAGCATGGAACAAGCCGTGTGCTCCCACAGCGAAGTGGGGCGAGCGATCGCTCGCGTTCCCACCAGGGTACCGGACCCGAATCCCGGTGCCGAATCGTCGAAAATTCTGTTACAAGGAGCACCCCTATGGATTGGCGCGACAAAGCAGCCTGCCTGACCGTCGACCCCGAACTGTTCTTCCCCGTCGGCAACACCGGCCCCGCGGTCGACCAGATCGAGAAGGCCAAGTCGGTCTGCGCACGCTGCACCGTCACCGAGGTCTGCCTGCAGTACGCCCTCGAGTCCGGCCAGGACTCGGGTGTCTGGGGTGGCCTGAGCGAAGACGAGCGTCGCGCGCTCAAGCGCCGCGCCGCCCGCGCCCGCCGCGCGTCCTGACGCCGGATTCCGCGAAGGCGCCCGCCCCTCGGGGCGGGCGTCTTCGCGTTGTCGGGCGTCGATCACGAGCCAAGCCGTCGCGACCGGCGGGACGAGACGCCGGCGCCGCTGCGCGGCACGTCATCGAGACGCGGACGTCGGGCCGTGGCATCCGTGGAATCAGACGGATGCCACCGGGCTCGGCGCCTCAGGACGCGGAGCCGCCGATGTAGCGCAGGGGGATCTCGATCGTGACCTCGGTACCGCTGCCCATGAGCGTGTGCCAATCGATGGTGCCGCCCAGCTCGCCCTGGATGAGGGTGCGCACGATCTGCGTGCCCAGGCCCCGTCCGACCTGTCCCTCGGGAAGCCCCACGCCGGTGTCGCGCACGCTGACCTCGAGCATCTCGCCCGAGCGCTCCGCGGCAATCTCGACGTCGCCCTCCTGCCCGGCGAGGCCGTGCTCGACCGCGTTGGTGACGAGCTCGGTCAGCGCGAGGGCGAGCGGTGTCGCGAACTGGCTCGGCAGGGTGCCGAACTGCCCGGTCGTGCGCGTGCGCGCGCGGGTGTTGGGAGCTGCGGCGACCTCGGCCACGAGCTTGAGCACGCGGGCGAAGACGTCGTCGAAGTCGACGTTCTGCGCCAGTCCCTCGGAGAGGGTGTCGTGCACGACGGCGATCGCCGACACGCGGCGCATCGCCTGCGTCAGGGCGTCCCGCGCCTCGTCGGAGTGCGTGCGACGTGCCTGGATGCGCAGCAACGACGCCACCGTCTGCAGATTGTTCTTGACGCGGTGGTGGATCTCACGGATGGTCGCATCCTTGGTGATGAGCTCCTGCTCCTGGTGGCGGATCTCGGTCACGTCGCGGCTGAGCACGATCGCACCGATGCGCGTCCCGCGGTTGCGCAGCGGGATGGTGCGCAGCGACACCTGGACGCCGCGCGCCTCCATGTCGGCGCGCCACGGCGCACGACCGCTGACCACGACCGGCAGGGACTCGTCGACATCCTGGCGTTTCGCCGGGAGGATGCGGGCGGTCACCTCGGCGAGCGACTCGCCCTCGAGCTCGTCGTCGAAGCCCATGCGGTTGAAAGCCGAGAGCGCATTGGGGCTCGCGAAGGTCGTGATCCCGTCGACGTCGAGCCGGATGAGGCCGTCGGAGGCACGGGGGGCGCCGCGTCGCGGAGCGGTGGGCGCCGACAGGTCGGGGAACTCCGCCGACGAGATCATGCCGAAGAGGTCGTCGGCGCAGTCGTTGAACGTGATCTGCTGACGCGACGGCGTGCGCGTCTCGCCGAGGTTGGTGTGACGGGTGAGCACGCCGACCGTCGTGACCGCGTGGCCCTCGCGTGACAGCTCGCGCACGATCGGCACCGCGCGCACGCGCGTGGGGGTCTCTTCGAACCAGTCGGGGGATGCCGAGTCGACGATGCGCCCGCTCTGGAAGGCCTCGCGCACCTGCGTGCGCCACTGCGGACGCACCCGGTCGCCCACGATGTCGCGGTAGAAGAGCGTCGCCGCTCCCCCGGGCCGGGTGTGCGCGACCGCCACGAACGAATCGTCGGGGGTGGGCACCCAGATGACGATGTCGGCGAACGCCAGGTCGGCCAGCAGCTGCCCGTCGCCGGCGAGGCGGTGCAGCCACTCGACGTCGGCCTCGCTCGAGCGACCTTGGGCGTAGACGAGTTCACTGAGTGTCGACACGCCCCCAGCCTAGACGGCGCCCCCGTTCGCGACCCTGCCCGGAGGGGCCGCAGGGTGATCAGACGCGCGAAAGCCCCCGCCCACGCCAGCCGAACCCGGTGACAGCGCGGGTGATCTGACTCGAGGGGCCGTGGACCGCGCCCGGGTGACGGCACCAGGCCGGGCGAAGCGGCCGTTCCCCCCGAACGGTGGACACGGTGACACGCATGCCCACCATGGCTGAGCGCCCGCCCGGTTTCGCCGCGCCCACCACGCCGAAACCCGCCCCCCTCACGGCGGACACATACACATGTGTGCGCGATCCGCCCTACTGTCGGCGTCACCCCCGCTCGCGTGCCTCACCTCACCGACGGAAGGGAACCATGTCCGACTCCAGCACCCGCACCCCGCCGACGCGCGAGCGCGTCGCCACCGCGCCCGCTGCCACGGCATCCGCCGACGACTTCGGCAGACAGAAGACCGCGGTCGCGGATCTGCCCCCGCCCGACGCCTTCGCCGTGCAGGTCGTCCATGGAGTGCTCGAGGTCCTCGCCGGGGTCCGCGAGGTGGATCAGCTCGCGCGCTGGCTGTCCGGTGACGTGTACTCCGCGGTCGTCGCCCGGGCCAACCTGACCGCCCGCGCGCGGAGCGCCCGCGGCCTCCCCGCTCTGCGCACCACGCACGCGGTCCGCAACGTGCACGTGTCCTCACCGGCCGACCACGTGGTGGAGGCGGCGGTCATCGTCACCACCCGCGTCCGCACCCGCGCGGTGGCCCTTCGTCTCGAGGGGCTGGACGGTCGCTGGCGCGTGACCTCGCTCGGAGTCCTGTGACGCGCTCCCGGCCCGGTTTCCTCACGACAGAACCGTGAGGCGATCGGGCCGGGCTGCGGGGCGTCGCCCCTCTTGCTCCGCCGCACCCCGTAGCCTCGATCCCGACAGTCGACGACGGCGGCGGCTCCCGACGAGCGGTGCTCGCGTCGGCAGACGCCGATCCATGTCGCTACTCGCGGCAGTCAGGAACCCAGGAACCCAAGACGATTCACCTCGGACAGCGGTCTACAACCCCGTTCGAGGGTGAAGTCGCTCGTGAAATCCGATTTTTCTGGCGCCCGCCCTTGAGCCCATCTCTTGCACGTCGGCTGGCAGCCAGAGCGTCGTCAGCCCTATGGAGAAGCGTCTGAGGCCGCCGGCCCCGTCGCGGTCAGCAACATGCACAGCCTTGTTCACCAGCCCCCTGCGACGTCGATGTCCCCCAAATGGTCGGCACGCACGCGGGATGAGCATGCTGCGCGCGGTCAATCGGTCGCGAATGAAGACAAAGGAGTCAGCATGAGTCATGACGACTACCGCACGTCACTAAAATCACGTCTTCGCGTTCTGCTCTCGCCGTGGCGCGCTCTAGCGTTCGCGGTTTCCCTCGCGTGGTTTGTGGCCGGGACTGCCGCCTCCTGGGACCAGGAAGTGGCGAACTCGTGGCTCGGCCCACTGTCGGTCCTGCCCTTGCTGCTCTGGAGCCTCTCGACCATCGTCACGGACTGGTCCTACCGCCGCAAGGGTGCGCCTCGGGACGTTCGATCCGAGCGAAGCTGATCGAGCTCGGGGCGGCGCGGGGTGCGGACCTCCGTACAGCGCGGACGGTGCCGTAGCCCCGCGCCCGTCGGCTACGCCCGCCAGGACGCCAAGAAGTTCCCGAGACGCTCGATCGCGTCGCTGATGACGCGGGCCTCGGGCAGCGTCACGATGCGCACGTGGTCGGTCGCCGGCCAGTTGAAGCCCGAGCCCTGCACCAGCAGCACGTGCTCGGCGACGAGGAAATCGCGGACGAACTTGGCGTCATCCGGGATCTCGTACACCTCGGGGTCGAACCGCGGAAAGGCGTACAGAGCCCCGCGCGGCTTGACGCACGAGACCCCCGGGATGGCCTCAAGGCCCTCCCAGGCGGCATCCCTCTGCTCGTGCAGACGACCCGTGGGCGCGATGAGCGCGTCGATCGACTGCACCCCCGACAGGGCAGCCTGCACGGCGAACTGCGCGGGCACGTTGGGACACAGACGGGTGGATGCCAGCAGGTTGATGCCGTGCAGAAAGCCCTGCGCGTGCGACTTGGGGCCGGTGATCGCCAGCCATCCCGAGCGGTAGCCGGCGACGCGGTACGTCTTGGACAGTCCGTTGAAGGTCAACACGAGCAGATCGGGCGCGACCGTCGCCATCGGGATGTGCACGGCGTCGTCGAAGAGGATGCGGTCGTAGATCTCGTCGGCGAGGACGAGCAGCGAGTGCTCGCGCGCGATCGCGGCGATGCCCTCGAGCACCTCTCGCGAGTAGACCGCGCCGGTGGGGTTGTTGGGGTTGATCACGACGATCGCCTTGGTGCGCGGGGTGATCTTCGAGCGGATGTCCTCGAGGTCGGGCTGCCACTCGCGCTGCTCGTCGCACACGTAGTGCACGGGCGTACCGCCGCCCAGGCTCGTCATCGCCGTCCACAGCGGGTAGTCCGGGGCGGGGATGAGCACCTCGTCGCCCTCGTCGAGCAGCGCCTGCATCGTCATGGTGATCAGCTCGGAGACGCCGTTGCCGAGGAAGACGTGGTCGGGGTCGAGGTGCGGGAAGCCGGGCTCCTGCTCGTAGCGCGACACCACGGCGCGGCGCGCCGACAGGATGCCGCGGCTGTCGCTGTATCCGTGGGCGTTCGGCACCGACGCGATCATGTCGCGCACGATCTGGTGCGGCGCCTCGAAGCCGAAGATCGCCGGGTTGCCCGTGTTGAGCTTGAGGATCGCGTGCCCCTCGGCCTCGAGCCGATCGGCCTCGACGAGGGCCTCCCCGCGGATCTCGTAGAGAACGTCCTTCAGCTTCGACGACTGATCGAGGGGGCGCAGCGGGCTCATCGGTTCAGGATATCCCCGGCCCGGAACGGCCAATCGACACCCGGTGGACCGGTCCGTCCCGCCCACCGCGGCTTCGGAAGACGACGGATGCCGTGCCCCGGCGGGGACACGGCATCCGTTCTCTGCGGTTCTTACTTCTTCTTCGCGGCGCGGCGGTCGGCGCGGTTGGACGCCTCGGGCCGCTCGGCGACGTCGGTGCGCTGCCCGAAGGCTCCGCGGGCCCCGGCGGGCTCGGCCGACGCGGCGGGCTGCGCTTGACGCAGACGGTTGGTCGCGGCCGCCTGCACCTGGCCGCGGTCGTTGCGCACCTCGACCTCGCCGGCGTCGTTCGCGGCGGAGTACTCCAGACGCTGCGTCTCGACGGGGGTCGGCGCGAGGCCCTTGGCCTCGACCTGCGCCGCGGGCTCGCCGTCGACGCTGCGCACCTCGACCTCGAGGTTGTAGAGGAAGCCGACGGACTCCTCTTTGATCTGTCCCATCATCGACTGGAACATCTGGTAGCCCTCGCGCTGGTACTCGATGAGCGGGTCGCGCTGGGCCATCGCGCGCAGGCCGATGCCGTCCTTGAGGTAGTCCATCTCGTAGAGGTGCTCGCGCCAGCGGCGGTCGAGCACCTGCAGCACCACGCGGCGCTCGAGTTCGCGCAGGGCCTGCTCGCCGAGGGTCTTCTCGCGGTTCTCGTACGCGATGCGCGCGTCCGAGATGATCTCGCGCTTGAGACCCTCGGGCGTGATGCGGCCCTTGTTGCCACCCGCCTCGGCGACGACCTCGTCGATCGTCACGCTCACCGGGTACAGCGTCTTCAGCTCGGTCCAGAGGGCGTCGAAGTCCCACGACTCGGTGTGACCCGATCCGGTGTGGTCGTCGATGACGGCGGTGATGGCGTCCTCGATGAAGTGCTGCACGCGGTCGGCGATGTCATCGCCCTGCAGCATGTGGCGACGGTCGGCGTAGATGGCCTCGCGCTGGCGGTTGAGCACGTCGTCGTACTTGAGGACGTTCTTGCGCATCTCGGCGTTGCGGGCCTCGACCTGCGACTGAGCGCTCTTGATCGCGCGCGACACCAGGCCCGACTCGATCGCGACGTCGTCGGGGAAGTTCGTGCGGGCGAGGATCGCCTCGGCCGCTCCGGACTGGAACAGGCGCATCAGGTCATCGGTGAGCGACAGGTAGAAGCGGCTCTCGCCCGGGTCGCCCTGACGGCCGGAGCGACCGCGCAGCTGGTTGTCGATGCGACGGGACTCGTGGCGCTCGGTGCCGAGCACGTAGAGACCGCCCGCCTCGGTGACCTTCGCGGCCTCTTCGGCCACGGTGTCGCGCACGCCCTGGTAGACGCCGTCCCACTCGGCCTCGTAGGCCTCGGGCGTCTCGACCGGGTCGAGGTTCTTCGCCTTCATCTCCTGCACGGCGAGGAACTCGGCGTTGCCGCCGAGCATGATGTCGGTTCCACGACCGGCCATGTTGGTGGCCACCGTGACCGCCCCCAGGCGACCGGCGCGGGCGACGATCTCGGCCTCGCGCGCGTGGTTCTTGGCGTTGAGCACCTCGTGGCGCACGCCCTTCTTCGCCAGCAGGCGCGAAAGGTACTCGCTCTTCTCGACGCTCGTGGTGCCGACGAGGACGGGCTGCCCCTTCTCGTGGCGCTCGACGATGTCCTCGACCACCTGGGCGAACTTCGCCGTCTCGTTCTTGTAGACGAGATCGGGCTGGTCCTTGCGCACCATCGGCTTGTTCGTGGGGATGGGCACGACGCCGAGCTTGTACGTCGACATGAACTCGGCCGCCTCGGTCTCGGCGGTACCGGTCATGCCCGAGAGCTTGTCGTAGAGGCGGAAGTAGTTCTGCAGCGTGACGGTGGCGAGGGTCTGGTTCTCGGCCTTGACCGGCACGTTCTCTTTCGCCTCGATCGCCTGGTGGATGCCCTCGTTGTAGCGGCGTCCGACCAGGATGCGACCGGTGTGCTCGTCGACGATCATGACCTCGTCGTTCATGACGACGTAGTCGGTGTCGCGCTTGAACAGCGCGATGGCCTTGATCGAGTTGTTGAGGAACGAGATCAACGGGGTGTTGGCCGACTCGTACAGGTTGTCGATGCCGAGGTAGTCCTCGACCTTCTCGATGCCGGGCTCGAGCACGCCGATGGTGCGCTTCTTCTCGTCGACCTCGTAGTCGACGCCGGCCTCGAGGGTGCGGGCGAGCTTGGCGAACTCCGCGAACCAGCGGTTGGCCTCGCCGGATGCCGGGCCCGAGATGATCAGCGGGGTGCGCGCCTCGTCGATGAGGATCGAGTCGACCTCGTCGACGATCGCGAAGAAGTGGCCGCGCTGGACGAGGTCCTCCTTGCGCCAGGCCATGTTGTCGCGCAGGTAGTCGAAGCCGAACTCGTTGTTCGTGCCGTAGCTGATGTCGGCCTCGTACTGCTCGCGGCGGACCTCGGGGGTCTGCCCCGAGACGACGGTGCCCGTCGTCATGCCGAGGGCGCGGTAGACGCGGCCCATGAGCTCGGACTGGTAGCTCGCGAGGAAGTCGTTCACCGTGATGACGTGCACGCCCTTGCCGGCGATCGCGTTCAGGTAGGCGGGCAGGGCCGCGGTCAGGGTCTTGCCCTCACCGGTCTTCATCTCGGCGATGTTGCCGAGGTGCAGGGCCGCGCCGCCCATGATCTGCACGTCGTACGGGCGCTGACCGAGCGTGCGCTTGGCCGCCTCGCGGACGGCGGCGAACGCCTCGGGCATGAGCTGGTCGAGCGTCTCGCCGGCCTCGTAGCGGGCACGCAGCTCGATGGTCTCGTTGCGCAGTTCGTCGTCGGTGAGCTGCTCGTAGTCCTCTTCGAGCGCCCCGGTCGCCTTCACCACGCCCTGCAGGCGACGCAGGATGCGGCCTTCGCCGGCGCGCAGCAGTTTCTCGAGCGGATTTGCCACGAAGAATCTCCATCTGTCGGGTGCGACGCCCGTACGGACGCCGGCCTGCGAACAGGCATACACCGCTCATGTTATCCGTGTTACCCGTTCGTGACCTGCGAGGCGGCCGCAATCCGAAAGCGCCGGGGCGCGCCCGCAGCGAACACATGGCGACCGTCGCGAGCACGCCGCCTAGGATCGAGCCATGGCCGGTTTCTGGGGCAAGAGGAAGCGCGAAGAACAGGACGCGGCGGATGCCGATCTGGCACGCCGGGCGGAGTTGGCGATCGTCGCCGCCGACGAGCGCGTGCGACTCACCTCGGACGAGCTCGACTTCGCCTGCGCCGAGCTCGGCGACAAGGCCACCGAGGACCTCGCCGCCGCGCTCGACTCGGTTCGCACGCACCTCGCCGAGGCGTTCCAGCTGCACCAGCTGAACCACGACGAGATCCCCGACACCAAAGAAGAGCTGCGCACGCGCAACGCGCGGATCATCCAGCTCTCGGACTGGGCCGAGGACCTGCTCGAGGAGCGGACGCAGGTGCTCCAACCCAAGATCGACGCGGTGCGCCGCGCCCCCGAGACGCTCGCGCGCGTGCGGGCCGACCGCGAACGGCTCGCCGAGCGCATCCCCAACGCGCGCGAGGTCGTCGAGCGCCTGTCGCGCCGCTACAGCGACTCGGCGCTCGCGCAGATCGGCGGCAACCCCGACGAGATCGAGCAGTTGCTCGACTTCGCCGTGCACACCGCCGCGGTGTCGGAGCGGCGCCGCGAGGCCGGGCAGCGCGAGCAGGCGTCGGTCGCCCTCGAGGCGGCCACCGAGGCCGTGCGCCGTGCCGAATCCCTTCTGGATGCCGTGGACACCTTCGAGATCGAGGCCCTGCGCGCGGAGTCGACGCTCGCCGCGGTGGTCGACGACTCGCGCAACGATCTCGTCGAGGCCCGCCGCGGCGCCCAGACGCCCGCCGTCACGCAGGCGATGGCGACCCTGCAGCAGGCGCTGACCGCCCTGCCGGCCTCGGGCACGCGCAGCGATCCCTTCGCGGCCCTGTCGTCGCTGCGTCAGGCCAACGCCGACCTGGATCTCGCGCGCGAGCGCGCTGCGCGACCCGTGCCCTCGCAGGAGCAGGTCGAGCACGCGATCGACGACGCCGACCGCCAGCTCGCCGTGGCGCGCGGCCTGATCACCGGCCACCGCGGCTGGATCGGCGCCGACGCGCGCACGCGCTTCGTCGAGGCCGAGCGCCTGCGCGCCGGCCTCCCCCTCGGCCCGGTCGCCGAGGACCAGCGCGACACGGTGCTCGCCACCGCACGGCGCGCCGGGTCGCTGGCATCCGAGGCTCTGCAGATCGCGCAGCGCGACATCGAGCAGTCCCGCCCCGACGACTGGGGCGGCAACGGCTACGGTCGGGGCGGCGGATACGGCCGCGGCGGCGGCATGGGCGGGGGCAACATGGTCGGCGGCATGCTCGGCGGCCTGGTCATCGGCTCGCTGCTCGGAGACATCTTCGACGGCTGACGCCCGCCCGCGAAACGCACGACGCCCCCGGCCGTGGCCGGGGGCGTCTGTCTGCGCTCAGCGGATCACGAGGCGACCTGCGCGGCGGGCGGTGCCTGCGTCGCGAGCGCGATCACCCCGTAGTCCCAGCCCTTGCGGCGGTAGACGACGCTCGGCTGATCGCTGCGGGCGTCGATGAACAGGAAGAAGTCGTGTCCGACGAGTTCCATGCGGTCGACGGCGTCTTCGACCGTCATCCACTCGGCCCCGAACTCCTTCTGCCGGATGACGACGGGCGAGTACTCCTCTTCTTCGACCTCGGCGTTCTGGATCGGCACCTCGCCCGTGGCGACCGCGCGCAGCACCTCGACCGAGGCGGGTTCGACGTCGATGCCGGACAGCTCGCCGGTGCCCTTCTCGAACTTGGCACCGCGGGGGTGGTTGCGGGCGTCGACGCGCTTGTCCTTGGCGCGACGCACCTGCTCCGAGATCTTGTCGACCGCCAGGTCGAGAGCGGCGAACTTGTCGGCGTCCGTGGCCTCGGCCCGGACGACGGGACCCTTGCCGTCGAGCGTGAGCTCGACCGTATCGTCCTCCATGCGACCGTTGCGGTAGGAGCGGTGCGTCACCTTGACCTCGAGGGCCTGCGCTCGCGGCGCCAGGTGCTCGATGCGGCTGACCTTCTCTTCGACCACCGAGCGGAAACGATCGGTGATACCGACTCCCACGCCGACGATGTTGGTGTCCATCCGTGACCTCCTTGTTCCGGGTTCCGCCCGGTCTAAGGGCGGAACGTCCGTCGCCTTCAGTCATCCTTACGCTAGTGGCCGGTCATGCTCCTGTCACGTGGAAATCACCTCGGATTCCCCTGCGGTTCCTCTGCGGATCCGTCGCGCCTCGGCGTGTGCGCCAGCGCGACGACCACGACGTGGTCCGCTCCCGCCGCGCGCAGCGCGCGTTCGGCCTCGACCAGGGTCGCCCCGGTGGTGACGACGTCGTCGACCACCACCACGACCCCGCCGCCGATCGGCCGGGCCTCGAGGGCGCCCGCCACGTTCGCGCGCCGCTCGATGCGGCCGAGTCCGCGCTGATCGCGCGGCGTCCGCGCCACCCGCAGCAGGCGCTCGGACCGGAGACCGCTCGCCCGCACGAGGAGCTCGACGGGTCGATGACCGCGCCGCCGGAACGCCGCGCGCGACGAGGGCACCGCGGTGATCCGCACGACGGGGCGGACGCCGTGCGCGCCCACGGCCGCGCGCACCGCGACCGCGAGCGCGGGACCCAGCGCCCGGGCGAGCGAGGTCCGTCCCTCCTCCTTCAGCGCGCGGATCGTCCGCGCCGCGACGCCGTCGAACACCAGGGCCGCGGTGACGACCACCCCCGACGAGACGGAGCGGCGATGGATCCGCGGGGCGAGGGCGAGGCGGCATCCCTCGCACAGAGAGACGTCGGCCGCCCCGCACCCCGCGCACGACAGGGGCAGCCAGAACGTCAGCGCCTCGGAGAGGGAGCGAAGGATCCACCGCATGCCATCACGGTGACCGACGCCGGGGTCGCGGTGAGGCGATGAAACGCTCGTCCGGGGAGAACGGGTCCGGTGGTCCCGCCGGGGAGGAGGGTCAGGACGTCGTGCCCTGCTGCGCGGCGAGAACGCGGATGCCGGATGCCACCAGCGTCCACGAGCTGCCGCGCCGACTGTAGAGGCGCCCCTGGTCGTCGAGAACGCGCACGCTGGTGCTGCCCGCGGCCAGAATGCGCGCACCGTCGGGCGCGGCCGCCTCGGTGCCGCGCCCGCCCACGTTGAGCTCGCGCAACCGGCTCGCGCCGTCGACGGTGGCCAGGACGCCCACGGTGGTGTCGTCGAGCCACGCCAGATCGAACGCCCCCTGCTGCGAGAACGACAGCACGTGGGGTGCGCCGAGCTCGACCGTGCCGTTCTCGCGCTCGATCCCGGCAAGCCAGACCTCGCGCGTGCCCGAGACGGTGACGATCGCGGCCACGCGTGTTCCGTCCCGCGAGATCTGCATCGCCGTGATCTCGGAGGCGTCCGGCCAGGCGTTGCCGACCTCGCGCGGCACCCCCTCGGCCGTGATCACTCGCACCTGCGTGGGACTCGCCGAGGGCACGCTCCAGATGGCGCCCTCGCCGTCGATCGAGGGCGCGATGAGACCGGGACGATCGTCCAGCAGGAACGTGCGACCGTCGCTCAGGGCGCTGGCGACGTCTCCGTCCTGCGATCGCACCGCAGCGAGGCTCCGGTCGGCCTCGAGTTCCACCGACGCCGGCAGCAGGGACTCCACGGCATCCGACAGGCCGTTGATGGGCTCGACGGCGTCGCCGGACAGCGAGCCGAAGACACCGAGCGCGGTGAGAACAGCCGGCGCCGGATCGACCCGGGTCACGCGCACGGGCACCTCGGATGCCGTGACGGGCGCGCCGTCGACGGTCATCTGCACGTCGCTGATGCCGGCGCTCGAGAGACTGCGCACGAGCTGCGTCTGCATGCGGTCCAGGGTGGTGCGGTCCAGACTCAGCGCCGCCTGCGGCAGCTGCACCTGCGCGACCCCGCCCGACGAGAGCGTCACCGAGCGCCCCACGAGCGAGAGCTCGTCGGGGAAGGCCGATTTGACCGCACCCGCGAGCCACGGGCTGGGCTGCCCGTCGACCAGTGCGGTCGCGACGCGGCTGGCCACGAGCGGGCGCGGGAACCACCGGACGTCCGGGACGATGAAGCTCCACGTCGGATCGAAGTACGCGACGGATGCCGACTGGTAGACGGTCGGGAACACCTCTTCGTAGAGCACCACGCCGTCCGGCGCGGAGGTGATGCGCCACTGCCCGTCGACCTGCGCGAGGGTGAAACTCAACGTCTCGCTCACCCCCGACGCGGACGGCGCGTACGCGCCGGTGGCATCCACTCCGGCGACCGTGGTCAGCGCCACCGTGACGCCCGTGCCGTCCGAGGTCGCGGCCGCGCGGCGGTCCGAGAGGCGGTCGATGGTGACGCGGGCGCGCGGGTCCCACGACGTGCCCGGCGCGAGGAACATCTTGGCCGTGGCCCAGTCGTCGGTGGGACCGGATCCCGCCCGCAGGAACCCCTCGACGATGTCGGCCGGGGCCGCCCCGTCCTGGGGGCCGTCGGGCACGAAGGCGAAAGCCTGCGTGTCGTCGGTCTGAGGTCCGCGACCCGGGTTGACGTATCCCGAGGTGGGAAGGCCCGTGCAGGCGGCGAGCGCGAGCACCAGCGCGAGGCTGACGAGGGCGAGCGCGCGTCTCATGTCGTCCTCCGGATGCCGGGGCGGGTGGCGATGGGTTGGGTCAGGCCGAACGCCTCGAGGGCGCCGCCCTGCTCGTCGTCCGGGACGAGCGGGAGGGGCGAACTGTTCACGGGCCGACCGTTGCGCGGGAGGGTCAGGACGAAGTTCGATCCGCGTCCGGGTTCGGACCACACGGCCAGGGTGCCGCCGTGCAGGCGCGCATCGCCGAGGGCGATCGACAGACCCAGACCCGTTCCGCCGATCGTGCGGACGCGCGAGGGGTCGGCCCGCCAGAAGCGGTCGAACACGCGCTCGACGTCGTCGGGGCGCATGCCCAGGCCGAAGTCGCGCACGCCGAGGGCGACGGCATCCCGATCGCTGTCCACCGACACCACGATGGGACGTCCCTCGCCGTGCTCGATCGCGTTGCCGAGCAGGTTGCGGACGATGCGGCGCACGCGTCGGGCGTCCATCTCGACCGGGGTGTACCCGCCCGGCGCGACCAGGCGGACGTCGGAGCCGTGCCCCTCGGCCAGCTGCTCCATCGACAGGATGACGTCCTCGGCCAGGTGGGCGAGGCTCGTCGCCTCGAGCTCGAGCTGGACGGATCCGGCGTCGTAGCGGCTGATCTCGAGCAGATCGGTCAGCAGCACCTCGAAGCGCTGCACCTGTGCGTGCAGCAGCTCGGCCGCGCGACCCGTCGCGGGATCGAACTCCTCGCGCTGGTCGTTGATCATGTCGGCCGCGAGACGGATCGTCGTCAGCGGCGTGCGCAGCTCGTGCGACACGTCCGACACGAAACGCTGCTGCACGAGGGAGAGGTCGGCGAGCTCCTTGATCTGCGACTCGATGCTGTCGGCCATGGCGTTGAACGAGCGGTTCAACGTCGCCAGCTCGTCCTCGCCGCGCACGGGCAGCCGCACGCCCAGATCGCCCGCCGCGAGCTTCGCGCTGGTCTCGGCGGCATCCGCGATCGGCGTCGTGACCGAGCGCAGCACGAACCAGGCGATCGCGCCGATCAGCACGACCAGGACGAGGCCGACCACCCACAGCAGCACCTGCACGAAGGCCAGGGTCTGCGAGGCGCTGGTGAGGTCGTACCCCATGTACAGCTCGTAGTAGTCGACGCCGTCCTCGGCGGGGAAGCGCAGCTGGTGCCCCACCAGGATGCCGGGCACCTCCCGCCCGTTGCCGGCGGGGAGCGCCACCGACTGCCACCACTGCAGATCGGGGCTCGACTGCACCTGGGTGCGCAGCGCCTCGGTGACCAGCCGGGACTGGAACGCGGGCGAGATGAACGGCTGCGGAGCCAGCGGCGAGGGCGGACCGATGCGGTACAGCGCGATGAGATCGCTCGAGGACTGCTGCGACAGGCGCGTGGCGATGCCGTTCATGAGGGTCTGCGCCGCCGCGGGGTCGGTGGAGTCCACCGCCGCGTCGAGGGTCGCCTGCGCCGCGGCCGTGGCGCGCTGCGCCTCGAGCAGCACCTGGTCCTTGCGGGCGGTGAACAGCTCGTTCTGGATGACGAGGGCCATCGCCACGCACGTCACGAGGATCGTCACGGCCGTCAGCGTGACGGTGATGACGATCGTGCGGAAGCGCAGCGACCGACGCCAGAGCGTCGCGAGACGGTCCCGCGTCGCCCGCCAATCCCGCACACCGCGCCGGGGCGGAGGCAGGGTCCGCACCACGCCCGTCATGGGGTGCTCAGGCCACCGCGCCGGCGCGATAGCCCACGCCGCGCACGGTGGTCACGATCCGCGGATTGTCGGGGTCGGCCTCGATCTTGGCGCGCAGGCGCTGCACGTGGACGTTCACCAGACGCGTGTCGGCCTTGTAGTGGTAGCCCCACACCTGCTCGAGCAGCATCTCGCGCGAGAACACCTGCTGCGGCTTCTCGGCGAGGGCGACCAGCAGCTCGAACTCGAGGGGGGTCAGTGCGATCGGCGCGTCGCCGCGGCGCACCTCGTGCGCGGCGACGTCGACGACCAGGTCGCCGATGCGCAGCGTCTCGTCGGCCGGGGCCTGAGCAGGTCGCAGGCGCGTGCGGATGCGGGCCACGAGCTCCTTCGGATTGAAGGGCTTGACGATATAGTCGTCGGCCCCGGATTCCAGTCCCTTGACCACGTCGGCGGTGTCCGTGCGCGCGGTGAGCATGATGATCGGGATGCCGGACTCCGCCCGCACGCGCGTGCAGATCTCGATGCCGTCCACGCCGGGGAGCATGAGGTCCAGCAGGATGAGGTCGGGACGCTCGGTGCGCCAAGCCTCGACCGCCTGGGCGCCGTCGGCGCAGAACGCCGTGTCGAATCCCTCCGTGCGCAGCACGATGCCGATCATCTCGGCCAGAGCGGTGTCATCGTCGACGACCAGGATCCGTGAAGTCATTCGGGTGTGCGTCTTCCGTCTCGAACCCGCTCGGGAAAACGGGCCACGCCCCGGGTGGGGGCACGTCTTGAAGAGAGTAGTCGACGTGTCTGCGAGCGGGGCGAGCGTGTCGGGGGTGTGTGACACGATGAGGGCACCGCCACGTGTACGAGGAGGCGCCACCGTGAACGCGTACCCGGCTTGGACCCCGGCATCCCGCCCGGGCATCGTCCCCCTGCACCCCTACGGGTTCGGCACGATCCTCGGCCGCTCGTTCGTGGCGCTGCGCCACAACCCCAAGGTGCTGCTCGGTTTCGCGCTCGTCGTGCAGGCCCTCGCGACCATCGTGCTCACCGCCGCGATCGCGGGCGTGGCGATCGCGAGCTTCTCGCGCCTCGACACCGTTCCCTACGGCAGCGACGACTTCGACGCGATCATGACCGGGTCCATCGTCATCACCGCGATCACGACACTGGTGCTCGGACTCGCGAGCGGCGCGCTGAGCGTGGTCGTGCAGGGCGTCGTGGTGGCCGAGGTGGCCCACGCGGTGGTGGCCGAGAAGCCCACGCTCCGCGCGACATGGGCGCGCGTCAAGCCGGTCTTCTGGAAGCTGATCGGCTACAGCGCCCTCGCGCTGACGGCGACCGTGCTCGCGGTGGGTCTGCTCGCGGGCATCGTCGCGCTGCTCGCGATCGCCGTGGTGTGGGTCGGCATCCTCGTCGGCATCCTCGCCCTGATCGCGCTGATCCCCCTGTACCTGTGGCTGACGCCCAAGCTCTTCCTCGTCCCGTCGGTCATCATCCTCGAGCGCGCGCCCGTCTTCCGCGCCATCGGGCGGTCGTGGGCGCTGACCCGCGGACGCTTCTGGTCGACGCTCGGGGTGGTCATCGTCGTCTCGGTGGCTTTCGGGATCGTCGCGCAGATCATCTCGATCCCCCTGAGCCTGATCTCCGGGATCGTCCCGGGGATCCTCGCCCCGACCGGCGGCGATTCGGTGACGGCCATCGTCAGCCTCGTCGTGGTGCAGATCATCGGACAGTTCGGCATCCTTCTCGTGCAGTGCATCGCCCTCGTGGTCCAGTCGACCTCGGCCGTGCTCGTCTACGTGGACGCCCGCATGCGCGTCGAGGCTCTCGACCACGACCTGCAGAACTACGTCGAGGCGCGCGATGCCGGGGCGGTGGAACTGACGGATCCCTACCTGGTCGGGGTGGGACGCGTGGTGGCCCGTCCGGCTCCGGTGCCCGCGGGGCCGGCGCCCGCGTTCGCGGGGTACGCGGCGCAGCCCGGGTACGGCGCACAGCCCGGGTACGGCGCGCAGCCCGGGTATCCCGCGCAGGCCGGCCCCGCGACCCCGCCGTACGCGGCCCCCGCCCCGGCACCCGCGGCGCCTCCCGCGTCCCCGGCCCCGCCCGCCTCCTCCCCCGCCGGTCCCCCGGCCGCCCCCGCCGCCCCCACGTCCTGGACGGCCCCCGGCTCGAACGGCGACGCGTGACGATCCCCGCCCTGAGCGCCGCCGACCTGCCGCTGCTGCCCGACCCCGATCAGGCGCGCGAGTGGGCCGAGCAGGAGCTCTCCGACCCCGTCTACCAGGCCGCCGAGCCCACCGTCGTCGACCGCATCGCGCAGGCGGTCGCGCGGTTCGTCCGCGACCTCTTCACCGTGCCCGACACGGGCGGGTGGGGCCCCTGGGCCTTCGTCGTGCTCGGGGTGATCGTGGTCGCGGTCGTCGTGGTGGCGTTGCTCATCTGGGGGCGCCCCCGCCTCACCCCCCGCGCCGCTCCCGCCGTGCACGCCCTGTTCGACGACGACGACGTCCGCTCCGCCGACGAGCTGCGAGCGGATGCCGCGGCGGCCGCCGCGCGCGGGGACTGGGATGAAGCGATCGTCCTGCGCTTCCGCGCCTTCGCGCGCGGGCTCGCCGAGCGCGGCATCGTCGACCCGCCCCCGGGCGCGACCGTCCGCGCGTTCGCGCGCGCGGCGAGTGCGGCGCTGCCGCCCCTCGCCGACGCCCTCGACACGGCCGCCGAGACCTTCGACGACGTGCGGTACCTGCGTCGCCCCGGCACGGCCGAGAGCTACCGCGTCGTGGCCGATCTCGACGACGCCGCGGTGCGCGCGCGACCGGCGGTCCCCGCGTGAGCGCGGTGGCCACCCCCGCTCCGCGCGCCCGCACCCGCGGCGCGCTGGGGTGGATCGCCCTGATCGCGGGACTGGCGCTGGTCTCGCTGATCGGGGGCCTCTTCGTCTACGGCGGCTACGCGCAGCGCGGCATCCTGGATCCGGAATCCGCCGGACCCGACGGCACGCGGGCGGTCGTCCGCGTGCTCGAGCAGCAGGGCGTGACGGTGAGCATCGCTCGCGATCGCGCCGACGCGGAACGCGCCCTCGACGCCGGCGACGCGACGCTGGTCGTGCCCGATGCGCCGATGCTGTCCGATGACGGTCTGCGCGACCTCTCCGGCCGCGCGCGCCACGTCGTCCTGATCGACCCGCGCACGCGGTCGCTCGACGTGCTGCTGAACGGTTCGTCCCTCGGCGGCTTCGCCCCCGACGTCGCGGTCGACGCCGCGTGCGAGGTACCGGCGGCCGCGAACGCGGGGAGGGCGCGCATCGGTTCGCTGTTCGTGCCCGGCGACGACGTCCGGGCGTGTTTCGGCTCCGACGGGGGCTACGGACTGATCACGATCGCCCGAGACGGCCGGACGATCACCGCGGTCGACGGCCTCGCGACCCTGACCAATTCGACGCTCCCCCTCGACGGGAACGCCGCCCTCGCGCTCGGCGTGCTGGGGCAGAGCGAACGACTCGTCTGGTACGTCCCCTCGCCCGCCGACGCCGACCCCGGCACCGCCCCGCCGACGCTGTCCGACCTGACCCCGCCGTGGGTGACGCCCGCGATCGTCCTGCTGCTGCTCTCGGCGCTCGTCGCGGCCGTCTGGCGGGGGCGGCGCTTCGGCCCGCTGGTGACCGAGCGTCTGCCGGTGACGGTGCGCGCCACCGAGACCACCGAGGGCCGCGCGCGCCTGTACACCGCCTCGGGCGACGCGGGGCACGCGCTCGACGAGCTGCGCCGGGCCGCGCGGGGGCGCATCGGTCGCCTGCTGGGCCTCGCTGCACGCACCTCCCCCGGCGACACCGCCGACGCCGTCGCGGAGCGCCTCGGCGCCGACCGCGCGCGCGTCCGCGGCATCCTCGTCGACGACCGGCCCGCCACCGACCGCGACCTCGTCGCGGCCGCCGACCGACTCCGCGATCTCGAGGCGAGCGTGCGCGCCGCCGTCCGAACCGAAGGGACCCTCCGATGACCGACACCCCCGACACCCCGGCCTGGCCCGCACCCGCGACCGATCAGCGCCGGAGCGCCGCGGACGCGCACGACCACGCCGCCCTCCGCGACGCGATGCACCGCGTGCGCCTCGAGGTGGGCAAGGCGGTGGTGGGTCAGGACGGCACCGTCACGGGACTGTTGATCGCGCTGCTCTCGCGCGGACACGTCCTGCTCGAGGGCGTCCCCGGCGTCGCCAAGACCCTGCTGGTGCGCTCGTTCAGCCGCGCCCTGGGCCTCGACACGCGACGCGTGCAGTTCACTCCCGACCTCATGCCCGGCGACGTCACCGGATCCCTCGTCTACGACGCGCGGGCCGGCGGCTTCGAGTTCCGCGCGGGTCCGGTCTTCACCCACGTGCTGCTGGCCGACGAGATCAACCGCACGCCCCCGAAGACCCAGGCGGCCCTGCTCGAGGCCATGGAGGAGCGCCAGGTCTCGTCCGACGGCGAGAGCCGGCCCCTGCCCGACCCCTTCCTCGTCGCGGCGACGCAGAACCCCATCGAGCACGAGGGCACCTACACCCTCCCCGAGGCGCAGCTGGACCGCTTCCTGTTGAAGCTCGTCGTCGAGCTGCCCGGTCGCGACGCCGAGGTCGACGTGCTGCGTCGACACGCGAACGGCTTCGACCCCCGCCGCCTCGCCGAGGCGGGAGTCGAGCCGCAGGTCACGGCATCCGAGATCCTCTCCGCGCAGCGGGCCGCGGCCTCGGTCGCCGTGGACGACGACCTGCTCGGCTACGTCGTCGACCTCGCCCGGGCGACCCGGCAGAGCCCGTCGGTGCTGCTCGGGGTGAGCCCGCGCGCGACGACCGGCCTGCTCGCCGCGGCCAAGGCGTGGGCCTGGCTCGGCGGCTACCCGGCGATCACCCCCGACCACGTGCAGACCATGCTGGTGCCCGTGTGGCGCCACCGCATCCGCCTGCGTCCCGAGGCCGAGATCGAGGGCGTCTCGGTGGATGCCATCCTCACCTCCGTGCTGCAGCAGACCCGCGTGCCGATCTGATGTTCGTCACCGGCCGCCTCGTCCTGCTCGTCGCCCTCGGCGTCGTGCCACTCGTGCTGTTCACGAGCGGCGGCGCGCCCGCGTGGGGCGTCGCGGGCGGGTGGGTGCTGCTGTGCGCGATCCTGACGGGCGTCGACGTCGCTCTCGCCGCCGATCCGCGCCGCGTCGAGATCACCCGCACGCACCCCGACCGCGCGCTGCGCGACGAGCCGGTCGCGGGCGAGATCCGCGTGCGCAACCTCGGTCGCCGCCTGCTGCGCGCGAGCATCCGCGACGCCTGGCAGCCCACCGCGGGAGCGCCGTCCGCGCGGCAGAGCGTCGTCGTGCCGCCCGGCGAACGGAGGGGCGCCCCCCTGCCGCTGCTGCCCCGGCGACGCGGCGAGCTGCGCAGCGCGTTCGTCGTGATCCGCGCCGTCGGTCCCCTGCGACTGGCCGGACGGCAGGCCCGCATCGACGCGCCCGCGCGGCTGCGGGTGCTGCCCCCGTTCACCTCGCGTCGTCATCTTCCGTCGCGCCTCGCGCGGCTGCGCGAACTCGACGGCAACACGACGCTGCAGGTGCGCGGACAGGGCACCGAGTTCGACAGCCTGCGCGAGTACGTGCGCGGAGACGACGTGCGCTCGATCGACTGGCGCGCGACCGCCCGCGCGGGCACGACCATGCTGCGCACCTGGCGGCCCGAGCGCGACCGCCACGTCGTGATCGTCATCGACACCGGACGCACGGCCGCCGCGCGGGTCGGCGACGGCGTCCGGTTGGACGCCGCGATGGAGGCGGCGCTGCTGCTGTCGGTGCTGGCCGCACGCGCGGGCGACCACGTGCACCTGCTCATGTTCGACCGCATCACGCGGGCTCGCGTGACCCGGGTGGAGGGGTCGCAGCTGCTTCCCGCCCTAGTGGATGCCATGGCCCCGGTCGATGCGCAGCTCATCGACACCGACTGGGACGCCGCCCTCGCCCAGGTGCGCGGCCTGTCGGTGCGTCCGGCGCTCGTCGTGCTGCTCACCGCCGCCGATGACCCCGAGGCGGCGCGCGGCTTCCTCGCCGCCCTCCCCGCCGTGGCCCAGCGCTCGCGCCTGCTCGTAGCCACGGCCACGGACGGTCCCGGCGAGGTCCCCGCCCACCGCGACGCCGCGGACGTGTACGCCGCCGCGGCGATAGAACGCGCGCGCCACGATGCCGAACGCGTGCGCGACGCGGTCGTGCGGGCCGGCGGCGACGCGGTGTCCGCCTCCGCCGACGACCTCCCCCCGCTGGTCGCCGACCGCTATCTGGCGCTCAAGGCAGCGGGCCGCCTTTAGCACGTCCAGCCCTCATGCAGCCCGCGACATACGTCGCGGCTTATCCTGGGGGGTACCCTTCCAGCCGTCAGCGTGTCCCCTCCGCGCGCGGCCTCGCCGTCTACGCACAGGATGCGGGAGCTCTCTTGCCAGGTAACGCCACCACGCACTTCGACGATGTGGCCCTCGTATCGGTGGCGAGCGTCCTGCCCAGCCGCGTCACGACGTCGGACGACATCGAGGAGCGTCTGGCTCCCGCGCTCAAGCGCCTCAAGCTCAAGCCGGGGCTGCTGCGCCGCGTGGCGGGGGTGAACGAACGCCGCAACTGGGCCGAAGGCGAGTCCTCGGACGAGGCGACGATCGCCGCCGGCAAGCAGGCCCTCGCCGAGGCCGGCGTCGACCCGAGCGAGATCGGGCTGATCATCAACACGTCGGTCACCCGCAAGCACCTCGAGCCCTCGGTGGCGGTGCGCCTGCACCACGGCCTCGGCCTGCCCAGCTCGGCGATCAACTTCGACGTCGCCAACGCCTGCCTGGGCTTCATCAACGGCATGAGTCTGGCCGCCGGCATGATTCAGTCGGGCCAGGTCAAGTACGCCCTCATCGTCAACGGCGAGGATGCCGACGAGATCCAGGTCAACACGATCAACCGTCTCGTGCGCGAAGACCTCGACCGCGACGCCTTCATGCAGGAGTTCGCCTCGCTGACGCTCGGCTCCGGCGCCGCCGCGGCCGTCCTGGGCCGCGCGAGCGACCACCCCG
This sequence comes from Microbacterium testaceum, assembly GCF_003075375.1. Lineage (GTDB taxonomy): Bacteria > Actinomycetota > Actinomycetes > Actinomycetales > Microbacteriaceae > Microbacterium > Microbacterium testaceum_E. Next base: position 152,348 of record NZ_QDFT01000001.1, on the reverse strand, counting down.
AAGGGCACCGCATCGTAGGCGGTGTGACCCGCGCGGCGACGCAGTTCTACGACCTGTGCGTGGGAAGCGTCGACGGCATGTTCACCGACGCGAAGGCGCTGCTCAAGGGCGGTCTCGACCTCGTCGTCTCGGCGTGGAAAGAGGCCAAGGACGAGTTCTCGTGGACGGGCATGGACCGCTACGTCACCCACCAGGTCTCGTCGGTGCACACCTCGGCGATCGTGCGCGCGGCCAAGCTCGACCGCGAGCGCGTCCCGGTCACCTACCCGCACCTGGGCAACGTGGGCCCGGCATCCATTCCGATCACCCTCGCGGCCGAGCAGAAGACGCTGCGCCGGGGCGATCGCGTCCTGCTGATGGGAGTGGGCTCCGGCTTGAACACCGGCATGCTGGAGCTGGCCTGGTGAGCCGTCCCCGCGTGACGGGCCCGCAGGCCACCCTTGCCCCCTCGGGGCTGCCCGGTCTCGATCCGTCGCTCTCGCGACTGGTCGCCGTCGACGGCGTCCTCGCGGACGCCGGGGCGACACGCACGTGGCACATCCTCGACACCGGCGACGCCCTCGAGCGCCGCGGCGTCGAGCCGCTGGGCACCATCGTCGCGGTGCACGGCAACCCGACGTGGTCGTACCTGTGGCGCGCCCTCGTCGCCGCCTCGCTCGCCCGCGCCGACGCGGGCCGCCCCGCGTGGCGCGTCGTCGCCGTCGACCAGCTCGAGATGGGCTTCTCGGAGCGCACTCCCCTGCGCCGGACGCTGGCGCAGCGGATCGCCGACCTGGACGCGCTCGTCACCGAGCTCGGCATCCCGGGTCCGATCGTGACGCTCGGGCACGACTGGGGCGGACCCGTCTCGCTCGGCTGGGCCGTCGAGAACCGCGACCGTCTCGCGGCGGTCATGGCGCTGAACACCGCCGTGCACCACCCCGACGGGGCGGCGCTGCCGTTCGCGCTGCGCGTGGCCACGGCGCGGGGCATGCTCGCCGCCGGCACGACGGGCACGACCGCCTTCCTCGACGTCACCCTGGCCCTGGCCGACCTCGACCCGGCCGTGCGCGCGGCGTTCCGCAGCCCGTACGCGACCGTCGCGCGCCGGCGCGGGATCGGCGGATTCGTCGCCGACATCCCCGCGACCCCCGACCACGAGAGCACACCGGCGCTGCACCGCATGTCGGCGGGACTGCGCGAGCTGACGGTGCCCGCCCTGCTGCTGCGCGGACCGAAGGACCCCGTCTTCGGCGAGGACCACCTCGACGACCTCACCGAGCGGATGCCGCACGCCGACGTCCACCGCTTCGAAGGTGCCGGGCACCTGATCGCCGAGGAGCGCCCCTACGCCGACGTCGTCCTGGACTGGCTCGACGAGAAGGTGACGGATGCCGCGACCCCGCCGCCGCGCACCCGCCGTTCGTCCCGTGCGGCCGCGCCGGCCGCGAAGGACACGGGCCGCCTGTGGGACGCCCTCGTCGCCCGCCGCGCCGACGACGACACCGCCGTGATCGATATGAGCACGACCCGCCGAGCCGAGCCGCTGCGGGTCAGCTGGCGTCAGCTGGCCGCGCGCGTCGACGAGATCGCGGCCGGTCTCGACGCGTTCGGCGTCCGCGCGGGCGACCGCGTCTCGCTGCTGGTGCAACCGGGCCCGACGCTGACCGCCGCCCTCTACGCGTGCCTGCGCATCGGCGCCGTGGTGGTCGTGGCCGACCGGGGTCTCGGCATCCGGGGTCTGTCCCGCGCCGTACGCGGTGCGGTGCCCGACGTGGTCATCGGCGAGACGGCCGGCCTCGCCGCCGCGCGCGCCCTGGGCTGGCCCGGTCGCCGCATCTCGGCGGCGGCGCTTCCGGCCGCGTCGTCCCGCGCCCTGGGCGTCGAGGCGAGTCTGTCCGACCTCGCCCGCGCCGGTCGCGGACGCACCCTGCCCGAGCCGCCCCCCGCCGACGCCGACGCCGCGGTGCTCTTCACCTCGGGCTCGACGGGCCCGGCCAAGGGCGTCGTCTACACGCATGCGCAGCTCATCGCCCTGCGCGACACCCTCGCCGCGCACTTCGGCGTCACCGCCGAGACGGGCCTGGTGACCGGCTTCGCCCCGTTCGCCCTGCTGGGACCGGCCCTCGGCACCCGCTCGGCGACGCCCGACATGGACGTCTCAGCTCCGCGCACGCTGACCGCGGCCGCGGTCGCCGCGGCGGTGCGCGCCTCGGACGCGCGCATCGTCTTCCTCTCGCCCGCGGCCGTGGCCAACGTGGTCGCGACCTCTGCGGAGCTGACGGATGCCGATCGCGCGGCCCTGGGACGCGTCGAGACGTTCCTGTCCACCGGCGCCCCCGTCAGCGTCGACCTGCTGCGTCGTGCGCAGGCGCTCATGCCGAACGCCACGGCGCATACGCCCTACGGCATGACCGAGTGCCTGCTGGTGGCGGACGTGACCCTGCCCGAGATCGAGGCCGCGCGGGGCGACCGCGGCGTCTGCGTCGGTCGCCCCCTGGGCACGGGCGAGGTGCGGATCTCCGCCCTCGACGCCCTAGGTCGCGCGATCGGCGAGCCCACCACCGACACCGGTGTCACGGGCGAGATCGTCATCTCGGCACCGCACCTCAAGCGCGGGTACTTCCGCCTGCACCTCACCGACCGCGAGGCCCGCCGCGGCCTCGGCGAGCGGTGGCACCGCACCGGCGACGTCGGTCATCTCGACGCGGACGGACGCCTGTGGGTCGAGGGCCGCCTCCCCCACGTCATCACCACCGCGGACGGACCGGTCACGCCGGTCGGCGTCGAGCAGGACGTCGAAACGGTCGACGGCGTCTCGCGCGCCGCGGCGGTGGGCGTCGGCCCGGCGGGTCGTCAGGTGGTGGTCGCGGTCGCCGAGACCGATGATCGCCGCCCGGGGCTGGCATCGCCCGATCTGACCGACGCGGTGCGCGCGGCGACCGCGCAGCGCCTGGCCGCGGTGCTGGTCGTGCCGACCCTGCCGACCGACATCCGCCACAACTCCAAGATCGACCGCTCCCGTGTCGCGGCCTGGGCCGAGCGCGTCCTCGCGGGCGAGAAGCCGACGGCGCTGTGAAGGTCCTCGCCACCGGGGCGTCCGGGTTCCTCGGCCGGGCCGTCGTCGGCGCGCTGCTCGAGGCCGGCCACACGGTGCGCACGCTGCAGCGTCGCCCCTCGGGCGTCGCGGGCGCCGACGACCGGCTCGGTTCGGTGACGGATCCGGATGCCGTGGCATCCGCCCTCTCGGGAATCGACGGCGTCGTGCATCTGGCCGCGAAGGTGTCTCTCGCCGGGGACCCGGCCGACTTCCGCGCGGTGAACGTCGAGGGCACCCGCACGCTGCTGGACGCCGCCGCCGACGCGGGCGTCACGCGCATCGTGCACGTGTCGTCGCCGTCGGTCGCGCACGCGGGGCACGCCCTCGCCGGCGTCGGAGCCGAACCGGCGGATCCGTCCGCCGCGCACGGCGAGTACGCCCGCACGAAGGCCGAGGCCGAGCTGCTCGCGCTGTCACGGGCGGGCGATGGCACGGCACTCGTCGCGATCCGGCCGCACCTGGTGTGGGGACCGGGCGACACGCAGCTCATCGCGCGGGTCGTCGCGCGGGCCCGACGCGGCACGTTGCCACTGCTGGACGGGGGCACGGCGCTGATCGACTCGACCTACGTCGACAACGCGGCATCCGGGATCGCCGCCGCCCTCGAGCGCGTCGATCAGGTGAGCGGTCGCGCCTACGTGCTGACGAACGGCGAGCCGCGCCCGGTCGGCGATCTGCTGGCCGGGATCTGCCGCGCCTCGGGCGTGACGCCGCCGCGGTTCAGCGTGCCCGCGGGCCTGGCGAAGGCCGCGGGGTCGCTCATCGAGCGCGTGTGGGCGGTGCGCCCGGGCCAGGACGAGCCGCCCATGACGCGATTCCTCGCCGAGCAGCTGTCGACGGCGCACTGGTTCGATCAGACCGAGATCCGCCGCGACCTGCGCTGGACGCCCGCGGTGTCGATCGACGAGGGCCTGCGCCGCCTCTCGCGCGCCTGACGTTCGTCGCCCGGCGACCCCTCGTCCCCCTTCTGACGGCGCATGTCCCACTTTTGGTCGCCCCGCGCACCCGCAACCGACCAAAAGTGGGACGAGGGGTCCGCTGCCCACCCCGGCGACCCCTCGTCCCACTTCTGACGGCGCATGTCCCACTTTTGGTCGCCCCGCGCACCCGCAACCGACCAAAAGTGGGACGAGGGGTCCGCTGCCCCCGACGGCGGAAGGCCCGCCCCGCAGAGGGGACGGGCCTTCCGGATGCGCCAGCGGCGCGCGGCTCAGACCAGGTCGAACCGGTCGAGCTCGGTGACCTTGCGCCACGCGGCGACGAAGTCGCGCACGAACTTCTCCTTCGCGTCGTCCGAGGCGTAGACCTCGGCGAGCGCACGCAGCTCGGAGTTCGACGAGAACACCAGGTCGACGCGGGTGCCGACGCCGACTTTCTCGCCCGACCCGTCGCGCGTGCCCAGGAACGCGTGCTTGCCGGCATCCAGGGGCTTCCACGTCGTGCCCAGGTCGAGCAGGTTCGCGAAGACGTCGTTGGTCAGGGCGCCGGGGGTGTCGGTGAAGACGCCCCAGTCCGAGCCGTCCCAGTTTGCGCCGATCGCGCGCAGACCGCCGACGAGGACGGTCATCTCGGGTGCGGTGAGGGTCAGCAGGTTGGCCTTGTCGAGCAGCAGGAACTCCGCGGGCAGGCGCGTCTCGCGCGAGGCGTAGTTGCGGAAGCCGTCGGCGATCGGCTCGAGCCAGCGGAACGACTCGATCTCGGTCTGCTCCTGCGACGCGTCGGTGCGGCCCGGGGTGAAGGGCACCTCGACCTCGACGCCGCCGGCGAGGGCGGCCTGCTCGACACCCGCGTTGCCCGCGAGCACGATCAGGTCGGCGATCGAGACCTTCTTCTCGCCCTTCGCGTCGAACTCGGCCTTGATGCCCTCGAGGGTCTCGAGCACGGATGCCAGCTGCTCGGGGTTGTTGACCGTCCAGCTCTTCTGCGGCTCGAGGCGGATGCGCGCACCATTCACGCCCCCGCGCTTGTCGCTGCCGCGGAACGTGGATGCCGCGGCCCAGGTCGTCGTGACCAGCTGCTGCACCGAGAGGCCCCTGTCGAGGATCTGCTGCTTGAGGGCGGCGGCGTCGTCGGCGTCGATGAGGGCGTGGTCGACGGCGGGGACGGGGTCCTGCCACACCAGCACCTCGGCGGGGACCTCGGAGCCGAGGTAGCGCTCGCGCGGACCCATGTCGCGGTGGGTCAGCTTGAACCACGCGCGGGCGAAGGCGTCCTGGAAGGCGGCGGGGTCCTCGGCGAAGCGACGCGAGATCTTCTCGTAGGCCGGGTCGACGCGGAGGGCCAGGTCGCTGGTGAGCATGCGCGGCTCGCGGCGGCCCGCGGAGTGCGCCTCGGGGACGAGTCCCTCGCCGCCGCCGTTGACCGGACGCCACTGGTGCGCGCCCGCGGGGCTCTGGAAGAGCTCCCACTCGTAGCCGAACAGGATGTGGAAGAACTCGTTGTCCCAGCGGGTGGGGTGATACGTCCACGTGACCTCGAGGCCGCTGGTGATGGTGTCGTCGCCCTTGCCGGTGCCGTGGCTGTTCTTCCAGCCCAAGCCCTGGTCGTTGATGTCGGCGGCCTCGGGGTTGACGCCCACGTGCGAGTCGCTCGCCGCGCCGTGCGTCTTGCCGAAGGTGTGACCACCCGCGATGAGGGCGACGGTCTCTTCGTCGTTCATCGCCATGCGACCGAAGGTCTCGCGGATGTCGTTCGCGGACAGCTGCGGGTCGGGGTTGCCGTTGGGACCCTCAGGGTTGACGTAGATCAGACCCATCTGCACCGCGGCGAGCGGACGCTCGAGCTCGCGGTCGCCCGCGTAGCGCTCGTCGCCGAGCCAGGTGGTCTCGGGGCCCCAGTACACGTCGTCGTCGGGCTCCCACACGTCGGTGCGTCCACCGGCGAAGCCGAAGGTGGGGAAGCCCATGTCCTCGAGCGCGACGTTGCCGGCGAGGATCATGAGGTCGGCCCACGAGATCGACTGGCCGTACTTCTTCTTGACGGGCCACAGCAGGCGGCGGGCCTTGTCGAGGTTGACGTTGTCGGGCCAGCTGTTCAGCGGCGCGAAGCGCTGCATGCCCGCACCCGATCCGCCACGACCGTCGGTCACGCGGTAGGTGCCGGCGCTGTGCCAGGCCATGCGGATCATCAGGGGGCCGTAGTGGCCGAAGTCGGCGGGCCACCAGTCCTGCGAGGTCGTCATGACCTGCTGCAGGTCCTTCTTGACGGCGTCGAGGTCGAGGGCCTCGAAGGCCGCGCGGTAGTCGAAGCCCTCGTCCAGCGGGTCGCGCTGGGCGTTGTTCTTGGCGAGGATCTTCACGTTCAGGCTCTCGGGCCACCACACGCGGTTGGCCGATCCCTGGGTCGGGTGGGGCAGGGCTCCGGCGGGCTCGCTGTCGGCGGGCGCTTCGCCCACGGGGAGTCGGTTGTCGTCGGGGGCGGCGCCGTCGTGGAAGACGGGGCATCCGTTCAGCGTGTCGCTCATCGGGATCCTCTCGGTTTTTCGGCTTCGGATTCCGCTCGGCAGTCGGGGCACACGCCCCAGAACGTCACCTCGGCGGTCTCGATGACGAAACCGCTCCCCTCCGGCGCGTGCAGGCAGGGCGCGGCCCCGACGACGCAGTCCACGTCGTCGATGCGCCCGCACCGGGTGCACACCACGTGGTGGTGGTTGTCACCCACCCGCAGCTCGAAGGTGCCGGAGTGTCCGGCGGGTTCGATGCGGCGGGCCAGCCCCGCGTCGGCGAAATCGCCGAGCGCGTTGTAGACCGATTGCTTGCTCGTTCCGGGGAGGGATCCGACGAGGCGCGCGAAGACGTCGTCGGCGGTGGCGTGGGGCCGGTCGCGCAGGGCTTCGAGCACGGCGACGCGCGTCGCCGTCACCCGCAGCCCGGCACCGCGGATGAGAGCATCCGCGGTGGCATCCGGCTGGCTGTCGAGCATGCGACCAGCCTAGCTATTTTTGATTGAATCAAAAATGACACGCCGGTGAACGGAGGGAATCCCGGATGCCGTCATCCCGCCGTGAGCGTCGGAGTCCCCGCCTCGTACTCGGTGAGATCGCCCGTCTCGCCGGCCCGGGCCGCGCGACGGCCCATGATCAGCATGTAGAAGAGGAAGACGCCCAGGGCTGCCGCGCCGATCGCGATCTTGACCGGCCACGGCCAGTCGCGCGGGGTCACGAAGCCCTCGACGACGCCCGACAGCGCGAGGGCGAAGACCAGGCCCACGGCGACCGTCGCGAGCGATCGACCGGCCGCGGCGAGCGCCGCGGCGCGAGTGCGGCGACCGGGGGCCACCCACGCCCAGAAGATCTGCAGGCCCGCCGCCCCCGCGACGAAGATCGCCGTGAGCTCGAGCAGACCGTGCGGAAGGATGAACTGGAAGAACACGTCGGCGCGGTCGAAGGCGATCATGATGGCCGCGGAGCTGCCCACCCCCACGGCGTTCTGCATGATGACCATCACGGGCCAGAAGCCCGTCACCCCGAAGAGCACGCACTGCGCGGCGATCCAGGCGTTGTTGGTCCACACCGTCCCCGCGAAGATCGCGTTGGGGTTCTCGCGGTAGTAGCTCACGAACTGCTCGTCGGCGTAGTCCTGCAGCTGACTCTCGGACCCCAGGGCCGCGACGGCGGCGGGATCGCCCGAGATCCACAGGGCGACCAGCGTCGACACGGCGACGAAGAACACCGCCACCGCCACGGTCATCCACCGCACGCGGTACAGCGCCGCGGGCAGTTGCCGCACGAAGAAGCGCGGAACCTGCTTCAGGACGTTGTCGCGAACGCCGGTGAGGCGCAGCCGCGTCCGCGCGAGCAGGATCGAGACGTGGTCGCCCTGGTCGGTGCGTCCCGCCGACGTCTTGATGTCGGCCAGATCCGCGGATGCCGCGCGGTAGCGGGTGACGAGCTCGTCGACCTCGGGCCCGCTCAGGCGTCGTCGGCGGCCCAGTTCGTCGAGTCGCGCCCATTCCTCTCGCCGGGCGGCCGTGAGGGCGTCGAGGTCCATGTGGTCAACTGTACGCATGGCTTCGTCCTCGACTACCGCGGCCGCGGTCGCCCTCGTGCACACGGACGCGGATGAAACCCTCACGGGCGAGGCGGTCGCGCTCGACGTGCAGCCGGTCGGCTTCTTCCTGCGTCTGCTGAGCGCGGTCATCGACCTCATCGTCGGCGCCGTGGTGCTCGTCGGAGGGGTGCTGCTGCTCGGCGTGCTCATCGATCAGGGCGTGATCGCCGAGTCGGCGGTGAACATCGGGGTGATCTCGCTCATCGTGCTCGTCCTCGTCGTGCTGCCCACCGCGGTCGAGACGCTGTCGCGCGGGCGCAGCCTCGGCCGGCTGGCGGTGGGAGCGCGCATCGTGCGCACCGACGGCGGCGCGGCGGGCTTCCGTCAGGCCTTCATCCGCGCGCTGGCCGGGGTCCTCGAGATCTGGTTCACCCTGGGGGCGATCGCCGCCGTGGTCGGGATCTTCACCCCGCGCGCGCAGCGACTGGGCGACCTGCTCGCGGGCACCGCCAGCGAGCGCACGCGGACGCGTCCTCTCCCCCCGGCTGCGCCCGGCATCCCCGCGGGGATGGAGGCGTGGGCCGGTATCGCCGACGTCTCGCGACTGCCCGACCGGCTCGCCGCCCGCATCTCGCAGTTCGTCCGCGGAGCCGACGCGCTCGACCCGCCGGCACGCGCGCGCGTCGCCGCCGAGCTGTCCCACGCGGTGCGCCCCTTCGTGTCACCGGTTCCCGAGGTGGATGCCGAGATCCTCGTCCGAGCCGTGTCGGCGGTGCGGCGCGACCGCGAGTACCGCGCGCTGCTGCTCGAGAACGAGCGGGCCGCAGCCCTGACCGAACGCGCCTGAGCGAGCGGCGGACTCCCGGCATCCGCCCGAGAGGTCAGGCGCGCAGCGTCTCGTGACGCACGACGACCCAGCCCTTGGGGACCGAGAGCCGGTCGGCGTGGATCGCGCACAGATCGTGCGCGTGGGGGTCGCCCGCGCGCCCGAGGGGGCCCAGGGCCGCCATCTGGTCGCCGTAATCGTAGGTGAGGGTGCTCATCGCCTCGCGGGCGCATCCCACCTTCGAGCAGAGTCTGTCGCGCATCGCCGGTCAGCCTAGCCAGCACCTCCGACACCACGGCCGCGCCGCGCCGCCCGCCCCCGTTTCCACCCGCCCACCCTCGTTCTCCCCCCCTCCGCCCCCGGCCCGTGCACAACGGCGGGCGGATGCCGCGACACGCCGCCTCAGACCCGCCCACCCCCGGCGTGTCCCCACGACCCCCGCCGTTGTGCACGTCGGCGCCGCACCGCGCCGACCACCCGACCGCGCGAACGTAGGATGGCAGGCATGATGCGTCGCCGTTCCCGCGAAGCGCGACCGGTCGCCCGCCCCTCGCGACACGGCCGCCACGGTCGCGAGAACCGCAGCCCCGTGGTGCGCCCCCCGCTCCCGCCCATCGACACCCGTGTCGAGCGCTTCGACGTCGCCGTCGGCGCGGCCGCGGAGTTCCTGCGTTCGGCCTGGTCGGACCTGCGCGAGGTCTCGTTCGAGATCGGCATCATGCCCCCGGCGGCGGCCGACGGCATCCCGCGCTGGACGGTGCTGCGCGACGAGAAGCGCATCATTCTCTACCGCGTGCCGATCGAACGCCTCGGGCACCCCCACCACGACGACGATCTGCACCGGCGGATGATGATCGAGGGCGCCGTGTTCCGCGCGGCCGCCGAGTACCTCGACCGCGACCCGTGGGACCTCGGTCCCGAGCGCTTCCGCTTCTTCTGAGCCGCACGGCGCGTCGGCGGGGCGCTCAGGCCGCAGAGGCGTCCTTCACGCCGGCCGAGCGAGCCGCGCCCCGTCCGCCGGACCCCGGCCCTCCCGATGCCACGGCGGGACGGTCGCCACCGCCCCGCCCGCTCCCCTGAGAGGCCGGCCGATCACGGCCCCCGGCCCGCCCGGCCCTACGGCAGGACGGTCAACGCCGAGGCCGCGGCATCCGCGGGCCACAACGGATACGACGCGAGAGCGCCCGTTCCCACGTACGACGTCGACGCGCGCACCGGCGCCGTCGACTCGAGGCGGTAGACCCCCGCGGTCACCGGGACCGCGACCGATCCGTTCGCCGCGACCGTCGTCGACGTGGCCTCGCCGCCGTCGGCCGGTGTCAGCGTGACGGCGGCCTCGGCGTCGCCGGCGGCGAGCACGAGCGAGGCGCTGCTCCCGGCCCCGTCGGCGACCGCGACGACGGTCGGCGCCGAGATCTCGGGGGCGTCGGCGTACCAGGCGAAGTCGGCGCCCTCGCCGAAGCCGGTGGTCGACCACGTCGCGCCGACGATCGGGGCCGTCGCCGAGACGTCGACGGTGTAGGCCCCCGCCGACAGGCCCGACAGGTCGAGCGAGGTGGGAAGCCCCGCCGTCAGCGGCACGTCGGTGGGAGGGGTCGCGGATGCCGTGGCATCCACCGGGGTCACCGTCACCGTCGCGGTGGCGTCGGATCCGGGCGAGAGCAGTCGCAGCACGGTGCCCGCCTGACCCTCGGCGGAGGTGACGACCTGGACGCCCGGCATGACCAGACGCGTGTCGGCCTGGCGGGCGGGGGCGACCTGGTCGCTGCCGCCGGGCAGCAGGACGCGGGTGAGGCTGGCCTGCAGTGAGGCGTGGACCGGGGCGCCCGAGGCCTCGACGCGCACGACGGGGCTCTCCTCGCCGAGCAGGAGCCCCGCGAGGGGCACCACCCGGCGCTGACCGGCCGGGACGACGAGGTTCTGCCCGCTCGGCGGGGTCTGGACCCCCTGCGCGCCGTACACCGACAGCTGGACCGTCGCGGGGACGTCTCCGGGGTTGGCGAGGACGACGAGGTCGTTGGCTCCGGTTGTGGTCGCCCCGCCCACGAGCCAGGACTCGGCGAGGGGCGCGCGACACGCCGAGGCCGAGAAACCGATGAGGTCGGTCGACGCCACGGTCGCCGAGCCTGCCGCGGCGAGCGGCGTCGACGCGCGATCGCGCGGAGCCGCGCGCAGGGCCTGTGCGTCGCCCGAGCCGTCGGCGGTCGCTCCCGTCAGCGCGCTCGTCACGGCGGCGGAGTCGGCGGGACCGCTGACGATCTGCTGCGAGGCCGCGGCGGTCAGGCCGTTGGCGGAGTCGGCGCTGCGCCCGAGCGCGAGGAGCGGCCCGTCGCACGCCAGCAGCGTGTCGCTGGCCTCGGGCGTGGCGTCGACGCGGATCGGTTCCGCGCGGTACTGCGGCCAGGGCGCGGCGATCGCCGCAACCGTTCCGACCACGGCGGCGGCGGCCACCGCGGCACCCGCGATGAGTCGCGCGCTCGTGGCGGCGACGCGGACGAGTCGACGATCGCTCATCGGGTTCCTCCCGGGGTCGGGCCCACGATGCGCGGCGTGCGGCGCGCGGTGCGGCGAGACGCCGCCGTCGGGACGGCGAGCAGCAGGGCCACGACGATGACGCCGAGCGAGCCCAGGGCCACGAGGCGCTGCAGGCCCACGCGGTGGTCGTCGAGCGGGGCGCGCGGCGCGACCGCGGTGTTCACGCGCCACAGGTCGCCGCGCGAGGTGGCGCCGACCGGGTCGAGCAGGTCGCGCTGGTCCAGGGACGAGGCGGCGCTCAGGCGGTCTCCGCGGATGACGTCGGACTCCCCGTCGGGCGGGGAGGCGAGCAGGACGAAGGCGATGCCCTTCGCGGCGAGCTTCTCCACGACGTCGGTCGACGAGGGGGTGACGAGGTCGGCCGCCAGGCCCGCGAGCTCGGTGTCGCCCTCGTCGGCGGCGGTGCGGGTCGCCTGCACCGTGCTCTGGCCCGTCAGCGTCGCGCTGCCGCCCCAGACGACCTGCACGCGCAGACCGTCGTTGCGGGGGTCGAGCACGATCGTGCCGATGTCGAGCGAGCCGCGTCCCTCGGCCGCGACGTAGGCGGGCAGGGTCGAGACCGGTCCGTTCGTCACGACGGTGCGCCCGCTCTCGGGCCCGGCGGCGGTGGCGGTGAGGGCGGGGGCGACCGCGACCGCGAGCGGCAGGAGCGCCAGCAGGGCGCCGATCGGGCGCAACGCCGACACCCGCACGTGCACACCCGCGTCGAGAGCGATCACGGCGGCGCCCACCAGGCCCACCCAGGCGAGGCTGAGACCCGCGCCCGGCCACAGCGCGACGGCGGTCGAGTGGTCGAACGACACGGCGATGCCCACGGCGGCGAAGGCGGTCGCGAGCCCGGTGACCGCGATGACGATCAAGCCGGATGCCGCGATCCACCGCGGAGTGAGCACCGACAGCAGCGCGAGGACGGCCAGCGGCGCGATCAGCAGACCTACCCACCACACCGTTCCGCCGGTGAGGCTCGCCCATCCGCCCGGGTCCGAGGTCGGGAAGCCGGCCGCGAGCAGGGCGCGTCCGAGTGGATCGGCTGCGGCTTCGGCGCCCGCGTACGGAAGGCCCGGGTCGGCGAGCAGACCCCAGGGGTTGCCGGCGCGCACCTGCGTCCAGACGAGCGGAGCGAAGACCACCGCCGAGGGCACGACGAGCCACACCACGCGCGCGATGCCCCGGCCGGCCACCAGAGCGACCACCACGAGCGCCGCCGACCACAGCACGACCACCGCGGGCGCCAGCGAGGGCGCGCACGCGAGCACCGCGATGAGCAGAACGGATGCCGCTCCCGCCGGCGCCCACGAGCGGTGCGCCACACTCGCGGCGAAGAACAGCCACGGCAGCAGCAGGTGCAGCAGCACCGGCGCGGGGCGGCCCTCGTTGAGGGCGGCGAGGAAGGTGGGGGCGAGGGCCCACGCGACGGCGGCGACGATGCGCAGCAGCGACGACTCGGTGACGCGGGTCGCGGCGAACCAGCCGCCGAGCACCGCGAGCGGAAGAGCAAGCACCCACAGCACGACGAATGCGCGCGAGGGGTCGCCGGGCGACAGCGTGCCGAGCAGCGCGACGAGCGCCGAGAACGGGTCGGCCGGGCCCACGGCATCCCACCCGAGAGGACGTGCGCCCCACGCCGCGTCCTGCCAGAGCTGGGTGACCGTGGCGCGCAGGGGGACGAGGCCTCCCCCACCCAGCACGGGCCAGGCGAGCAGCGGAGCGAACAGGGCCGCCGACACGGCGAGCGCGCCCAGCACCGCCCACGCGCCGCCGCCGGTGAAGAAACGCAGCTCGGAGCGCACGGGAGCGTCGGGATCGGCGACGTCGCCCTCCCAGCGCATGCGCATGTCGGCGCGCGAGACGCGCAGCGGCGCGATGCGCGACCATCCGACGCGGCGCGAGGTGCGGATGCGCCGGCGGGCGCGCGCGACGGCGGCGGGTCGGGCCATCACCAGCAGGGTGGCACCGAACTCCGGGAGCACGCGGTAGGGGACCTTGGTCACCAGGTGCATCACCGTCCGCCACAGCGCGAGCGGCAGGAACGACAGCCAGTGCAGCAGGACGACCGCCGCCGGCGCGTACACGAGCCGTCGGTGCAGCTGTGCGGTGCGGGTCGCGAAAGCGCGGCGGCGCGCGCGTCGGCGTCCGCGGGCCATGGCGGCGACCCCGTCGCCGGCGACGGCGACGCGGGCCGAGGGCACCAGTGAGACGAGGTGGCCGGCCAGTCGGGCGCGCACGCCCAGGTCGAGGCCCTCGTCGGCGCCGCCGAGGGCGGGGTCGAGGCCGCCCAGGGCCGTCCAGGCGTCGCGGCGGACGAGGACGCCGCGGATGTCGGAGCCGAGCACGTCGGCGTCGGTGTCGCGCTGGCCCTGGTCGAACTCCCCCGCGGCGAGCTCGACCGTGTTGCCGTAGCGGTTCATGCTCACGCCGAGCGACAGGATCGAGTCGCGGTCGTCCCAGGCGACGAGCTTCGGCGCGGCGACGACGAGCGGCGGCGACAGTTCGAGAGCCCCGGCGAGACGCACGAGGGCGTCGGGGTCGGGCGCGGTGTCCTGCGCGAGCAGCCAGACCGCGTCGCCCGTGAGGCGCGGGGTGGCGAGAGCCGTGGCGGCGGCGAAGGTGGTTCCCGCGGATGCCGTGATCACACCCTCGGCGCCCGACGAGGCGGCCAGGCGGGTCAGCGCCGGGTCGGCGCCGCAGAGGACGATCGTGAGCGCGTCGACCGGTCGACTCTGCGCGGCGAGAGCGGCGAGGGTGCGTTCCAGGTGGTCCGCGGCGGGCGTGCGTCCTTCGGGACGCACGACGAGGATGGCGTGTACACGGGCGGGCATGACGCGGATCAGCCTAGGCGGGCGTTCCGTCGATCACGGACGCCGCGCCGTCGGGACGAGGATCGTGGGCGCGGGGGTTCAGGCGCGACGCTTGAGCTTGCGGCGCTCGCGCTCGCTCAGACCGCCCCAGATGCCGAAGCGCTCGTCGTTCTGCAGCGCGTATTCGAGGCACTCGGACTTGACGTCGCACGAGGTGCAGATGCGCTTGGCATCGCGGGTCGAGCCGCCCTTCTCGGGGAAGAACGCCTCGGGGTCGGTCTGCGAGCACAGCGCGTCGGTCTGCCACGCGAGGGTGTTCTCTTCGGTGGCGTCGATGTCGCGACGGACGCCGGGTACACCCAGGTCGACCGGATCGACGAACCAATTGTCCGGGACACCGGACCGGTACTGCGACGTCGCCATATCGTCCTCCGCCTCGTTCAAGCCCCCATGACGCGGTTCCGCGCAGTCATAATTACACCCGTGTGATTCGGATTGGTCAAGTCGCGGATCGTAAACCCTCAAGGCCGACGTGAACCTTTACGATCCGCCACGGCGTGTCGCGGGTCATGCCCCCGGCATCGCGACGAAGACCTCGCCGCCCCCGTCGGCGACCAGCGGCGACTCGTCGGGCGTCGCCAGCGCCGCCTGCCCGGGACGCAGCGCGATGCGATCCCCGGATGCACCGGTGAGGGTCGTCCCGCCGGCCACGCCGAGCACGATCGACACCCCGCCGAGCTCGAGACGCGCGGGCTCGCCGGCGACGAGATGCCCGAGCGCGAAGTCCGCGATCCCGGGAGCGAACACCTCGGCGCCCGCGCCCGCCGGCGTCGCCGCCAGGAAGGGCGGCTCCGCCGGACGGAAGTCCACCAGCGCCAGCAGCTCGTCGACGTCGATGTGCTTGGGCGTCAGGCCCCCGCGCAGCACGTTGTCGCTCGCCGCCATGATCTCCACGCCCAGACCGGCGACATAGGCGTGCAGCACACCCGCGGGCACGAAGATCGCCTCGCCCCGGCGCAGTTCGACCAGGTTCATCAGCAGGGCGACGACGATGCCCGGGTCGGCCGGGTAGGCGCGGTGCAGCGACCGCGTCAGTGCCAGCTCGGCACCGAATCCCTCGGAAGAGGTGGATGCCGCGGCATCCACGATCTCTTCGATCTCGGCGGGACGCGCCGCGCCGAGCAGCCACCCGATCGTCGAACGCAGGGCCTCGGCGGGGTCGCCCGCCGAGAGGTGTCCGCGCAGCGTGCGGACGGCCGGGGCATCACCGAGGGAGTCGACCAGCGCGCGCGTCGCCGCGATGTCGCGCAGACCCGCGAGGGCGGTGAACGTGTCGCTCAGGGCGACGATCACCTCGGGTTTGTGGTTGTCGTCCTTGTAGTTGCGCTCCCCCGCGTCGCGCGGCACGCCGGCCGCCTCTTCGCGCGCGAAGCCCTCGACGGCCTGCTCTTTCGACGGGTGCACCTGGATCGACAGAGGCGCGCCCGCCGCCAGCAGCTTGAGCAGGTAGGGCAGCTTCTCGGGGATGCCGTGCGCGGCGGCGACGGCGGGCAGCCACGCGTCGAGCGTGCGGCCCGTGCCGTCGAGAACCTCGGCGGGCGAACCGGGGTGGTCGCCGAACCACACCTCGGCCTCGGGCGCACCCGAGGGTTCGCGGCCCTCGAGGTCGGCGATCAGCGTCGGGCTCCCCCAGGCGTAGTCGCGGGGCGTGTTCGAGAGGGGGATCAGCACGCCCGACAGCTTACTTCGCACCCCTGTACCGACGGATGCCGACGGGTAGCCTGAGCACACCATGGCGATGTACACGAACCACCCCGTGTCGGCGCTGCCGACGGCGCCGACACGCGAGACCACCGGGCACCTGCTGCTGCGGGCCTGGTGCGTTTTCCTGCTCGTCCTCGCGCTGGGCGGAGTCGGCCTGGTCAACGCCGTCGGCCCCATCGTCACCGCCGTCGTCGTCATCGCCTCGGCGATGGTCTCCGCGGTCGTCTGGCTGGTCACGCGCCCGCCGCTGGCCGTGCGACGCCTGCCCTGGCTCGCCTTCGGCTACCTCGCGTGGGCGACCGCGTCGATCGCGTGGAGCGCGTGGCCCGCGGCATCCGTGCTCACCTGGCTGCTGCTCGTGATCACGACGTTCCAGGGCCTGTTCGTGGGAGCCGTGCTGACCTGGCGCGACGTCGTGCGGGCGGTCGCCTCGGCGGCGAAGTGGGTCGTGGGGCTGTCGCTGCTGTTCGAGGTCGCCGTCTCGCTGCTCGTGCGGGGCCCGCTGCTGCCGGGCTTCGTGATCCCGTCCGAAGGGACGGACCCCGTCGCCTACTGGTCGCGCGACAACCTGCTCGACGGCGGACGCATCCAGGGCGTGTTCGGCAACGCCAACCTGCTCGCCGCCGTCATGCTCGTCGCCATCATCGTCTTCGCCGTGCGTCTGGCCGCCGGAGCCCCGCGGCGCGTGCTGCTGTGGGTGTGGATCGCCGTGGCGGCGTTCCTTTTCGTTCGAGCGGGCTCGGCGACGGCCTACATCGCCGCCGCCTTCGTCGCGCTGGTGCTCGGGACCGTCCTGGTCATGCGCACCGCGCGGCGCCCCGGCGAGCGCACGCGCTGGTACCTGCTCTACGCCGCGATCGGCCTGGGCGGCGGCGCCGCCATCTGGTTCGGCCGCGACGCCCTGTTCGGCGTGCTCGGCCGGGGAGCCGACCTGGTCGGACGCGAGGGCGTCTGGGCGGAGGTCATCGCGCGCGCCGATCAGCGTCCGTTCATCGGGTGGGGGTTCTCCACTCCCTGGATCGCCACCGAACCCCTCATCGACGGATGGATCATCGACGACGGGCGCACCGCCGTGCAGGCGCACTCGATGTGGCTCGACGCGTACCTGCAGCTCGGTGGCATCGGCGTCTTCCTGCTCGCTCTCGTCTTCCTCGCCTACGTGTGGCGGTCCTGGTTCTTCGCCGTCGACCGGCCCCGCTGGGACCTGCGCGACGACCGTCCGCACTCCCCGCTCACCCTGCTGCCCACGCTGATCGGCGCCCTGCTCGTGGTGCAGGGGCTCACCGAGTCGGGGCCGCTGCTGCTCTGGGGCTGGATGTTCGTCGTGCTGTTCGGCGCCAAGATCAAGCAGACGCCGCTGGTGGGTGTCGGGCCCAGCGAGCAGAGCATCTCGATCGAGCGGGGCGAGCTCCCCCAGCCGTCCTGAGTGCGCGTCGGGGCGGCATCCGCTCAGGGCGCCGTCCGACGCGCCGGGTAGACTTCCCGCTGGCCACCCGCGGCCCCTGCGCCTAGACGAAAGACTCCTTCGTGACGTACACCCTGCAGAACGCCGTCCTGCCGCTCGACCGCGATCCCGATCTCCTCCCCCTCTACGTCGACCCCGAGACGTGGTCGACGATCGACGAGGAGCCGGTGCGCGTCACGAACATCGCCCAGCTCGGCAACATCCTCGACCGGCACACCGCCCGCATCATCGCCGGTCTGCGCGTGTCGTTCGGCACGTACTTCAACGCGTTCCCGGCCTCGTACTGGCAGCACTGGACCGCGGTCCGCCAGGTGCGGTTGACCGTTCGCACCTCGGGCGAGGCGACGATCCTCGTCTACCGCTCCAACGGCGGCGGCACGAAGCAGCGCATCGAGACGCGCGAGGTCCAGGGCGACCACGCCGCGTCCACCTTCGACCTCGTCCTCGACCAGTACAGCGACGGGGGCTGGATCTGGTTCGACGTCGCCGCCGACCAGAGCAACGCGCTGTTCGAGGGCGCGGAGTGGACGACCGAGCAGGAGCCCGTCCGCGGCGGCAAGGCGAGCATCGGCATCACCACGTACAACAAGCCGGATTACTGCGTCGAGACGCTGAACGCCCTCGCCGACGCCCCGGATGTGCTCGACGTGGTCGACCGCGTCTTCCTCATCGACCAGGGCACCGATCTCGTCGAGGCGCAGGAGCCGTTCCCGGCCGTCGCCGAGCGCCTCGGCGAGACGCTGCGCGTGCTGCGCCAGCCGAACCTCGGCGGTTCGGGCGGATTCGCCCGCGCCATGGTCGAGACGCTGGCCCGCGAGGACAGCGACTTCGTCCAGCTGCTCGACGACGACGTGCGCATCGAGCCCGAGTCCATCCGACGCTCGGTGGTCTTCGGCCGATACGCCTCCGTGCCCACCATCGTCGGCGCACACATGTTCGACCTGCTCGACCGTCCCAAGCTGCACGCGTGGGCCGAGGTGGTCGACGACGCTCCCTTCATGTGGCGCGCGCTGTTCCAGGAGCGCCTCCCCCACGACTTCAGCGTCGCCAACCTGCGCCAGTCCCCCCTCCTGCACATGCGGCTGGACGCCGACTACAACGGGTGGTGGATGTGCCTCATCCCGACTTCCGTGCTGCGTGAGATCGGTTTATCGCTGCCGGCCTTCATCAAGTGGGACGACGCCGAGTTCTGCGTGCGGGCACGGGATGCCGGCTTCCCCACCGTGTCGATGCCGGGTGTGGCGCTCTGGCACGTCTCGTGGGTCGGCAAGGACGACTCGATCGACTGGCAGGCGTACTTCCACGCCCGCAATCGGATCGTCGCGGCCCTGCTGCACTCGCGCTCCGAGCGCGGCGGCACACTGATCCGCCACAGCCGTCGGGTCGACCTCAAGCACCTGATGATGATGCAGTACTACCCCGTCGAGCTGCGTCACCGCGCGCTGCGCGACATCCTCTCGGGACCCGACCACATGCGCGCGAATCTCGCGACGTCGATGCCCGATGCGCGCGCCGTCGCCAAGAAGCACCCCGAGACCGTCGTGCACAAGGATTCCGGCGTACCCCTGCGCTCGCGGCGCGGTCGCCAGGTGTTCAAGCGGTTGAAGGCTCATCAGTTCGACAGCCCCACGGGGATCGCCCTGCGCACGTTCACCGCCCGCACGCTCGTGTCCCACTGGTTCCACACGCCCCGACCCGAGAACGTCGAGCAGCCCGAGGTCGAGTTCGGCAAGGGCGATGCCAACTGGTGGCGGGTGCCCCTGTACGACAGTGCACTGGTCAGCGCCGCCGACGGATCGGGCAAGAACATCTACACGCGCGATCGCGCGATGTTCCGCCGCATGCTGGTGGACAGTTGGCGTCTGCACCGCCGCCTGCAGCGCGAGTGGCCCGCTCTGTCGCGCCGTTACCGCCGGGCTCTGCCCGATCTCGTCTCCGAGAAGAACTGGCGCACGACCTTCGAGAAGAACGCGTGACCGTGACCGCCTTCGACCCGAAGACCGCGACGATCGTCGTCGTCACCTACAACCGCACCACCCTGCTCACGCGCCTGCTCGAGAGCATCGAGCGCATGGACCCCGCCCCGGGTCACCTCGTCGTCATCGACAACGCCTCGACCGACGACACCACCGCGGTCGTGGAGTCCTTCCGCGACCGTGTGCCGACCGAGCTCGTCTACCGCCGCCTCGAGACCAACACCGGGGGCTCGGGTGGCTTCAGCGAGGGCATGCGCGTCGCCTACGAGCTGGGTTCCGAGTGGATCTGGCTGATGGATGACGACGTCGAGGTGGTCCGCGACGGCCTGGCCCTCATGGGCAAGTGGACCCCGCGGTTCCGCAGCATCCAGGGACGCCGCTACGACTTCGACGGCAGCGAGTTCTACTGGCAGTACCGGGTCGCCGAGTCGATGGCGATCCCGATCCCCTTCGCTCCCGCGAGCTTCGACGACTCCGGCTTCAAGCCGATGAACTCGGGATGCTTCGAGGGCATGTTCATCCACCGCGACGTCGTGGCGAAGATCGGCCTTCCCGACCCCCGCTTCTTCATCTACTGGGACGACCAGCTCTACGGCTGGCTCGCCTCGCGGGAGACCGAATCGGTCATCGTGAACGAGTTCGTCCTGCGACGCACCCGCGAGATCAAGCAGTGGGACATGGGCATCCGCCACATGAACGCCTCGAGCGACGCCTACCGGTACTACATCATGCGCAACCGCGCGTACCTGCAGAAGTACTACCGCGCGGTCGGCGTCTACCGCCCGCTCCCCTTCGCTGCGGGCACGGCGCTGACCTTCGTCAAGGAGCTCATCCGCCTCGCGGTCGTCGAGCGCAAGGTCACGGGTACGAGCCACCTGTTCCGCGGCCTGCGCGACGGGCGCGTCATCTCGCGCGACGCGTCCTGGAAGCCGATGCCGCCGCTGGAGCCGATCTCGACGACGGCGTGAAGGCGCCGCGGCGGGGCGGTCAGCCCAGTCGCTCCGGGAGCTGCTCCGAGAGGTTCGGCGCGAGCGTGCGCGCGTAGCTGCGGGTGAGATGGTTGTCGTCGCGATAGACGGCCACATTGCCGATCACGCCGACGCACAGATCGTCGGGGCAGATCCACGGCGTCAGATCGAGGAGCGACAGCCCCGGCCGATCGGCCAGGACCTCGGCCGGGTTGCGGTCGGCCAGGGAGGCGGATCGCGGAGCCGCGCAATCGCGGGGGTCCTCGGCGCCGATGACGCACTCGAACATGTCATAAGCGAAACGGGGGTTGTCCCGTACTCCCAGGACGGGGATGCCGGCATCCTGCATCCGGTCCAGGAAGCGCTCGATACCGGGGCGCAGCTGCTCGTCGTCCTCGCCCGGGTCCGAACGGGTGAGGACCGTCAGGACGGCGTCGGGACGGACCCGCTCCACCAACTCCAGGGATTCCTCCCGCCATTGATCGCACTGATCGTCCAGGCCCGGTTCGTCGAGCCCCATCGAGCACCCGCCCTTTATCAGCGAGACCACGGCCCATCCGTTGTCGGCGGCTGCCGGGAACAGCGCCGCCGAGATCTGCTGCGCGTGGGAGTCGCCGATGACCGCGACCGTCCGGCGGGCGCGGGTGATGTGCTCGGTCTCTCCGCACGTTCCGTTGAGGATCGCCGTCTGCGTCTCCCACTCCCCCGTGCACCCGCGGTCCGATTGCTGCCATTCCGCCTCGAGGAGGGTCGGCAGCGGAAGCACCGGGGCGTCCGCCGGGATCTCGGCCAGAGCGGGATCGCGCAGCACGCCCGCGCCGGGGTTCATCACCGTGGCCCGCGCCTCGACGGCGCGCTCGCGCGCCCACGTCGTCGCCTGCCACGCACCGACGGGGAGGGCGACGACGCTGACGGCGGCCGCCACGATCGCCAGCGGAACCAGCGGGGAGCGGTCCGACCGCCGCCACCCGCGCAGCGGCGCGTCCACGACCCTCGTCAGCACCCGCGCGAGAAGCAGCGAGAGCGCGACGATCCCGATCCCCCCGACGACCCCCACCTCTTCGCGGTCGTTGACGACGAGGAAGGTGATGAGCACGGGCCAGTGCACGAGGTAGAGCGCGTAGGCGTTACGGCCCAGGGCGCGCAGGGGGCGGGATGCCAACATCCGAGCCGGGCCGGCCCCCCGGCCGTCGGGCGCGCCCGCCGCGACGATCGCCGCGGCGCACAGGACCGGCCACAGGGCGAGGAAGCCGGGGAACCCGCCGCGGACGTCCAGGACCATGCCCAGCACCAGCAGGGCGGCCAGGCCGGTCCAGCCGACGACGGCGCCGGCGACACGCCCGAGGCGGAGATGCGGAAGGGCGACCACGAGCAGGGAACCCGCGGCGAACTCCCACAACCGCGCACCGGTGTCGAAGTACGCGGCCTGCTGCGCCGTCGCGGTGCGGATCACGGAGTAGACGAACGAGAGCACGAAGACCGTGCCGAAGACCACGCCGACGACGCGATCGGCGGAGACTCCGCGGCGTCGCACGATCCACTGGCACGCCGCGAGCAGCACCACCCACAGGACGAACGCCTGCCCCTGGACCGACATGGACCAGAAATGCTGCAGGGGGCTGAGCGCCTGCGACCGGGCGTAGTAGTCGACGGCATCCACCGCCAACAGCGTGTTCTGCACGTAGAACAGCGACGCCCACGTCTGCTCCCACACCGCTCGCCAAGCGGTCTCGGGATAGACCAGCCAGACCGTGACGAGGACGCCCACCAGGGTCACCGCCGCCGCGGGCAGCAGCCGCCGGAAGATTCCCAGCAGGTGGGTGACCGGTCGGACCGGGGAGGGACCCGCCATGCGGCGGAGGAACCCGCGCGTGAGGAAGAACGCCGACAGCATCAGGAAGACGTCGACTCCCCCCGACACCCGCCCGAACCAGACGTGGTACGACACCACGAGCAGGATGGCGACGGCGCGGAGGCCGTCGATGTCGGCGCGGTAGGCCCAGCGCGCCCCCTCACCGTCGACGGCGAGGGGGGAGGAGGACGTCGCGGGCGCGGGGGTCACGCCAGCTGGTTGTTCCACATCGACAGGGCGGCGCCGATGGCCATGTGCATGTCGAGGTACTGATAGGTGCCGAGGCGCCCTCCGAAGTGGACGTCGCGCTCGCCCTTGGCCAGCTCGCGGTACGCCAGCAGACCGGCGCGGTCGTCGGCGGTGTTGACCGGGTAGTACGGCTCGTCGGCGCGGGTGGCGAAGCGGGAGTACTCGCGCACCACGACGGTCTTGTCCGTCGGGTACCGGTCGGCGCGCTCGGGGTGGAAGTGCTTGAACTCGTGGATGCGCGTGTACGGCACGTCCGCGTCGGCGTAGTTCATGACGCTCGTGCCCTGGAAATCGCCGATCGGCAGGACCTCCTGCTCGAAGTCGAGCGTGCGCCACGACAGCTCGCCCTCGGCGTAGTCGAAGTACCGGTCCACCGGCCCGGTGTAGACGACGGGGACCTGCCCGACCGTGGCCTTCTTGTTCAGCGGCTGCGACTCGTCGAAGTAGTCCGTCGACAGCTTCACCTCGATGTTCGGGTGATCGGCCATACGCTCCAGCCACGCGGTGTACCCGTCGACGGGCAGACCCTCCCACGTGTCGTTGAAGTACCGGTTGTCGTACGTGTACCGCACGGGCAGGCGGGAGATGACCTCGGCGGGCAGATCCTTCGGATCGGTCTGCCACTGCTTCGCGGTGTAGTCGCGGATGAACGCCTCGTACAGGGGGCGCCCGATCAGCGCGATGCCCTTCTCCTCGAGGTTGGCGGCATCCTTCGCATCGAACTCCCCGGCCAGCTCGTGCACGAGGGCGCGCGCCTGATCGGGGGTGTACGCCGCCTGGAAGAACTGGTTGATCGTGCCCAGGTTGATCGGCAGCGGGAACACCACGTTCTTGTGCGTCGTGTACACGCGGTGCACGTAGTCGGTGAACTGCGTGAAGCGGTTGACGTACTCCCACACCGTCGGGTTCGACGTGTGGAACAGGTGCGCGCCGTACTGGTGCACCTCGATGCCCGTCTCGGGCTCATCCGCGGAGTAGGCGTTGCCGCCGATGTGGTGACGACGATCGATGACGGTCACCTTGCGACCGGCGGCGGCCGCACGCTCGGCGATGGTCAGACCGAAGAAACCGGATCCGACGATGAGGAGGTCCATGGAGAAGGGCTTTCGTGTCGGGTGACGGGGCTCACCCCCGCGGGAAACGTCCGCTCGATACTACCCGCGGCGCCTCCGAGCCTCGGCGGCCCCGCTCAGCGGCCCCGCAGAGACCGTCCGATACGATGGCGTGTCGAAATGACCGCAGACGGAGACGGAATCGCATGAGTGAGTGGATCAGCGCGGTTCCGGCGTACCTCGTCGTCGCTCTGGTCCTGATCCTCCCGGGCGCCGCGGTGATCGTCACCGGATGGGGGTGGCGCAGTCCCGGACGCCTGCTCCTCGCGCCGGCCGTGTCGGCCACGATCGCGGCCGTCGCCGCATCCGTGGCTCCCCTCGTCGGCCTGCGCTGGAGCGTGCTGCCCCTCGCTCTGGTCACGCTCGTGGTGGTCGGCATCGCGTTCCTCCTGCGCCGCCGCGCGTCAGCGGACCCGCGCCCCGCCGGGCCCGGCACCGGCGTCCTGGCCCTTCTCGCCCTCGCCCTGGCCGCCGTCGCCAACGCCGTCAATTTCGCCCGCGCCTTCGGCGCACCCGGCAACATCGCGCAGAGGTTCGACAACATCGTCCACCTCAACGCGATCGCGTCCGCGCTGCAGAACGGCAGCGCGTCGCCCTTCCAGATCGGTTCGACGTCCGACATCGGCTTCTACCCGAACGCGTGGCATGCGTTGACGACACTCGGCGCCGAGCTGACGGGCGCCGCCGTCCCGGTCGCGGTGAACGGCGCCAACCTCGCCGTCGTCTCGATCCTGTGGCCCGCGTCCGTGATGGCCCTGGCCGGCGCCTTCTTCGCCGAACGTCGGACCGCGTTCATCGCCGCCGCCGCCCTGTCCACCGGGTTCGGCGCGTTCCCGGCCCTGTTCTTCAACTGGGGCGTGCTGTACCCGAATCTCGTCGGGTACGCCATGATCCCGGCGGCCCTCGCCGCGGTCGTGACGATGCTGCCGGAACGTGGCACCGCGGCGCTCGTGCGTTCCGCGCTGCTGGTCGCCCTGCTCGCCGGAGGGACGTTCCTGGGGCACCCGAACGCGTTCCTCAGCCTTCTGTTCTTCGCGGCCGCGGTCGTCATCACCTCGGCCGCCCTGCGCGCGATCTCCGCGCGCACGCGCGGAGCGGTGCTGTCCCTCGTCGCGTCCGTCGTGGCCTTCGGCCTGGCGCTGGCGGCGACCCTCGCGGTGTTCCGGACGGGGGCGGAGCACTCGGGATGGACCCCGTGGCAACAGCTCTCGCAGTCCCTGGGCGAGGGCCTGTTCGTCTCCCCGCGCGGCTACAACCCCACCACCCTCATCTCGATCCTGCTGATCGTCGCATTCTTCGCGGTGGCGCGCCGCTCGCGATGGCTCCCGGCGGTCATGCCGTTCGCCGTCGCGGTCGCCCTCTTCGCGATCGCCTCCGGTCTGCGCATCGACAGCCCGCTGCGCCAGCTGCTGACGAACCCCTGGTACAACGACTCCAACCGCCTGGCCGCTCTGCTGCCCCTCATGGCCATCCCGGTGGCCACCCTGGGAGCGATCACCGTGGTGGACCTCGCCCGGCGAGCGATGCGGCGGACGCGGGCGCCCCGCTGGATCGGCGTCGGCGCGGCGGCGGTCGGCGTCCTCGCGCTCTTCTCCGTCGCGACCGGTCCGAACGTGCGCATGGCGCTGGATCAGGTCTCCGAGGCGTACGCCTACACCGACAGCTCCCTCATCCTGTCGTCCGACGAAGAGGCGTTGTTGGAACGTCTCGACAGCGAGACTCCCGAAGATGCCCTGATCGCCGGGAGCCCGCGAACCGGGACGTCTCTCGCCCTCGCCTTCGCCGACCGCGAGGTGACGCAGAAGCACGTCTTCGGCAACCCCTCACCGGAGGTGCTGTTCCTCAACGCGCGTCTGCGCGACATCGACTCCGACCCGGCCGTGTGCCGGACCGTCGACCGCCTCGGCGTGGACTACGTGCTCGACTTCGGAACCCAGGACGTCATCGATCAGGCGGGGGCCGCGGCATATGCCGGCATCCAGGACCTCTCCCCCGGCACGCACCTGGTCCTCGTCGACGAGCAGGGACCGTCCGCGCGTCTGTTCAAGATCGAGGGGTGCTGACATGTCCCGCTCCTCGACGATCGCCGTCGCCTACGACTGCCTGTTCCCCTATTCGACGGGCGGCGGCGAACGCCAGTACCGCGCCGTCGCCGACGTGCTCGGCGACAAGGGCTTCGACGTGGAGTACCTCACGGCGACGCAGTGGGACGGTCGGACGCCGGTCGAGGAGAACTTCCGCATCCTCCCGATCACCGGTCGGCTCTCGCTGTACGACGCCGGAGGGGTGCGCCGCATCCCCGCAGCGCTGACGTACGCCGCGTCGCTCTTCGCCACCCTCGCGCGCCGTCGCCGTCGCTACGCCGCGGTGATCGTGAGCGGTCTGCCGATCTTCAACGTCTTCGCCGCACGACTGGCGCTGCTGGGTTCGGGCACGCGGCTCGTGGTCGACTACCTCGAGGTCTGGCACCGCCGCCAGTGGGTCGAATACTCCGGCGCCGTCACCGGCACGATCGCGTGGGCGCTGCAGCGCGCGGCGATCGCCCTCACCCCGCTCGCGACCTGCCACTCCCAGCTCAGCGCGTCACGACTGCGCCGAGAGGGCCTGCGCCGCGAGCCGCTGGTCAGCCCGGGCCTCATCGACGGTGCCGTCGAGGTGGCTCCGCCCGCCCCGGCGGCGTCCCCGCCCTATGTGCTGTACGCGGGACGCCACATCCCCGACAAGCGCGTCGAGACGCTGCCGGCCGCCGTCGCCGCCGCGCGCGAGACGATCCCCGACCTGCGTCTGGTCGTGACCGGCTCCGGCCCGAGCTCCGACGCCGTGCGTGCCGCGGTGCGCCGGGTCGGCGGCGAGGCGTGGACGGACTTCCCGGGATTCGTCTCGGATGCCGCGCTGCACGACCTGCTGCACGGCGCCTCCTGCCTGATCAACCCCTCGCGGCGCGAGGGCTACGGCCTCGTCGTCGTCGAGGCGAACGCCCACGGGACGCCCGTCGTCCTCGTCGCCGACGAGGGCAACGCCTCGACCGAGCTGATCGACGCCGGCGTGAACGGCGTCGTCTCCCCCAGCACCCGCCCAGAAGAGCTCGCCCGGGCCATCCGGGACGTCATCGAGGGCGGTGACGATCTGCGCCGCACCGCACGCGCCTGGTACGACACCGCGCTCGAGACCCGCACCATCCGCCGCACCGTCGAAGGGATCCTGTCGGCTCTGCCGCTGCCGACTCCCGCGCCGGTGAAGACGAAAGAAGACACCCCGTGACCAGTCCCGATTCGACCACCGTCGAACTGACGATCCTCATGCCCTGCCTCAACGAGGCCGAGACGCTCGAGGTCTGCATCCGCAAGGCGCAGGGCTTCCTGCAGCGCAGCGGCATCCGCGGCGAGGTGCTCATCTCCGACAACGGCAGCACCGACGGCTCGCAGGCCATCGCCGAGCGCCTGGGCGCCCGCGTGTCGCACGCTCCCCGCCGGGGCTACGGCGCCGCGCTCATCAACGGCATCGAGACGGCCCGCGGCACCTACGTGATCATGGCCGACGCCGACGACAGCTACGACTTCGAGAACCTGGAGCCGTTCGTCGAGCGGCTGCGCGCGGGTGCCGACCTGGTCATGGGCAACCGTTTCCGCGGCGGGATCGCCCCGGGCGCCATGCCCCCGCTGCACAAGTACCTCGGCAACCCCGTGCTGTCGTTCATCGGCGAACTGTTCTTCCGTCCCGGCATCCGCGACTTCCACTGCGGCCTGCGCGGCTTCAACCGCGCGCGCATCCGCGAACTCGACCTGCAGACCACCGGCATGGAGTTCGCGTCCGAGATGGTCGTGCGCGCATCGCTCGCCCGCTACCGCATCGAAGAGGTCCCCACCACGCTGAAGAAGGACGGCCGCTCGCGTCCGCCGCACCTGCGCAGCTGGCACGACGGATGGCGTCACCTGCGCTTCCTGCTGCTGTTCGCGCCCCGCTGGCTGTTCGTCTACCCCGGTCTCGTCGCCTTCTTCCTCGGCGCGATCGCGGTCGCCGTGCTGGCCTTCGGGGGGATCAACATCGGAGGCGTCGGATTCGACGTCACGACCATGGTCTACGCGAGCGCGCTGAGCGTGATCGGCTTCCAATCCCTGCTCTTCTTCTGGTTGACCAAGCTCTACGCGACCCAGGAGGGCTTCCTGCCGACGAGCGAGCGCTACCGGCGGATCGTGGCGAAGTGGTCGGCCGAACGCGGCCTGCTGATCGGCGTCGGACTCTTCGTCCTCGGCGTGGTCATCGGCATCGTCCAGGTCGCCGTGTGGGGCAACCTCGACTTCGGTCAGCAGAACGCCGCGCAGGCGGTGCGCATCGCCGTCCCGAGCGCCCTGCTGATCATCCTCGGTTTCCAGACCGCCATGATGAGCTTCTTCTCGGGCGTGCTCACGACGCCGCGGCGCGAGCAGCGCCCCGAAGCCGTCATCGAGAGCTGATGTCCGAGCGACGCATCCTCGTCGACCTTCTGGGTTTCACCGGCTCCCGCGGGGGCACCGAGACGTACGTCCGCGAGCTCCTGCCTCGTCTGGCGGAGCGGATGCCGGACGTCCGGTTCGCCGCCCTCACCGGGCGAGCGGGTTCGGCGAGGGTCGCCACGTTCTTCCCGGGCCGGGTCCGGACGCTGCCGTGGGTGGGATCCGACCCCGCGACCTGGGCGCTGGGCGCGGTCGTCGCGACCGACCTCCTCGCGCGACGCGACGGCGCCGACCTCGTCTGGGCCCCGGCGAACTTCGGGCCGATCCTGCGCGGAGCGCCCCGTGTGGTGACGGTGCACGACGCGATCTACGACGAGGTGCCCGGCGGACTCGCCCAGCGGGCGCAGCGGGCCGTCACGTCGTTGCTCATGCGGCGTTCCGCCCGGACCGCGGATGCCGTGATCACCGTGTCCCACGCGGCGGCCGCGAGCATCGCCCGGCATCTCGACGTCGCGGCCGAGCGGATCACCGTCGTGCACAACGGCAGCACCGAACCCCACCCCGTCGCGGAACCGCGCGGCATCCTGGACTCTCTCCGTCTGCCCGCCGACCGCCCGCTCCTGCTGAGCGTGGGCAATCGGATGCCGCACAAGAACTTCGCGGGCCTGCTGCACGCCCTCGCCGCGATCGAGCCCGGCGCGCGTCCGGTCGTCGTGATCGCAGGGAGCCGTCTGCCGGATCCGCTCGACGCCGAGGTGACGCGTCTGGGGCTGCAAGACGACGTGGTGCTCCCCGGGTGGGTGAGCGACGATCAGCTCGAAGCGCTGTACCAGGTCGCCGATCTGTACGTCTGCCCGTCGCTGGTCGAGGGGTTCGGGCTGCCGGTCGTCGACGCGCTGCGCCGCAGCGTCCCCGTCCTGGCGAACGACGTACCGGTCCTGCGCGAGGTCGGCGGCGACGCCGCGCGGTACGCGGATGCGACGGATGCCGAGGCCTTCGGCGCCGCGATCGTCGCGGCCCTCGACGCCCCGTCCGATGCCGGTGCGCGCGCCGACGCGCAGGCGTGGGCGTCCCGATTCACGTGGGACGCCGCAGCCGACGCGACAGCGCTCGTGCTCACCGCGGCACTCGACGGAGCGCGCGGGTGAGCGCCGCACCGTCGATGCGCCGGCGATTGCTGGGATTCCTGCTCGTCCCCGCCATCGCCGCCCTGTCGCCGATCATCGCCCTGCCCGCCGTCACGCAGATCGCCGGCCCGGGCGGCTGGGCGAGCGCGATCGCCGGCGAGTCGATCGGCACCTTCGCCGCCATCGCCATCGGGTGGGGCTGGGCCACCGTGGGGCCCGCCCTCATCTCGATCGCCGGCGACGCCGACGAGCGCGCCCGGCTCTACCGCGAGTCGCTGGTGGTCCGCGTCTCAATAGCGGTCATCGCCCTCCCCGTTCTGGCGGTGATCTGCTGGTTGGTCGCCTCACCGGGGGCCGAGTGGCTGACGATCCTGATGGGGATGCAGGGCGCGCTCATCGCGATGTCGTTCACGTGGTTCTCCGCCGGCATCGGCGACCCCCGCACGATCGTGATCCTCGACGCGGCGCCGCGCCTGCTGGCGAACCTGGCCGCGGCCGGGCTGGTCCTGGCCACGGGGATCGTCGTGCTCTACCCCCTGGCCGGGATCATCGTCACCCTGACCGGTACCGCGGTGTTCACGGTCCGGCTGCTCCGCCGGCATCCCGGCCCCTGGCCGCGGGTGCGGGATCTTCCGCGTCTGCTGCGCAGCAACCTGGCCGTCGCGCTCAACGACGCCGGTCTGAGCGGGTACTCCAGCGTGCCCGCGCCCGTGGTCAACGTGACGGCCGTTCCGACCGCCGCGGCCGGCTACGCGACCGCCGACAAGATGCTCAAGCTCGGGCAGTTCATCCCCATGACCCTCGCCAACGCCCTGCAGGCGTGGATCGGCGAGGCGCACGGCCCCCACCGGGCGCGCCGGATGAGCATCGCGATCGGCCTCGCCGCCGCCACGGGACTCCTCGGGTGGGCGGGGCTCTCCCTCGTCGGCCCCTGGCTGACGAGCGTCTATCTGCCCGCGGCACCGGCACCTTTCGACATCCTCCTGGTCATGGGTCTGACGTTCTTCTTCTTCTCGGTGCGCACGGCGGTGGCGCGGCTGGTGCTGTTCCCCGCCGGTCAGGCAGCGGCGGTCATGCGCGCGACCCTCATCGCGACCGCGATCGGCATCCCCCTGATGATCGGCCTCGGCATCGCCTGGGGCCCGCTGGGCGCGGCGATCGGCTATGCCGCGACCGAGGGGGCCGCGACCCTCCTGCTCTCCCGCCGCTGCGTGCGGGTGCTCCACGATCTGCGCCACTCGACCGTCGAGGCGGCGCCGTGAGCGCGCCCCCGACGCCGCCCGAAAGGACCACGCGATGACCGTCGCCATCAACGGCCGCTTCCTGATCGACTCGTTCGGCGGCGTCCGCCGTTTCGCGACCGAGCTCACCCACCACCTCGCCGCGTCTCGCGACGACGTGGTCGTCCTCGCACCGTCCTCCGCCGACACGACCGATCTCGACGGTGTGCGGGTGCAGACGGTCGGCCGTCTCGCGGGGCCCGCCTGGGAGCAGTTCGAGCTGCCGCGGTGGCTCCGCGGCCACGGGTCGCCTCTGCTGCTCAACTTCGCCAACATCGCGCCCGTGTTCTGGCGGCACCAGGTCACGGTGCTGCACGACATCGCCCCCGCCATCCGCCCGCAGGACTTCACCCTCCCGTTCCGGGTGCAGTGGCAGCTCGCCGTGCGGTTCGGGATGCTGCGACGCGGCCAGCACCTCGTCACCGTCAGCCACGCCTCGCAGCGCGAGATCGCCGAACGGTTCGGGGTGGATGCGTCCACCATCGAGGTCGTCTACGAGGGCGCGGACAGCCTCCCCGTCCCGCCCGCACCGGATCGGACCGGCGCCCGCACACGCGTCGTCGCGTTCGGCCGCCACGGCGCGGCCAAGAACACCCACGCCGTCCTCGACGCGGTGGCGCAGCTGCCCGCCGATTCCGACATCGACGTGGAGTTCGTCGGCAAGCTGGACCCCGAGCTCGAGCCGTACGCCGCCGCGAAGGGCATTCCCGCCGATCGCCTGCGGTGGACCGGACCGGTCAGCGACACCGAGCTGGCGGCGGCCTTCGCGCGCGCCGACGCGTTCGTCTGGCCGTCGCTGCACGAGGGCTTCGGGCTGCCCCCGCTCGAGGCCCAGCGTCTCGGCGCGCCGGTGCTGGCATCCGACATCCCGATCAATCGCGAGATCCTGGGCGACTCGGCGCGCTATTTCCCGGCGACCGAGCCCGCCGCACTCGCGCGCCTGCTCACCGAGATCTCGACGTCCGCCGAGCTGCGGGCCGCGCTGTCGGGCGCCAGCCGCGCCAACGCCGAGAAGTTCACCTGGGATGCCACGACCTCCGCGTGGAACGCGATCATCGCCCGGCGGGCGCGCTGATTCTCCGCGGGGCCCTTCGGACGGGCAGAATCGACTCGTGAACATCGGCTTCGTCGTGACGACCCTGGGGCGCCTCGAGCCGCTCCGCGCCCTGCTGACCTCGTTGGAGGCGCAGCTCCGCGACGGCGACCACGTGGTGCTCGTCGCCCAAGGGGCGCAGGATGCCGTCGCCGAGCTCGCACGGGAGTTCGCCGCCCGGGGCGTGGCCGTGACCGCGACCGTTTCGGAGCGCGGTGCCTCGCTCGGGCGCAACACCGGCGTCGCGGCTCTCCCCGCCGGCGAGGCCGTGGTCACCTTCCCGAACGACAACACGACCTATCCGGCGGGCACGGTCGAGGCGCTGCACGCGGCCGTCGACGACCAGGCCTTCCGCGCGGGCGGCTTCACGTCGTGGGACGAGCGGGGTCCGAAGACCACGCTGCCCGCGCCGGGGACGCCGCTGGACAAGTACAACGTCTGGGCCGTGATCGAGATGGGCATCCTCATGCGCCGCTCGCTCTTCGACGCGGTGGGGGGATTCTCGGAGGCGATGGGTCCGGGCTCGGCCACCCCCTGGCAGGTCGCCGAGGGGACCGACCTCCTTCTGCGTGCGATGGCGTACGAGCCGTCGCTCGAGCGGTCGTTCCGCTGGCTTCCGGCGCACGTGCACGTCGACGGGATCTCGACCGGTTTCGGTCTGACCACTGCCGAGCGGCGCCGCAAACTGCGCGCCTACGGCCGGGGCACGGGCCGCGCCTTCGCGACGCACGGGTACCCCCTGTGGTGGCGCGCGGCCTTCACCGGAGCCGGCCTGCTGTACGGGGTCCGCAACCCCCGGCCGATCACCGTGCTCGACGGGTGGCCGATGTTCCTCGGGCGGCTCGAGGGCGCCCTCGGCCGCACCTTCGGGCAGGCGCGGATGGTGTCGACCACCCGCTGACGCGGCGTCCCCCGGGCCCCGCAGGGGGCCGCTGATAGGGTGAGGAAGTGTCAAAGAGAGTTCTGATCACCGGCGGCGCCGGGTTCATCGGGTCCCACCTGTCGGAGCGCCTCCTCGCCGAGGGCAACGAGGTCATCTGCGTCGACAACTTCTTCACGGGTTCGCGCCGCAATGTCGAGCACCTCTTCGACAACCCCCGCTTCGAGCTCATGCGTCACGACGTGACGTTCCCGCTCTACGTCGAGGTCGACCAGATCTACAACCTCGCCTGCCCCGCCTCGCCCGTGCATTACCAGCACGACCCCGTGCAGACCACCAAGACCAGTGTCATGGGCGCGATCAACATGCTCGGCCTCGCCAAGCGCCTGCGCGTGCCGATCCTCCAGGCCTCGACGTCCGAGGTCTACGGAGACCCGGCCGTCCACCCCCAGACCGAGGACTACTGGGGCAACGTCAACCCGATCGGCACCCGCTCCTGCTATGACGAGGGCAAGCGCGCGGCCGAGACGCTCTTCTTCGACTACCGCCGTCAACACGATCTGTCGATCAAGGTCATCCGCATCTTCAACACGTACGGGCCGCGCATGCACCCCAACGACGGACGCGTGGTGTCGAACTTCATCGTCCAGGCCCTGCGCGGTGAGCCCATCACCATCTACGGCGACGGTTCGCAGACCCGCTCGTTCTGCTTCGTCGACGACCTCGTCGACGGCATGGTGCGCCTGATGAACACCGGCCACGACGTGACCGGGCCCATCAATGTCGGCAACCCCGGCGAGTTCACCATGCTCGAGCTCGCCAACGCCGTGCTCGAGATCGTGGGCAGCGACTCGACCATCGAGCACCGCCCCCTCCCCCAGGACGACCCCAAGCAGCGTCAGCCCAACATCGACCTCGCCCGACGTGAACTCGGCTGGGAGCCGACGGTCGCGCTGCGCCCGGGCCTCGAGCGGACCGTGGAGTACTTCCGCGGGGCGCTGGCTGCGGCAGGCGCCTGACCGGCAGCCCCGATCGCGCGTCCGCGCGGCGAGGATCGGTTCCGGTGCCCGCCGGACGGGCCGAGGCCGGACCGGCCGACCGCTTCACCCGCTCGTCCGGTCCGACCGCACCCGGGGCCTCTGTCCCCGATGTGGCACCATGAAGGCGCGGTGAGCCGGCGGTCGTGCGGCATCCGCTGCCGCGGACCTCGGACCCGGGTGTCCCCCATCTGACCTAGCGGAGTGGAACTGTGCGCGAACGTGTCTTGATCACCGGAGGAGCCGGGTTCATCGGCAGCCGACTCGCCCTGCGTCTTCACGCCCAGGGGCACGCCGTCCGGGTTCTGGACAACCTGCTCCCCCAGGTTCACGGCGCGGACCCCGACGTCACCTCCCCGCTCCTGGCGACCGCGCGCGAGGTGGCCGAGGTGCACAGGGGATCGGTGACCTCGACCGACGATCTGCGGACCGCGCTGGCCGGTGTCGACGTCGTCGTGCATCTCGCCGCCGAGACGGGCACCGGTCAGTCCATGTACGAGATCGACCGCTACGTCGAGACCAACGTGGGCGGAACAGCCAAGCTCCTGGACCTCCTGACGAATGAGCCGCACGGAGTCCGGCGCATCGTGGTGGCGTCGTCGCGGGCCGTCTACGGCGAGGGCGCCTACCGCACCCGGACGGGCGACCTGGTCTACCCGCCGCACCGGAGCGAGCAATCGATGGCAGCGGGCGTCTTCGACGTTCGCGGCGAGGACGGGGAGGTGCTCACGAGCATCCCCACGACCGAGGACGCCCTCCTCCATCCGTCCTCTGTCTACGGCCTCACCAAGCAGATGCAGGAGTCCCTTGTGATGACGGTCGCCGCGTCGATCGGCGTGGAGGCGGTCGCGCTGCGGTATCAGAACGTCTACGGTCCCGGTCAGTCCCTCGAGAACCCGTACACCGGGATCCTCTCCATCTTCAGCACCCTCATCCGGCGCGGCGAGGCCATCGACGTCTTCGAGGACGGCGAAGAGAGCCGCGACTTCGTCTACATCGACGATGTCGTCGAGGCGACGGTGCGCGCCCTGTCCCGCCCGGCGGCCGCCGGCCGAATCCTGAACGTCGGGTCGGGCGTGCCGACGACGGTCAACGAGGTCGTCGACGCTCTCCTGCGTCATTTCGGCGCGTCGGTCCCCGTGTCCGTCACCGGCGGTTACCGCCTCGGCGACATCCGCCACAACGTCGCCGATGTCCGACGGCTGGCGGCCGCGCTCGACTTCGTGCCCGCCGTGTCGTTCGACGAGGGCCTGCGCGAGTTCGTGGAGTGGGTGCGGACCGAGCCGATCGGGTCGGCCTCCTATCGGCGGTCCTTGGACGAGATGGCCGCTCGGAAGCTGCTCAAATGACGGCCCCCCGGCGGCCGCATCGCGCGGTGGTCCTGGTCGCCCGCCTTCGCCGGCACCGTCTGCTCGGCCGCGTGGTGCGGCAGATCGATCGGCTCTGGTGGGCATGGGTCATCCTCCGCTCCCGTGTCGTGGACACCTCCTACGTGAGCGCCCAGCTCGGCCGCAGAGTGGGGGTCGTGGGAGCGATCGTCCGCTATGTGGCGCGTGGCTACGCCCAGGGACTCCGTCTCAATCCGCTCTTCGTGGACACCGCCGTCGGCGATCACCTCCCCGATGCGCATCGCGTCCCCGCGCTCTACGCCTATCTCATCGCCGACCCCCGCCGTCTGACCATCAGCCCCGTGTGGGACGCATCGGCGTATCTGGAGCGGCATCCGGCCCGCGCCACGGAGCGCGGCGGGGCCCTGGGCGCCGCGTGGCGACGTCGCGACGGGGAATCGCTTCCCCTCGAGGGGCCGGGCGGAACGCGTGTGCCCTGGTCTCACCTGCACACGCGGATGCTGGATGCCACGTCCCGCGCACGCCGGGACGAGTCCGACGCGCGGAGCTGGATCCGCGCCGACCGTCCGGGCGGAGTCGAGTACATCCTCGTCCTCGACGCGGACGAATGGGACTTCGACGAGTCGATCGCGCTCGCGGCAGAACTGGCGCGAGAACCGGACTCCGGAGTCACGATCGTGCAACGCGGCGGTCGCATCGAGGATTGGGCGCAGACCGTCCTGCTCGCGGAGGCCACGGACAACATCCGCGCGATCCGCACGAGTGGATCCGCGTCGGCCTCGGAGCCTGTCGACCTCGCCGATGGATGCCACGCCGAGGTCGTGGTGTGGCGGGGACCGAACATCGATGCCACCGCCGACACCCTGCGCGGGCTCGCCGCGAGGGCGAGCCGTGGTGCCGTCGTCGGCCCCCTCTGGCTGGATGGAGACGGCACCATCGCCGCGGCGGGTGCGGCCTCGGAGGGCCGGCTGCTCGCCGGACACCCTCGGGAGGACGCGGACGAGCTGCCCGGTGCCCCCGATACGGCACCCCCGGCGATCGCCGGTTCGACCTTCGCCGCCCCTCGCGATCTCGCCGCGTTCTCGCGTGTCGACAGCGTCGATCACGCCGCCTGGGCCTCGCTCGACGCGCGCGACCGGGGCGTACCGGTCTCCGTCCGAACCGATGCGAGCGTGAGGACCCGGTCGGTCGCTCCCCCACCCGACCTTCCCGCGGGACTCGACGGGGCGACGGACCTCGTCTCGGCCGCGGGCTGGACCGCGGTCGGTGACGGGCCGCTGCCTCGCCTGCGGCGCCGACGCCAGACGGTCACCTTGAAGGACGGGACCGTCGTGCCCTCGTTGCGGTGGGCGCTGCGCACCGCAGCTCCCGTGGGGCCGCGCGGCGAATGGTGGGGCGATGTGCACTTCGCGCGAGCGCTCGCGGACGCACTTCGCGAGCTGGGGCAGAACGTGGTCGTCGACGCGTATCCCGCTCGGAACCGGCGCACCCGCCATCTCGACGACGTGACGGTGGCGCTGCGCGGACCGGAGCCGATCGATCCCAGTCCGTACGGGCTCTCGGTCCTGTGGGTCATCAGTCATCCCGACGAGATCGACCTTCGCGCCCTGAGCGGCTTCGGCTTGATCTACGCCGCTTCCACCCCGTGGGCCGCACGCGCCACCGTGGACTCCGGCCGATTGATCTCGCCGTTGCTCCAGTGCACCGACCCCTCGCGCTTCCGTCCCTCGGGACGAACCCGCTCCTCGGACATCGTCTTCGTCGGCACGGCCCGGGGAATCCACCGCCCCTCCATCGTCGAGCCCGTCCGCGCGGGTGTCCCCGTCCGCGTCTACGGTCCCGACTGGCGCGGGTGGATCCCCGCTTCCTCCATCGCAGGCACGGGGGTCCCGAATGCAGACCTCCCGGGGCTGTACGAGAGCGCGTCGGTCGTCCTGAACGATCACTGGCCCTCCATGCAGCAGCACGGGTTCATCGCCAACCGTCCCTACGACGTCGTCGCGGCCGGCGGACGCGTGATCAGCGACGAGGTGTCCGGCATCTCCGAGGTGTTCCAGGGCGCCGTCGCCACCTATCGGACGACCGACGAGCTTCTCGCACTGCTGCGCGGCGACCTCGACGACGCCTTCCCCCCGCCCGAGCACCTGGCCGCCATCTCGCGGACCATCCGCGAACGGGATTCCTTCCTCGCGCGCGCCCGGACCCTCCTGCAGGACGTGACGGCGACCCTCGGCTGAGACCCCTGACGGGGAGCATGACCGGCGTATGACACGATGAGTCGTGTGAAGGGCATCATCCTCGCCGGCGGTTCCGGTACCCGACTTCATCCGATCACACTGGGCGTCTCGAAGCAGCTCATCCCCGTGTACGACAAGCCGATGGTGTACTACCCGCTGTCCACCCTCATGCTCGCCGGCATCCGCGACATCCTGGTGATCACGACCCCCCACGATGCCCCGTTCTTCCATCGTCTACTGGGTGACGGGTCGCAGTTCGGGATCGACCTCTCGTTCGCCGAGCAGCCCTCGCCCGATGGGTTGGCGCAGGCGTTCACCATCGGCGCCGACTTCATCGGAGACGACAGCGTCGCTCTCGTCCTGGGCGACAACCTGCTCTACGGCCCCGGACTCGGCTCGCAGCTCAAGCGGCACAACGACGTCGACGGCGGCGCGGTCTTCGCGTACTGGGTGGCGGAGCCCCAGGCGTACGGTGTCGTCGAGTTCGACCGGGACGGACGCGCGGTCTCCCTCGAAGAGAAACCCACCCATCCCAAGAGCAACTACGCGGTCCCCGGACTGTACTTCTACGACAACGACGTCGTGGAGATCGCGAGGGGACTGCGCCCCTCGACGCGCGGCGAGTACGAGATCACGGACGTGAACGCGGAATATCTCCGACGTGGAAAACTGCAGGTCGAAGTGCTCCCCCGGGGTACGGCATGGCTAGACACGGGGACCTTCGATCAGATGACGGATGCCGCCGACTACGTGCGCACCATCGAGCGTCGGACGGGGTTGCGCATCGGTGTTCCGGAAGAGGTGGCGTGGCGACAGGGGTTCCTGAGTGACGAAGCCCTCCGCGATCGGGCGAACCAGCTCGTGAAATCCGGTTACGGAACATACCTTCTCGAGATTCTTGAAAGAGGACGCGGATGACCCATCTGCTCGTGACCGGCGGAGCCGGTTTCATCGGCTCCAACTTCGTGCATCACGTCGTGGCGAACACCGACGACACGGTGACGGTGCTCGACAAGCTCACCTACGCGGGCAACCGTGCGTCGCTGGCGGGCCTGCCCGAAGACCGCGTGCGCCTGGTGGTCGGCGATATCGCGGACGCCTCGGTCGTCGACCCCCTGATGGCCGAGGCCGACGCCGTCGTCCACTACGCGGCGGAATCCCACAACGACAACTCGCTGCACGACCCCCGCCCGTTCCTGGACACGAACATCATCGGCACGTACACGCTGCTCGAGTCGGCGCGCCGGCACGATGTCCGCTTCCACCACATCTCCACCGACGAGGTGTACGGCGATCTCGAGTTGGACGACCCGGCGCGATTCACCGAACAGACGCCTTACAACCCCTCGTCCCCGTATTCGTCCACCAAAGCCGGTTCGGACCTGCTCGTGCGCGCCTGGGTCCGTTCCTTCGGCGTCCGGGCGACGATCAGCAACTGCTCGAACAACTATGGGCCTCTTCAGCACGTGGAGAAGTTCATCCCGCGCCAGATCACCAACGTTCTCCGCGGCGAACGGCCCAAGCTGTACGGCGCCGGTCAGAACGTCCGAGATTGGATCCACGCCGATGACCACTCCTCCGCGGTCCTCGCGATCCTCGCGAAGGGCGAGATCGGCGAGACCTACCTCATCGGAGCGGACGGCGAGAAGAGCAACAGGGACGTCGTCGAGCTCATCCTGGAGCTGACAGGACAGCCCGCCGACGCCTACGATCTGGTCGCGGACCGCCCCGGGCACGATATGCGGTACGCCATCGATTCGAGCAAGCTCAGATCATCCCTCGGATGGTCGCCCTCCTACGCCGACTTCACCGCCGGCCTTGCGGCGACGATCGAGTGGTACCGGGCCAACGAGTCCTGGTGGGCTCCCGCCAAAGACGGCGTCGAAGCCTTCTACGCGAGCAAGGGTCAGTGAGGACGACGCTCCATGCGATTCGGTAAGGCTCTGGCCTCGCACACCACATCGATCCCGGGTCTGCTGGTGATCGATCTCCCGGTTCACGGCGATGATCGCGGTTGGTTCAAAGAGAACTGGCAGCGGCAGAAGATGACGGCCGCAGACATCGGTCTGCCCGATTTCGGTCCTGTGCAGAACAACATCTCCTTCAACGACGAAGTCGGCACGACGCGGGGGATCCACGCGGAACCGTGGGACAAACTGGTCTCGGTGGCGAGCGGACGCATCTTCGGCGCGTGGGTCGACCTGCGCGAGGGCGACAGCTTCGGCTCCGTCTTCTGCACGGAAGTCGATCCGTCCACCGCGATCTTCGTGCCGCGCGGAGTGGGGAACTCCTATCAGACCCTCGAGGCCGACACCGCATACTCCTACCTGGTCAATGACCATTGGGCGCACGACGCGACCTACACCTTCCTGAACCTCGCGGATGAGACCGTCGCGATCGACTGGCCGATCCCCCTGGACCGGGTGCAGATCAGTCAGAAGGACAGACTCCACCCGAGACTGGCCGATGTCGTGCCCATGCCCCCGAAGAAGATCCTCGTCGTCGGCGCGGACGGTCAGCTCGGGCGAGCCCTCGAGGTCGAATTCGGGCGTCATCCGTGGATCGAGTACGCGGGACGTGACGAGTTCGATCTCTCCTCGCCCGACGTGACCTCCGCACGCCGATGGCGCGACTACAGCGCGATCGTGAACGCTGCGGGCTTCACGGACGTCGACGGCGCTGAGACGCACGACGGGCGCGCCGAGGCGTGGGCCACCAACGTCAGCGCGCTGTCCGCCCTCGCCCGTGTCGCCGTCACGAATGACCTTCTGCTGGTGCATGTGTCCAGCGATTACGTCTTCGATGGCCGAAATCTGGATGCCTACACCGAAACGGACCGGCTCAGTCCTCTGGGCGTTTACGGACAGACGAAGGCAGCGGGCGAAGCGGTCGCCTCGGTCGTGCCGCGCCACTACATCCTGCGGACGAGCTGGCTGATCGGGGACGGTCCCAACTTCGTGAAGACGATGATGCACCTGGCTCAGACGGGAGCGTCCCCGACTGTCGTGGACGATCAGGTGGGCTCTCTGACCTTCGCCCGCGATCTCGCCAAGGTGGTGAAAGAGCTGCTCGAGACCCGCGCCCCGTACGGGATCTACAACTTCGTGGGTCGCGAGGGAACCAAATCGTGGTTCGGGTGGGCGCAGGACGTCTTCGCCGCGCTCGGCCACGATCCCGCTCGTGTCGCCCCCATCGGAACCGCGTCCTATTCGGAGGAGCACGGTGGCGGGGTCGCCCCACGACCCGCGAACAGCATCCTCTCCACGCAGAAGATCGAAGCCACTCTGAATGGGCTCACGCCGACCACGTCGCTCGCGGACTACCTCGAGAGCATCAGCTCGGTCAGGTGACGCCTTCCTGGTGCGTCGCCTCCGGGTGGGGCACGCACCCGATCTATCATCAGGGTGTGTCCCGTATTCTCCCGTCCCTGCTCGCCGGCGCGATCATCGTCATCGCTCTGAGCGGCTGCGCCCAGCAAGCCTCGTCGACGAGCGGAATGGCCTCGGAGAGCGCGCGGCCGTCCGCTTCATCGCCGGCTCCGACGGCGACGCCGACGTCTCCGTCACCCACCCCTTCGGCTTCGGCGTCACCCACGGTGGCACCGAGCCGCAGCTCTGAACCCGCCGACGATCCCTTCCCCACGTCGGCACTCGCGGATGTGTGCGTCACGGGCGTGCTCGAATCAGGCGCACCGACCGCTCGTACCGATATCGGCGCAGCCGAACGGGCGCAGGAAGCGAACGGATTGTGGGCCGTCGCCGTGCCCGGAGTGACCGATGCGGGGGCCGACGTCCTTTTCCTCTGCACCGTGTCGGGCACCGCGGACGCCTTCCAGCTCGAGCTCCGCGCTCAGATCGACGGTCGACTCGATGCGTCCTGGCAGTCGCGGCTCGATGATCTCGAAGCGGGCCGGATCTGACGCTACCGGTTCGAACGATCCTGATCCAGGATCTCCCGCACGCGCGTGGCGTCACCCCACACGGCGGGTGAATCGTAGGGACGGTCCGGGAAAGCGCCGTAATCCAGGCGAATGGGCAGCCCCTTGTCCGCGATGAAACGCTCCACCTGGTCGGCGAGAGCGACCGGTACCCCGCTGCAGCAATTGATCACGCCCGTGGCACCGGCGGTCAAGGCGACGGCCGAGATCTGATCGGCCAGTGCGCGGACATCGATGAAGTCGTACCGATTCCGCCCCGTGGTGAAGGGAATCGACTCCTTCCCCTCATCCACCGCATCGAGCAGACGCGCGAAGATCGATTTGTTGCGGCGATCGTCACCGTGGATGTAGAAGCAACGGACCCAGCTCAGCTCGGCCCGCTCCCAGGACTCCGAGGAGAGCATCAGGGACCGTCGAAGCGCGTCCTTGGCGATACCGTACTGAGAACGCGGCGCCGTCGGGGTCTCGGCGGTGATCGCGCCCTCCCAGTACCCGACCTCATGCATCGTGCCCAGCACGACGACTCGGTCCACGAGATGAGCCACCGTCTCGATGAAACGCACGTGGGCCGACAGGTTACCCATATGAGTGGGGGCGTTGTGCTGGAAGCCGTCCTGCCACGCCAGATGGATGAGCCGGCTCGACGTCTCGCCCACAATGGATGCGACGTCGGTCGACGGGTCGAGGACGTCGGCGATCACGGTCGTGGCACGCGGATCGACGTCCGCGCCCGCCTGACGAACGACAGCCCGGACGGCGTGCCCCCGATCGAGGAGGTCCGTCACGACGTGTCGCCCGACGTACCCGCCCGCCCCGGTCACGACCACCGTCTCGCGGCGTGGGACTTCACTGGTCATCGGCTCTCCTCTGTCTCGTTCGTGCGTGGACGATCCCCATCGGGGCAGCTCGTCCTCAGCTGTCCGCACCACCCCGGATGAGCCGACGCTTCATGCGTCGCCATCGCCTTCCGAGCGGTGATCGCGCTTCCAGCTCCTCCGCGACGATCCTCCGGACCTCGTCGCGCACGATGGTCCGCATCTGCTCCGACAGTCGTTCGACGGTCTGCCTCTGAAGATGGGCGAGGTAGAGGGGCAGCCCCGTGCCGTTCTGCTCGACCCACGACGTGAGTTCTCGGTCCCGCACGGTCAGATCGTCGCGGACGTGCTCGTGCTGCAGCCCCAGTGTCGAGTTGGCCTCCGACTGAGTCGCCCCGGGACGATGCACCCAGTAGGCGAGTGGCGGCCCGCTGATGAACCCGATGGGGAAACGGGGTAGCACCCGCAGGTAGAAGTCCCAGTCCTCGACCGCGTCGAGGCTCTCGTCGTACCACCCCACGGCATCGTGGACGCTCCGACGGTAGAGGAACGAGATGGGTACGGCGCGATTGATCTCGAGGAGCTCGGTGAGGGAGACACGTTCCATTCCCGACCAGAACGGAACGCGGTCGATCTCGCGCCAGGCCGACCCGTCTCGTTCCTCGAGAACGATGGCGGTGCTCGTCATCACGCCCGCGCACCCGGTGTCGGCATCCAATCGCTCCACCGTCCGCGACAGGAATTCGGGATGCCAGCGGTCGTCGTCGTCGTGCAGGACGACGTACTCCCCCCTCGATTCCCGGATGCCGAGGTTCGCCGCTCGGCATCGCCCGCGAGGCTCGACCGTGTCGACGACGCGAACGGTGTTCACACCGGACCGGGCGGCGATGTCGCGCAGATGCTCGCCGCCGTCACCGTCGTTGACCAGGACGACCTCGAGATCGGTGAACTTCTGCGCCGCCACATCGTCCAGTGCGCGCTGCACGAAGTCAGGCCTGTTCCGGGTACGGATGACGACAGAGACACGAACCGGCACCGCACCAGCCTAAATGACGCATCGGACCGCCGCCGGACCATCCCCGCTCGCGATCCGGGGTGATCTCACGGCGTCCGCACCTGCACGCACTCGGGTTTGGTGTCCGCGCCCGAGTTGCGGTTCACCGCATAGGCGCACACCCAGTGCGTCCCCGCGGCCACCGGCACCTCACCGTAGTACCCGCGGGTCTGACCGGCAGAGGGGTAGGTGTCCGCGAGCGGGGCGTACCCGAGGTTCGCCGGCCAACGGAACCACTGCGAATCGACCTGGACGATCACATCCGTCGTCGCGTCGAGGGCATCGGGATCGAAGGCGTAACCCCACACCGCCAGCCCCTTGCCTGCCGGGTAGGCGCCCATCATGCGGGTGACCGGAGACTGGTCGGCGGGCTGCGGGACCTGCACCTGACGACAATCCGCGGCGGGGTCCGCCCCGTCGTTGGCGTTCAGGTAGTAGATGCAGATCCAATGAGTGCCGGGGGTGGTGGGGACGCTTCCGGCATAACCGTGGTTCGCCCCGGCATCGGGGAACGTGGCGAGCGAGTCGCGGTTCGGCTTGTCGGCCGACCAGCGGTACCACTGGGAGTCGACCTGAACGATCACGGGAACGGCCGCCGCGGCTGCGTCGGGATCCACGACCCATCCGGACACGTTGATCACGCGGCCGTCGGTGGTGACGCTCTGGACCGCGCCCTGCGGAGAGACGTCCGCGATCGAGGGGACCTTGACGTCACGGCAACCGAACGGGACATTCGTCCCGGCGTTCTTGTTGATCATCGTGAGGCAGATGGTGTGCGCGCCCGCCGGGATCGGAAGGACAGCTCCGAAGCCATGCTGGTAGTTCGCGCCGGCGACGAGCTCCGGCCCGAGAGCGTAAGGCTGATTCGCCGTCACGACGTACCAGGTCTTGTCGACGAGGACG
Organism: Microbacterium testaceum; assembly: GCF_003075375.1. GTDB lineage: Bacteria > Actinomycetota > Actinomycetes > Actinomycetales > Microbacteriaceae > Microbacterium > Microbacterium testaceum_E. Next base: position 108,591 of record NZ_QDFT01000001.1, on the reverse strand, counting down.
TGCAAGTCCACACTCGCGTCGACCGCGTCGGGATCGATCGCCCACCCCCAGAAGTGGATTCCACGAACCGTCGTCCAGAGGTCCTTGAGCTCCCCGCGAGGTGAGACGCGAGCAGGGAAGTCGACGGCACGGCATCCCAGAGACTGATCTGTTCCCGTGTTCTGGTTCACCGCCGTCACGCAGACGTTCTGCGTCGACCCCGGCGGGCCGGGAATGAGGCCCCTGAACCCGTGATTCGGGCCCGCCCCCGGGAAGTTGTCGGCGACCGGTTGATATGGCTGATCGGCCGTCAGGTAGGACGTGCTCCCTCCGACGTCGATCTTGATCTGCAGTGGCGAGGTGAGCGCATCCCCGTCCACGGCCCAGCCACCGATCCAGACTCCGTCTTCGGTCGCGCTCATCTCGGTGAGGACGCCCACCGGAGACTTGACGTTCTTGGTGGGATCACCGAACCAGTCGGTCCACATCCGCCAGAAATTGCGATTGCCGTACGCCGAGCAGCGATCGCCCTCACCGTAGAGGTTCCGCATGGCGGCGTCGTTGGGGGTGTACGGGGTGTAGATGTACAGACCGGCGGTCGCCTGGTTCTGGATGAAGACGGCTTTCGTGCCGCAGTTGCGCGCGGGTTCCGGGTGGTAGTTGATGTTGTTCGTCCGACCGGCGACATAGTTCCATCCGCCGGTCGTCGCCGTGACGCGATAGATCTGGAACTGCCGGGCACCGTAGTACAGCTGCGAGAAGAAGCCCGCGAACGCGGGGTCGCAGGGCGCCGTATCCGGACATGATTGGCCGAGCGCGTGGTCCAGCGCATACTGCGACGGGTTCGACGACGTGATGAGGCCCTGCTCCTTCTGGAGCATCACGAGGAGCGTCCGCTGGCTGATGCTGCAGGCAGCGCCGACCCTCGCGATCATGCTCGCGGCGGTTTCCTGGGTCCGGCCGTCCATCGCCTTGCAGTACCGTGAAGCGGCCATCGAAGGGGTGTTGCCCTTCAGCGCGGCGACGCAGTTCGCCTTCTGTCCGCATCGGTTGTTCGCATCGAGGAACGATTGAACCTCGGACGCGGACATCGCCGACCCGTCGTAGAAATTCTCGTCGGTGATGATCAGCCCCGGATCGAACCTCGACGCGTCGGCCGCCGCAGCGGGCTGCGAATCGAGAAGGCCCGTCGCGGGGAGCCCCGCACCGAGAATCAACGCGGCGAGAGCCACCACCGCGAACAGCCGGCGGAGGATCGGCGATGGTTCACGCATGGAGGGGCCTCTCTGACACGGGCGCCCGCCGTACCCGCACGCCATCGCGTTAGCGTCTCACACTCGATGCGATGACGCGTGCAGCACGCCGGGAAGACCGGATGTCGTCCGGTCTCAGGCGTCGTCGCGCTTGTCGAAGCGGACCATGTTCATGAAGGCGTGCACGTCACGGGTCGAACTCATCCTGACCCCGGCCGCGACCATTCGACGAGCCAGGTTCCAATCGCCGGGCTCGTCCACGCGCCAGCTCTCCGTGTCGTACTCGAAGAAGCGCAGACCGGAGAGGTACAGAGTCGATTGGAAGCTGAATCCGCCCGCCGCGGGCGGGTCGCTGAAGATCACACGGTCGACGCCCTCGGTCCGGTCGCGCTGGATGAGGGCGCCGTAGACCAGTTCGGCCCGCTCGGCACGCGCCAGCTCGAGCAGTCTCTCGATATGGTCCGCCGCGAACTCGTCGTCGTCGTCCAGCGGGGCGATCCAGGCTCCCTCCGCACGACGAGCAGCTTCGTTCATGGCGGGGGACCCCGCGACCATCCACCGCAGGTGCGGATGAGCCGGGTATGCCGCTCGTTCCGGCAGCTCGAAGTAGCGCACGCGCGGATCGCCCAGACCCTCCAGCGCAGCGCGCGTCGCGGGGTTCGGACCGTCGTTGACCACGACGATCTCGAGGCGCTGATAGGTCTGCTGCAGGACGGACGCCAGCGCGACCTCGACGAGCTCGCGCGTCCGGTTGTAGCTCGCGATACGGACGGTCACCAGCGGCTCGGTCTCGTCCCACAGTGCGTCGTAGCCGGGCGACATCCGGAAACCGTCGAGCGCGGCGCGAAGATCCTCGATGCCGTCCCGCTCTCGACGGGCGGATTCGATCTGGGCTTGCGAACGCAACTCGAGATGGCGGAGAAGTCCGTCCGTCTCGCGCCACCACTCGCGGGTCTCATCCCTGAAGCCGAGCTGAACCGCCGCGGACTCGTTCACCGCATCTTCGAGACGTTGCATGCGTGCCGCCAGGTCGGCGACGGCCCACTCCAGCGAACCGGGGGTGGGGCCTGTTACGGGGTCGGTCATCAGGTGCTCCGGGGGGTAAGGCGGTCGACGATGTCGGCGAGATGGTGGAAGACCTGTTCCGGCAGGCCTTCGAAGACGGGCAGCGCGATGCACCGTCGGCTTATCGCGTCGGTCGTCGCCAGGGTCCCCTGGCGGACGGCTCCGACGAATCGGGGCTGCTGATGAACCGGCGGCGCGTAGTAGACCCGCGCCTCCACGCCGGCTGCGCGCATCCCCGCGAGGATGGCATCCCTCGTCCCCTCGTCGGGCAGGACGATCGTCGCGAAGCAGACGGAGGACAGCTCGGCATGAGGGACGAGACGAGCCCCCGGAAGGCCTTCGAAGACGAGCGCGTAGCTTCGCAGCAACTCGCGACGGCGGCCGAGCGACTCCTCGAAACGCTCGAGTTGCCTCAGACCGATCGCGGCGTTGATCTCCTGCAGCTTGCCGTTCAAGCCGGCACGGACCGACCCGCCGGACGCGAAGCCAAAGTTCGAGTACGAGCGGGCGGACTCGATCAGGTCGAGGTCGCGGGAGATGATCGCACCCCCCTCGCCGATGGCGAAGGGTTTGGTCGCGTGGAACGAGAAGACCTCGCATGTGCCGCGCGCTCCGACGGGCGCCCCATCGGGATACACGGAGCCGAATCCGGCCGCCGAATCGATGACGAGCGGCACACCGTGCTCTGCGGCCAATTCCTCCCACGCTCCGACGTCAGGATTGCCGACGCCGAACGAATTGCACAGGAGGATGCCGTCGATCTCGGATCGTCGGTCGCGCAGAGCATCGCGTGCCGCAGCCAAGGACGGCTGGAGGGTCTCGCCGTCGACGTCGATGAAGAGCGGTTCGCGGCCGACGGCCTGAATCGACTGCGGCCCCGCGGCGAAAGTGAACGACGGCACGATGACGAACCGTCGTCGAACAGGGGTGTCGGTCGGCACCGGGTCGCCTAGGACGACCGACAGCGCCGCGACCAGCGCGATGGTCGCATTGCAGAATGTCGCCGCACCGAAGTCGTCGCCGACGAACGCGGCGATCCGAGTCGCGAAGTCCCGCTCCTTCGGCCCGAAGTTCGTGAACCAGTTGGATTCGATGATGTCGGTGACATCGCTCGCGATGGTCGCGGCAGGCGGGAAGACGGGCCGGATGAAAGGGACCTCATACGACATCGAGCCACCCCCTCTCGACGCGAAGGACCCGGGCGGGGACCCCGACGTGCACTTCGAGCGCGGGGACGTCGTGACGGACGACGGCGCCGGCGCCGACCACCGCGCCCTCTCCGACGCGCACGCCCTGAAGGATCGTGGCCCCCAGGCCGATGAACGCCCCCGCACCGATGGCAGTCCGCCCGCCGATCCGCACCCCGGGAGAGACGGTGGCGTAGGCGCCGATCACCGTATCGTGGCCGACCGTGGCCCCCGCGTTGATCAGCGCGTGCTCACCCACGACAACCCCCGACATGATGATCGCGCCGGGAGCGACCATCGTTCCCACGCCCAACCGCGCGTCGACGGCCACATACGCCGCCCGCGACACCGCTTGGGCGAAGAGCGAACCAGGCCATCGCTGAACGATACCCCGGCGCGCTCCGGGAGCTCCCAGCGCCGCGACGACGGGTACACTGCGTTCCCCCTCCGCGGAGGAGAGGCTGACGACGGGTGCGGGTCCGTTGATCGCGGCCCGAGCGGTGGGGAGATGCTCGTCGTCGACGGCGAAGAAGGCGACCGTCGCGCGCAGGAACTCTGCGACCTCACGCGCCTGACCACCCGCCCCCAGGATGCCGATCCGGAGCGCCTCGGTCACGGCCGCGATCGATTCGCCACTCTCGCGCGAAGGCCTTGCGTCTTCCGACGACCGAAATCGGCCACCCGCATGGCGAACCGGATCGGGGCGGCGTATCGGAAGCCGCGGCTCCGCAGGAGCGCATCGAGATCACCGCGGACGCGTCGCAGTTCATCGCGATCGTTCAGAAGCGACACGATCTCGGCGACGGTCCCGCCCCGGCCCAGCACGATGTGCTCGTCGATCTTGGCCGACACCCTCAGCTGGGAGGCCTGCCATTGCGTCTGATCGTGGGCGGTGTAGGACGATTCCCGACCTTCCCATCGCCGGTAGATCGCCGTCATCTCACCCGCGTCGGCGACTCCCAGGAGCAGCGATCCTCGCAGGATCATGTCCCAGTCCTCGCAGACGTAGAGCTCCTCGTCGAACCGCAGGCCCAGGACGGTGAACAGTTGAACGGGAAAGGCCCACCCCATGAAGGGAGAGAAATTCATCCGCAGGTGGGCGAACTGGTCGAATGTGGCCGGGTATTCCGCGCGAGGCCATGAGGTGTGACGGAAGCCGTCCTTGCCGCCCGCCCACGACTCGTGGTGCGCTTTCTGCGAGGCGACCACCGAGCGCACGAGCTTTCCCGGCTCGCGTTCGGCGATCTTCGCGAACGTCTCGACCCAATTGCCGAAGACCAGATCGTCGTCGTCGTAGAAGGAGAGGTATCGCCCGCGGGAGAGTTCGATGGCCTCGTTCAAGGGCCTGGCCCGGCGCCCGCCTCCGACGCGGACGACGCGGATGCGTTCCCGGAAGCTCGCGGGCTGCGCCGCCACGAGCTCCTCGACGATCTGCTGCTCCGCGGGATCGGTGTGATGGCACATCACCAGGACCTCGAAATCCTCGGAGGTCTGGCCCGCGAGACAGAGGAGGGAGTCCTTGAGCGTCTCGGGGCGACGGCCCTGGGTTCGGAGGACCACGGTGAGGAAGCAGGTGCGCGTCGCACCCGCCTGGGACAACTCCACCGTGAGCAGGTCGGTGAGGCGGTGGGCCCCACGGCTGGACGCGGGCTGCTCTTCGATGTGGTGGAACAGAGCGGTGAGCGAGTCCGCGCGCGCCGCAGGTATGCGCTCCACCCGGTTGGTCCGATCAGAAGCGGTGCTGTGCATAGTGATCTCCGATGAATCTGGCCACGGTGTGCTCAGGGTCGAGAGGGCTCGGCAGATCCCCCGCTGCGCGTCGGGAATCGAATGCGCGCCCCGCTCGCTCGAGGAACTCGACGTCGCTGGTGCGGAACACCTCCAGCAGCTGCTCGACGCGCTCGGAATAGGAGTACTTCCAGGCGAGCATGAGCGACGCTTCGGCGGAGTAGTAGCGTTCGGCCGGCGTGGTGGGCCATGACGCGTCGACCAGAAGGCGCTTGTCGTGGAACACGGCCGCAGCGGGCTCGAAGAGGACACGAAGTCCCTCGAGCCGCACGCGCCAGGAGTAGTCCACATCGTCGCCGTAGAGGAAGAACGTCTCGGAGTCGAAGCCGCCCACGCGTTCGAAGAGTTCCCGCGGGGTGACCGCGCAGGCGGTCGACGCCCAGCTCGTGTCGCCGGTCCCGGGCTCGTAGTCCTTGGGGTGATCGAGGGGGACCTGCCGCGCCTCGACGACCCCGACGTCGCTGCGCAATGCACGCACGAGGGATTCGACGGCGTCCGGGGCCATCCTGGCATCCGGGTTCAGGAAGAGCAGGACGTCCGCATCGGACCGCGCCGCGAGCCTGTTGTGCCCGGCGGCCGAGCCGAGGTTCGCCGCGAAGAACTCGACGTCGGACCGACCGCCCGCCTCGACGGCCGACCGGCCGATCTCGGCGACGACCTCGTCCGGCAGCGTGGGCGAGGGGGCGCAGTCACCGAGGCGGTAGTCCCACCCGCTCACCACTCCCGCGGCCATCGCACGCTCGAGAGAGTTGAAGGCCGCCTCGGCGGCCCGTCGGACGTCTTCCGGCGAGTTGGCGTACAGGACCGATTGCACGGTCACTCGTCTACTCATTCGTCTTTCCCTACTCCACTCCGATGGGCGACGCCGAGGCGTCCGTCGATGCACTGCGCGATCGTGACGTCCAGCGCGAACGCCAGAACGCGATCCCCTTGCCGGGGCCCCAGTTCTTCAGCGCGAGGGCGCGCTTCTCGATCACGTGCCAACTCAACCATGCCAAGAAGAACGTGATGGGCACGGCCGCGAGGGTGAAGAGCACGTAGCCGGCGCGGAAGACCCCGAGGTAGGCCAAGCACTGCTGGACGAGGAAGCCGTAGACGTACACGCCGTAGGAGTAGTCGTTCTTCGCACCGATCCACTGCAGCCACCGCGGCAGACGGGCGGCCAGGTACAGCACCAGGTATCCCCCGGCGGGGATACCGAGGACGGCGAACCCGCCCGTGAACATCGTGGCGATCAGCACCACGGCGGCGAGAATCCCCAGTCGATCGTCGTAGGCGATGCGCTCGGAGTAGATGCCGAGCGTCGAGCCCACGAGGAAGGCGGTGCCGAGGAAGATGACCTGCGGATCCGCCAGCAAGGGCAGGATCGCGCCCATGCGATCGGGGGCGACCACCGAGGCCACATGCGCGACCAGGAACGCACCGGTCAAGGCCGGCACGACGATCCGCGCGCGCGCCAGGACCGCCGAGACCGCGAGGACCGCGATCAGAAGATAGAAGCCCCACTCGTAGGCCAGCGTCCACAACGACCCGTTCAGAACGCTCGCTTGCACGGTTTGCCCGTACGGCGTCTCGACGAAGAGGTCGTGGATGCCGTACGCACCGATCGACAGGGTCCAGTTGGCCGTCACGTAGCCGAACGGACCTCCGGGGCCGAGGGTGAAGTATTCGCCCAGCGGGCGTCCCTCCGCCCACCAGACGGATGGCCCGACGACGAACGCCGCGAAGACGAGCACCCCCCAGAAAGCGGGGAAGATGCGGATGGCACGTCGCCACAGGAACTGGACGACGTCGGTCGCGACGCCGCTCTTGACGATGAGGTACCCGCTCACCGCGAAGAAGCCGCCGACCGCGAGACCACCCAGGGAGGTCTGTCCGTTGGTGTACCTCCAGAACGGGTCCTCACCGAAACCGCCGAGCGGGAACGCGTGGTCGACGATGACCAGGGAGGCGAGGATCAGCCGCAGGACGCCGAGGGAGTTGCGATGACCGTCGAGAGCCTCGCCGAGCGAGACCCCTGAGCCCCGAAGCAGATTCGAGCGGGGAACATCCGTCGTCGAACTCACCGAGACCATGTCTTCGCCCCTCCTCGGAACGTTCCGTCAGCCACCATGATGCAGGGAGGCGAGATAACGCTCGATGACGACATCGGCGGAGCCGGTCTCGACCAAAGACCCGTCCTTCATCCACGCGACGTTGTCGCACATCTCTTTCACCGCTTCCATGGCGTGGCTCACGAGGATGACCGTCTTGCCCTGGCGCTTGAATTCGACGAACTTCTCCGCGCACTTCTCCTGGAACTCGACGTCACCGACCGCCAGCACCTCGTCCACGACGAGGATGTCGGGATCGACGTTGATGGCCACAGCGAACCCCAGACGCACGTACATGCCCGACGAGTAGTTCTTCACGGGCTGATCGATGAAGTCCGCGACTCCCGAGAAGTCGACGATCTCGTCGAACTTCGCCTTGATCTCCCGTTGCGACATCCCCAGGATGGAGCCGTTCAGGTACACGTTCTCTCGACCCGTCAATTCGGGGTGGAATCCCGATCCGACTTCGAGCAGCGCCGCGATCTTGCCCTGCGGGCGGATGTCGCCCTCGTCGGGGACCAGGATGCGAGCCAGGCACTTCAAGAGGGTCGACTTACCCGACCCGTTGCTCCCGATGAGCCCGAAGGTCGAACCGGCCGGGACCGTGAAGCTGACATCGCGCACGGCCCAGAAGTCCTTGTGGACGGAGATGCGACCCCGCATGACCGCCGATTTCAGGCTCTGATTGCGCTCTTTGTAGAGACGGAACTTCTTGCCCACGCCCTCGATGTCGACCTGACCGATGCTCACAGGACCTCCGCCAATCGTCTTTCGCTCCGACGGAAGACCCACAGGCCGACGACGAGAGCGACCAGTGCCCACGCCGCCGCCGCCGCCCAGTCACCGGGTTCCGGGAACGTGTTGTCGTAAAGAAGTGTGCGGAAGATCTCGACGAACCGATCCATCGGGTTGATGCGATAGAGATCCAGCACGGTGAGGGACGTCCCGAAGAGCGGTCCCGTCGTCGCCGAGAGGTTCTCGACGTAGGAGACGGGATAGATGATGGGCGTCAGGTAGAGCCAGAACTGCATGACCAACCCGAGCAGGTACTGCGTGTCCCGGAAGTACACGTTGGCGACCGAGAGCATCAGGGCGAGTCCCGCGGAGAACAGGACGAGGAGCACCATCCCCGCGAGCACGAGGGGGATCCACGGCCACACGACCGCGCCGAAAAGGCTGAGGATGACGATCAGAACAGCCGTCTCGATCAGCCAGGTGTACGCGATCGACAGCACGATGGAAAGCGGGAGCACGATCCGGGGGAAATACACCTTCTGGATCAGGCTCGCATTGTCGACGAGAGAGCCCATGCCCACGGACACCGCGTTCGAGAAGAACAGCCACGGCAGCAGTCCGGACAACAACCACAGGGCGAAGACGTCGAGACCGCTGGGGTCACCCGGGTCCGGCTTGACGCGCAGGATGAGCGAGAAGACCGCCGTGTAGATGAGCATCAGGGCGAGCGGGTTCGCGAGCGACCACAGCTGGCCGAGAACGGTCCTCTTGTACTTCCCCCTGATTTCGCGGAGGGCGAGGTTCGCCAGCAGTTCGCGCGCCGAGAGGAGCTCTCTCACATACCCCATGAAACCTCGTGTCGATCAGGGAACACAACAACGGTCAAATGTATCCCAATCGCACCTGGGGAATAGGCGGGAGCCGCCCTCACAGCTCCGCGTGCAGCGCCCACACCCGCTCGGCCGTGGCGCTCCACTGGAACCCCTTCGCCCGGTCGCCCGCGAGGACGCGGAGGCGCTCGGCATCCGTCCCCAGGGCCCGCGAGAGCGCGGTGTCGAGCTCGGCGGCGGGGGCGAAGGCCGCGGCGTCGGCGAGCACCTCGTGATGCACGGGGGTGTCGACGGCGGCGATGGGGATGCCGATCGCCAGGGCGTCGACGGCGCGCCAGGGCCAGTCGGTGCGTGCGCCCGTGGCCATGAAGGCCGCGGCGTGCGAGAGCACGGCGGCGCGATCCCAGCGGTCGAGCGCGCCTCGGCAGTGCACCCGGGCCTCGCCGAGCCCGGCGGCCGCGGCGATGTCGATGACGGCGGGTTCCTCGCCCTCGGGGACGTCGAGCACGACGACGTCGCCGTCCCAGCCTGCGGCCACGACCGCGGCGAACCCCGCGAGCAGGCCGTCGGACTCCGCGGCGCCGCCGGCGAGCACCACCGACGCGGTCGGCAGGTCGAGAGCCCGCAGGCGGCCCACGGCATCCGAGGGCACCCGCAGACCCGCCGCGGGAGCGCCGCTGATGACGCGCACCTTCTTGACCAGCTTGGCCTTGGCCACCTCGCCCAGACGTTCCGCCATGGCGTGCGTGGGGACGATGACGGCGTCGGCGTGACGCGCGACGCGCGAGAGCAGGGCGCGCGCGGCGAGCAGCTCGGGCCTGCTCAGCTCATCCGGCGTCTCGAAGGCGCGCAGATCCCACAGGGTCGCCACGATCTGGTGCGTCTCGTTGACCCGGTCGTGCCGCACGAGGGGCGCGAGCGAGGTGGGCGAGTGGATGAGTCCCTTTCCGATCCCGGGAGCCACCCCCAGCTGCCAGGATGCCGCGAGCTCGCGCCGACGCATCGACAGGCGCGTCTCGGAACTCAGGCCGGGCACGGCCTGGTCGTCGGGGATGCCGGGCGAGGGCACGATCGCGGCGACGTCGCAGCCGCGCGGGGCGGTCGCGATGAGGGCTTCGGTGAGGGATGCCGAGGCCTCGGCCAGGTCGCGCGAAGTCGGGGCGACGAGCTGGTCGAGGACGACGCGCAGGGTGACGGTCACGAGGTCGGCGCCTCCGTCTCGGTCGGTGGGTGCAGCTTGTCTTTCACCATCTGCTTCACCTGGTTGTAGTCGGGGTCGAACTCGTCGACGCCGCCCTCGGGGGTGAGCTCGAGCGTCTGCACCGGCTGATCCTTCGCCTTGAGGGCGAGATTGACCAGGGTCGGGGCGATGAGGCCCTGCGGCAGGTCGGTCTGGACGATGTTCGTCCCGGCGGCGGCGACCTCTTGGAAATGCGCCAGCACGTTCTGGGGGTTGGTCTGGGCCAGGATCGCCTCTTGCAGCTCGCGCTGGCGGCGCATGCGGTCGAAGTCGCTCGTCGTGTAGCGCGAGCGGGCGTACCACTGCGCGGTGTCGCCGTCCATGTGCTGCTGCCCGGCCTCGACCCAGCCGAACGCCCAGTCGTCGACGGGCTGGCCGTCGTAAGCCGGACCGCCCTTGGGCAGGCGCTCCTTGACGTCGATGTCGACGCCGCCGAGCGCGTCGACCAGGTCGGCGAAGCCCTTCATGTCGATGAGGACGTAGTAGGGGATCTGGATGCCCATGATCCCCTCGGCGGCATCCTTGGTCGCCTCGACCCCCGGCTCCGAACCCTGCGACTTCGCGTCGGGATACAGCTTGTTGCCGTCCTGGCAGATCTCGACCTCGGTCTTGAGCTGATTGATGCCGCTCCCCCACCCGCACGTGGCATTGGCGTAGCCCGTGTGACCGTTCGGGTACTCGTCCTGCATGGGACCGGGGGCGAACGGGAAGTGCGGCATGTCGCGCGGGATGCCGGTGATCGTCGTCGCGCCCGTGTCGGCGTTGATGGACACGACCGAGATGCTGTCGAAGCGCATCGAGTCGCGGCCCTCGCCCGAGTCGGCGCCGAGCAACAGGATGTTGTAGTACCCGTCGGACGGGGGAACGACGGGTGCGGACTCGCCGAACAGTTCCGCGAACGCGTCGCGCGTGGTCCCGGCGGCCTGCGCCGCCCAGGCTGCTCCGGAGCCCGAGAGCACGAGCAGACCCACCGACACGATGACCATCGCGACGCGCGAGATCGCGCCCACGCGCACCAGGCGAACGAGCCGCAGGGTGTCGATGGTCAGCACGATCCAGAGCACCAGGTAGCCGATCAGGGCGATCTGCACGATCGTCAGCGGAAGCGGCCGGAACCACGACAGGAACTCGGGGACGAACGAGCCCGTCGCGATCGCGAACAGGACGCTCGGCGAGAGCAGAGCGGTGGCCCCCGCGAGGATCAGCACGGTCCACATCGCCAGCGTCGCGCCGAGGCCGAAACGACCCAGTCGCCGGTTGCCGGCGAGCACCTGCGCCGAACCGGGCAGGACGAAGTTGAGCACGACGAGCCACCACCCGCGGCGCGTCATGACGGCGGCGGAGGTGGCATCCGGATGACGCAGCGGACGCGACTCCATGAGCGGGGTCTGCGTGCGCGGGCGTGCGGCGGCGAGGGTCACAGGGACTCCTTCAGCCGCCGGTTCTTCTCTTCCACCTGACCTTCGAGGTCGCGGGCGTAGGCCTCGACCCTCTCGGTGAGCGCGTCATCGGCGCTGCCCAGGATCCGCGCGGCGAGCAGGCCCGCGTTCTTGGCACCGTTGATCGACACGGTCGCGACGGGGATGCCCGCGGGCATCTGCACGATGCTCAGCAGCGAGTCGAGCCCGTCCAGCGTGGCGAGCTGCACCGGCACGCCGATCACCGGAAGAGCGGTGACGGATGCCAACATGCCCGGCAGGTGCGCGGCTCCCCCGGCGCCGGCGATGATCGCCCGCAGACCGCGGCCGCGCGCCTCGCGCCCGTATCGCACGAGCTTGTCGGGGGTGCGATGGGCCGACACCACCTCGACCTCGTGCGGGATGCCGAACTCCGTCAGCACCTGCGAGGCGTCGCTCATCACGCGCCAGTCGGAGTCGGAGCCCATGACGACGCCGACCACGGGCGTCTCGGAAGAATGCAGCGGCCGGGTCACCGGTCCAGGCTAGAGCGGCTCGCTGGAAGATCGCGGAGCGGCGCGCTCTCGGCATCCGGTCAGTCGAAGAAAGCGGCCGCCGCGCGTCCCTCGTAGACGACGTCGTCGAGGTCGTCGCCGACGACGTTGACGTGCCCCACCTTGCGCCCGGGCCGCGGCGCCTTGCCGTAGGTGTGGATCTTGGCGGCGGGGTGGGCCGCCATCGCCCCGGCGAAACGCTCCTCGAGCGTGCCCTCGGCGGGCCCCCCGAGCACGTTGATCATCACGGTCCAGTCGGCCACGGCATCCGTCGCTCCCAGGGGCAGGTCGAGCACCGCGCGCAGGTGCTGCTCGAACTGGCTGGTGACCGCGCCGTCCTGGGTCCAGTGGCCGCTGTTGTGGGGGCGCATCGCGAGCTCGTTGATGAGGATGCGCTCGTCCGTCGTCTCGAACAGCTCGACGGCCAGCATGCCGGTGACGCCGAGCCCCTCGGCCACCGCCACCCCGATCTGCGCCGCGACGCGCTGCACCCGCTCGTCGGCGCGCGGGGCGGGAGCGACCACCTCGGCGCAGACGCCGCCGCGCTGCACCGTCTCGACGACGGGATAAGCGCGCACCTCGCCCGACGGGCGGCGCGCGACCTGCTGGGCGAGCTCGCGCGTGAAGTCGACCAGTTCTTCGACGAGCAGCGCCCCGCCGTTGGCGTCCTCGGCGAGGGCGGCGAACCAGTCGTCCGCCTCGGTCGCCGCGGACACCACCCGCACACCCTTGCCGTCGTAGCCGCCGCGCGGTGTCTTGACCACGCCTCGGCCGCCGTGGGCGTCGAGGAAGTCCTGCAGCGCGGCGGTGTCGGACACGGCCGCCCAGTCCGGCTGCGGAAGTCCGAGCTCGGCCATCTTGGCGCGCATGACCAGCTTGTCCTGGGCGACGCCCAGCGGCGCGGGTCCGGGGTGCACCGACACGCCCGCGTCGACGAGGGCGGCGAGCACGTCCTGCGGCACGTGCTCGTGGTCGAAGGTGATCACGTCGACGTCGCGCGCGAAGGAGAGCACGGTCTCGGCGTCGCGGTAGTCGCCCACCGCGGTCGCGGCGATCGCCGCCGACATGCCCTCCTGCTCGGCCAGGACGCGGATCTCGACCCCGAGCTCCACGGCGGGCGCGATCATCATCCGCGCCAGCTGTCCGCCACCGACCACTCCGACTCGCAGCGCCATGCCGCTCCTTCCGTCGGCATCCATTCTGTCCGGGCACGCGCGGCCGCGCGACCCGAGGGCCTGTGCGGGGCGTGGGCTGCGACGGGCTCGGCCCGGATCCGGTGTCAGTACCCGCCGACCGCGCCCGAGCCGAACGTCTGCGAATCGCGGTGCGCCAGGATCTGGTTGACCTCGACCTGGTCGACGAGCGTCTCGTGCACGAGGACCGCGTGGGGGATGTTCTTCATGCGCAACGGCGGCTCGACACCGTTCGACAGGGTGAGCGAGCCCGCTCCCCACAGACGCTGCAGGATGCCGCGGCGCATCTGGATCGCGTAGCCCCGCACGTGCGAGATCTCGCGCTGCGTGCCGCCGAAGGGCCCCGACCGCTCGATGACGCGCCGCGTGGTGATGGTCCAGGTGTGCGAGAGCCACACGAAGAACGGCACGACCACGAGCAGCAGCACGAGGACTCCCGCCGCGCTCAGCAGCATCCAGTTCTCGTACGGTGCGGGCAGGTTGTCGTAGAAGAACGCCGTGGCCCCCGACACCGCGATCAGCACCAGGGCCGACCAGAACAGGCGCCGCGCGTGCGCGCGCAGACGGGCGATGCGCAGCTCGGGCGCCGCCGTGCCCGGCGCCGGCATGCGCGGGCGTCCGATCGAGCTCGACGGCTGACTCACCCCTTCATTGTGCGGTGCGGATGCCGTGAGTCAGCCGATGCCACGCCCCGGCGCGTCGCGGGTCAGCGCACGTGCACCACGTCGCCCGCCGAGACGACGGTCTCGAGCGTGCCCGACTCGACGACCAGGCGGCCGTCGCCGTCCAGGCGCACGGCGGTGCCGGCGAGCGTCGAGCCGTCGGGCATCGACACCGTCACCTGACGACCGACGGTCGCGCACAGCTTCTCGACGTCGTGGTGCACGCGGTCGCCCTCTCCGCGAGCGAGCCGCGCGACGGCGTCGCCCAGGTGCTCGAGGTAATCGGCCAGCAGGCGGTCGTCGTCGCACTCGACGCCGATGGCGGCGAACGAGGTCGCCGTCGTGACGGGCAGGTCGGCCCGACTCATCCGCGTGTTGACGCCCGCGCCGACGACGACCGTGTCGAAGGTTCCGGGGACGGCTTCGGCCAGGATGCCGCAGATCTTGCCGCCGTCCACGAGCACGTCGTTCGGCCACTTCAGCTGCGCCTCCGCGCCGTGACCGGCGAGTTGGCGGCGCACCGCCGTGGTCATCGCCGCTCCCGCCACGAGCGGGATCCACCCCCGCAGCGCGGTGGGGATCGTCGAGGCGTCGACGACGACCGAGACGGCCAGGGCGGTACCGGCCGGAGCCGTCCACGAGCGATCGAGACGACCGCGCCCGGCGCGTTGATCGTCGGTCACGAGCAACGACAGGTGCGGCCACCCCGCGGGGTCGGCCATGACGGCGGCGACGACGTCCGCGTTGGTGGAGTCGGTGGTCTCGACGACCTGGACGCGGGGACTGTGGGCGGCGGCTCGCGGGTATCCGGCGGCGGGGATCGGCATGAGCACACCCTAGGCATCCCGGCAGGGTCGTGGCATCCCCCGGCCCATCCCGGGCGACCCGCGGGGGTGTTGCGATGGATGGATGCCACAGCACCCTCGCCCGTGGCTTGTCTGCACCCTCCAACGTCGGTGCCGGTGCGGTCGCTAGGGTGGAAAGCGTGACCGACCAGCCCGATCTCTACACCACCGCCGGCAAGATCGCGGACCTGCGCAACAGGTTCCAAGAGGCGGTCGTCGATGCCGAAGCCACCGCCCGCGACAAGCAGCACGCGAAGGGCAAGCTCACCGCCCGCGAGCGCCTCGAGATGCTGGTCGACCCCGGCTCGTTCGTCGAGCTCGACGAATACGTGCGCCACCGTACGACGGCCTTCGGCATGGACAAGTCCCGTCCCTACGGCGACTCGGTCGTCACGGGCACGGGCACGATCCACGGCCGTACGGTCGCCGTGTACGCGCAGGACTTCTCGACCTTCGGCGGATCGCTCGGCGAGGTCGCTGGCGACAAGATCATCAAGGTGATGGAGCTGGCGCTGCGCAGCGGCATCCCGATCATCGGCATCCTGGATTCCGGCGGCGCCCGCATCCAGGAGGGCGTGGTCGCACTCGGCAAGTACGGCGAGATCTTCCGCCTCAACACCGCCGCCTCGGGCGTGATCCCGCAGATCTCGATCATCATGGGACCCGCCGCCGGTGGAGCGGTGTACTCCCCCGCCCTCACCGACTTCGTGATCATGGTCGACAAGACCAGCCAGATGTTCGTGACCGGCCCCGACGTCATCAAGACCGTCACCGGCGAGGACGTCGGCATGGAGGAGCTCGGCGGCGCCCACACGCACAACACCCGCTCGGGCGTCTCGCACTACCTCGCCGACGACGAGGACGACGCGATCGACTACGCGCGCGGCCTGATCGGCTACCTGCCCGACAACAACCTGGCCGAGATCCCCGTCTACGACACCCCGTTCGAGTTCGAGACGACGGATGCCGATCGCTCGCTGAACACGATCATCCCCGACTCCCCCAACCAGCCCTACGACATCCACACCGTCATCGCGGGCATCGTGGACGCCGGGGAGTTCCTCGAGGTGCAGCCGCTGTTCGCCCCCAACATCGTGATCGGCTTCGGCCGCATCGAGGGACGCACCGTGGGCGTCATCGCCAACCAGCCCTCGCAGATGGCCGGCACGCTCAACATCGACGCGGGCGAGAAGGCCAGCCGTTTCGTGCGCTTCTGCGACGCGTTCTCGATCCCGATCGTGACGCTCGTCGACGTGCCCGGCTACCTCCCCGGCACCGACCAGGAGTGGACCGGTGTCATCCGCCGCGGCGCGAAGCTGCTGTACGCCTACGCCGAGGCCACCGTCCCGCTGGTGACGGTGATCCTGCGCAAGGCCTACGGCGGCGCGTACATCGTCATGGGCTCCAAGCAGCTGGGCGCCGACATCAACCTCGCCTGGCCCACGGCCGAGATCGCCGTCATGGGCGGCCAGGGCGCGGTCAACATCCTCTACCGCGGCGAGATCAAACGCGCCGAAGAGGCCGGCGAGGACGTCGCCGCCGTGCGCACGCGGCTCGCGAACGAGTACACCTACAACGTGGCATCCCCGTTCCTCGCCGCCGAGCGCGGGGAGCTCGACGGCATCATCGAGCCCGCGCAGACGCGCGTGTCGATCGCCAAGGCCCTGCGCGCCCTCCGCAACAAGCGCGCGAGCCTGCCGGCCAAGAAGCACGGGAACATCCCGCTGTGAGCGACACCGCCCCCGAGGTCGCGCCCGGCGCCGGCCTGCCGCCCGTCGTGGCGGAGGTCGTGCGCGGCACGCCCACCGAAGAGGAGCTGGCCGCGGCGATCGTCGTGGTCACCGAGTCGTACGTGCGCGAGGTGGCCGAGGCGACCGTCCCCGACGTCGCTGCCCGGTCGCGGTGGGAGCTGTCGGCCCGCGGCCTGCGCACCCCGCTGGACCGCGGCGCCGGCTGGCACGGCTTCACCGGCTGAACTGTCCCCCGAAATACCTACAGACGGCGCTCGTCGGGTGCCGAATACTGGAGGAGCTGGAACGCATCACGCGTTCGGTCGGTCCGCTCTCTCGAGCCGGTTCCGGCCGCGTGGACGGTTTTCGGGTAACCGTCCACCCGGGTGAGGGGCCGGCGACTACGCCGCCCCTCACCCCCACCTCCCCTGCGGCGGTAACGGTATTTGTCGACGGATCCCCCACCCCCCCTGTGTCGATGAGGACCACCGGACCGCAGGGGTGGTGGGTCTGGCACGCCGAGGACCGACGCGCGCGCACCCCTCGCTCGGGGCGGCGACTCAGCGCGGGCGACGGATCTCGCGCCACAGGTCGACGTTGTCGTCGTCCCCACCCGCGGCGTCGCCCGCGGAGCGTCCGACGACGGTCACCGCGACCTCGTGGTGCGGCGACGTGCGGATGATGACGCGATCCGACACCGACTCCCGCAGGATCCGCGCGAGCTCGCTGCGGATGCAGTCCAGATCCGACACGGCAAGGCCCTCGAGACCCCCCTCGTCGAACAGGCTGACGGCCGCGCCCCGGCGACGGGCCGCGTCGATCTCGGCGCGGACGCCGTCGTCGAGCAGGCGGGTGCCGCGCAGTTCGTCGCGCAGGCTCGCCTCGGCGCGGCGCGCGGCCTGCTTGTCGGCCGGGCGCAGATTGCCGCCGTTCTCGATCGTCCGCGCAAGGATCGGTCCCGCGGCCTGCAGCGCGCGCTGCACGTGCAGTCGACGCTCGCGCTGACGACCGCTCTGCGACGCCTGCCACGCCGACGCCGCCTGCTGCAGCTCGGCCAGTCGTTCGGCATCCCGCGCCGCGCGGTCCAGCGCGATCGTGACCAGCTGCGCCGCCGTCACCCACACGAACGAACCGACCAGCCCCAGACTCAGCGCCTGCAGCGGACCGAGCCAGATCGAGGTCGACACGGTCAGGATGCCCATGCCCGTCCACGCGACGACGGGGCGCCGCCGCACCATGACGATCGTCATGAGGGCGCCGATCGCGCCGATCACCCAGGTCACGAACGGCTGGGTGCGGCCGGACTCCGACACGGCGAGGAACGGCGCGTTCGAGACCACGACGGTGACGAGCAGGGCGAGGACGACGCCCCAGCCGGGGAGCATCGCCGGAGTCGTGGCCGTCGCCTCGGTACGGCGGTCGCGCGCGCCGATCGCGAAGATCCACAGCCACGTGACGGGCAGGTAGAGCAGCAGCGCCATCACGATGAGCCAGCCGCGCTCGACGGTGTCGGGCGACGTCCAGATGAGACCGCGCGCCGCGAGGTACGCCGTGAAGGCGAGACCGATGACGGACAGGATCGAGCGGACGGTCACCAGCGGTCACCGCTCTCCCACTCGAGGGTCACCGTGGTGCCGCCGGCCTGTGAGTCGATCTCGCTGCGCCCGCCGACCGCGGCCAGGCGCGCGTCGATGGATCCGCGGATGCCGAGACGGTCGGGCGGGATCGCCGCCACGTCGAACCCGGGTCCGGTGTCGCGCACCCGCACGGCCACGCCGCCCGGCGCCGCGTGCCCCGACAGCTGAACGGTCAGACCCTGCGCGTCGGCGTGCTGCACGGCGTTGGCCACGGCCTGCATCGCCGCCAGGACGAGGGCTCGCGCCACCCGGCCGGGGACGCGCGGCGTCCCCTCTTCGACGCGGCGCACGACGCTCAGCTCGACCCCGAGCTCGCGCGCGGCGGTCTCGATGTCGTCGGCGAGACGCACGGCCGGAACCGGCTCGTCGCTGCCCTCGAGCGAGTCCTTCTCGGCGTTGGCCAGGCGGGTCAGGGCCTCACGGGCCATGCTCACCGCCAGCGTGCGCTCCCGCGGGGTGGACGCGCGCTCGGCGGCGAGGAGCGCGCCGAGCACGCTGTCGTGCATGAGGGCGGCGACGGCGACGCGCTCGTGCTCCGTGGCCGCGGTCGCGGCGGCCGAGGCGTAGCTCGACACCGCTGACGCCCGCGCCTGATCGACGTTCGCGGCGATCGAGCGATACATCCACCCGAGGGTCACCAGGACGCTGCCGAGGATCAGGGCGAACGAGACGTCGAGCGCGATCGGCACGACGAAATCGCCGCGCCCGCCGACCTGGATCATCCGGACGATGCCGAACATCACGGGAGTGGCGATGGTCCACGCCACCTGCAGCCACAGGGGGAAGGCGACGATGGTCGCCACCGTCGCCACGTTGACGAGGTAGAAGATCCAGGGATTCTCGGTCGGCACCGGGGCCGGTCCCCCGGCCGTGGCCACCGGCCAGACCACGAGAGCCAGAAGGAAGACGACCGCGAAGACGCCCGAGAAGACGCGCGCGAAGCGCCCGAGGGAGCACGCCACGACCATCGCGACCAGCGGCAGGAAGACGGCGACCACGAGCGGCACGTGCCACCCGTCGGCCTCGTCGCCGGGGCCGAACGCCGCCGCGAAGGCCTGCGCGCCGAGCACCAGGGAGCCGGGGCCGACGATCAGCGTGATGACGCGTTCGATGCGCGTCTGCGTGAAAGAGCCCTGTTCGGCCTGGACCTCTCGCGTGTGGGGGATGCGCCCCCAGGCTTCGTCGAGCACGGACCGTTCGGTTTCAACCATGACCGGGAGCGTCATCGGGCGCGTCCTGGAGGATGCCGTCTTCCATCGCCCGTCGCAACAGGTCGACCTTGGTCGGGGCCGGACGTCCGACCTCGACGTACTTCACGCGCACCCGCGTGATGTTCTCTTTCGCGGTGGAGTAGGCCACACCCAGGCGGTCCGCGACGGCCTTGAGCGGCAGCCCGGCCGCGTACAGCCGCAGCACCTCGCGCTCGCGCACCGACAGCTGGGCGTCGGCGAACTCCCGGTCCCCCTCGACGGCGCTGGCCCACTCGACGTTGTCGAGCAGTTCGCCGCGCGCGACGGTGCTGATGGCGCCGAGCACCTCGTGGGTCGGCGACGACTTGCTGACGATGCCGGCGGCGCCCGCGGCGAGCGCCTCGCGCACCGCGGCGGCGCGATCGGCCACGCTGTGGATGATGACGCTGGATCCGTCGCGGACGACCCGGTCGACGTTCTCGGACACCGTGGTGCCGTCGCCGAGCGTCAGGTCGAGCACGACGACGTCGGCGGGCGAGGCCACGGCGCTCTGCCGCCACGACAGATAAGCGGCGACATTGGCGCCCGAGAAGACGACCTGGGTGGCCTCGGTGCGCGCGAGCGCGGCTTCGAGCCCGAGTCGGACGGACTCGTGGTCATCGATGAGGGCGACGCGCGTCATGCCGTCATCGTATCGGCGCGACGCGCCGCCGCGCAGGGATGCAGCCCGCTCTCGGCGCGTCCTCCCCCGCGGGCGCGGGCCCGGCGGACCCGTCGGACACGGACGGAGGGATGCCGCACCTCAGCGCCGCAGGACGGCGACGGCCTCGACGTGGTGCGAGTTCGGGAAGAGATCGACGCCGCGGATGCCGCGATCGGCGCGATAGCCGTGGTCGGCGAAGGTGGCGAGGTCGCGCGCGAGGGCGACCGGGTCGCACGCGACGTAGACGACCGCCGACGGACGCAGGGCGGCGATCCCGTCGACGGCGTCGCGACCGGCACCCGCGCGCGGCGGGTCGAGCAGCACGACGCCGCGGGCGAGCCGCTCGCGCTCGCGCGCCGAGGCGTCGGCGGCGAGTCGGGCGACGAAACGGTCGACCCGCGCGGTCTCGGCGCGCGCGCCAACCCACTCCGCGAGGTTCTCGCCCGCGTGCTCGGTGGCGCGCGGGTCGCTCTCGACGCTGACGACGCGCGTCCCCGCACCGCCCATCTCGGCCAGGGTCGCGGCGAACAGCCCGACCCCGCCGTAGAGGTCGAGGTGCGTGGCCTCGGGATCGAGCTCGCCGACGGATGCCGACAACTCGGCCGACACCAGCGCGCTGAGCGTGTGCGCGGCCAGGCGGTGCACCTGCCAGAAGCCGCCGGCATCCACCCGGAAGACCCGGTCGCCCACCCGCTCCTCGACGACCTCGGGAGCCTGACGCGCGCGGTCACCGTCGGGCCGGGGCAGGACGCGCACCCGGCCGTCGGCGGGCTGGACCAGGTCGATGCGGCCCGGGCGCGCCCCCGCGCGCGCCTCGCGGGCCGCGCTCTCGACGGCCTCGGTCGCCAGCGGCAGGTCGGGGGTCTCGACGACGTGGTGGGTCCGCGCGGCGTAAGCCCCGACGCGGCCCGCGTCGTCGACGTGCAGGCTCACCCGGGTGCGCCAGCGAGCGCCGTCCGCGGACTCCGGGTGCTCCGCGTCGCCCGCGGGCCGGACGTCGACGGGAAGCTCGAGGCGACCGACGCGCTCCACGGCCTCGCGGATGACGCGCTCCTTCAACGCGCGCTGGTGCGACGGGTCGATGTGCCCGAACTCGGCGCCGCCCACGCGCTCGGCCGGGTCGACGTCGATCGCGGCGGAGCGCCACACGTGGGGGCGGCGCTGGGGCGCGGCATCCAGGACCTCGATGGCGTCGGCGCGCCAGAACGCCTTCTTGCGCGTGTCGGTGAGTCGCGCGCGCACGCGCTCGCCCGGCAGCGTGTCGGGGACGAAGACGACGCGTCCCTCGTGCCGACCGACGAACACGCCGCCGTGGGCGATGCCGGTGATGTCGAGTTCGATGAGGTCGCCGTCGTGCATCCCCCGAGCCTGACACATCCAGCCGGGAGACCGCCGGGGCGCGCGTCGGTAGCGTTGACGCATGCGCGTGTGCCTGGCATCCACTTCCCCCGCTCGCATGATGCTGCTGCGTCAGGCGGGTATCGAACCGACGACCCGTGCTCCCGAGGTCGACGAAGAGGCCGTCGTGGCCGCGGTGGAGGCGGCCGAGGGACGCCGGCTGCCCGCCCCCGAGCACGTGCTGCTGCTCGCGCGGCGCAAGGCCGCCGACGTCGCGCACCGCCTGCGCGCCGAGGACGCCGCTTTCGACGGCTTCGTCATCGGCGGGGATTCGATGTTCGCGCTCGGCGACGAGATCCTCGGCAAGCCGTACACCGCCGAGGCCGCCACCGCGCGCTGGCACGCGATGCGCGGGCGCACCGGCGAGCTGCATTCGGGGCACAGCGTCTTCCGCCTCGCGCCCGGCGAGGAACCGCGCGAGGCCTTCGCCGTCGCCGAGGCGTCCGTGACCTTCGCCGCCGACGTCGACGACGACGAGATCGCCGCCTACGTCGCGAGCGGCGAACCGCTGCTGGTGGCCGGGGCGTTCACCGTCGACAGCCTGGGCGGCGCGTTCATCGAGCGGGTCGACGGCGACCCCTCGACGGTGGTCGGCATGTCGCTGTCGACCGTGCGCCGTCTCGTGCGCGAACTCGGGGGGTCGTGGACGGAGCTGTGGAACCGTTCGTAGACTCCCGCACACGTTTTTCGGCGTTTCTTGTCGAGGAGGGTCAAAAGGCGGGCAGGACCCCTCGCTAGGCTGGGAGGATGCCGAAGATCGCCAAGGTCCTTGTCGCCAACCGCGGCGAGATCGCCGTCCGAATCATCCGCGCCGCCCGTGACGCGGGCAAAGCCTCGGTCGCCGTCTACGCCGACCAGGACCGCGACGCCCTGCACACCCGCCTCGCCGACGAGGCGTACGCCCTCGACGGCGCCACCAGCGCCGACACCTACCTGTCGATCGAGAAGATCCTCTCGGTCGCCCGCCGTTCCGGCGCCGACGCCGTGCACCCCGGGTACGGCTTCCTCGCCGAGAACGCCGACTTCGCGCGCGCCGTGATCGGTGCGGGCCTGACGTGGATCGGCCCCTCTCCGGACGCCATCGAGGCCCTCGGCGACAAGGTGACCGCGCGCCACGTGGCCGAGAAGGTCGGCGCACCCCTGGCCCCCGGCACCCCCGGCCCCGTCTCGGGTGCCGACGAGGTCATCGCCTTCGCCAACGAGGTGGGTCTGCCCATCGCCATCAAGGCCGCCTACGGCGGCGGCGGACGCGGCCTCAAGGTCGCGCGCGAACTCGACGAGGTCGCCGAGATGTTCGAGTCCGCCACACGCGAGGCCGTCGCCGCCTTCGGCCGCGGCGAGTGCTTCGTCGAGAAGTACCTCGACAAGCCGCGCCACGTCGAGACGCAGTGCCTCGCCGACGCGGCGGGCAACGTCGTGGTCGTCTCGACGCGCGACTGCTCGCTGCAGCGACGTCACCAGAAGCTCGTCGAAGAGGCCCCCGCGCCGTTCCTCACCGACGAGCAGAACCGCATCCTGTACGCGGCATCCAAGGCCATCCTGAAAGAGGTCGGCTACGTCGGCGCGGGAACGTGCGAGTTCCTCATCGGGGCCGACGGCACCATCTCGTTCCTCGAGGTGAACACGCGTCTGCAGGTCGAGCACCCGGTGTCCGAAGAGGTCACGGGCCTCGACCTCGTGCGCGAGCAGTTCCGCGTCGCCGAGGGCGAGGAGCTCGGCTACGACGACCCCGCGCCCGTCGGCCACTCGCTCGAGTTCCGCATCAACGGCGAGGACCCGGGCCGCGGCTTCCTGCCCCAGCCCGGCCCCATCCACGTCTTCAAGACGTTCGGTGGCCCCGGCATCCGTCTCGACTCCGGCGTCACCGCGGGCGACAGCGTCTCGGGCGCGTTCGACTCGCTGCTGGCGAAGATCATCGTCACCGGTCGCGACCGCGCCGAGGCCCTCGAGCGCGCCCGCCGGGCGCTCGACGAGTTCGAGGTCGCCGGCATGCCCACCGTGCTGCCGTTCCACCGCAAGGTCGTCCGCGACCCCGCCTTCACCGCCGAGGACGGCACGTTCGGCGTGTTCACGCGGTGGATCGAGACCGAGTTCGTGAACGACATCCCCGCGTGGGACGGAGAGCTCGAGGCTCCCGCCGCGGCCCCCGGTCGCCACACCGTGGTGGTCGAGGTCGGCGGCAAGCGGCTCGAGGTGAGCCTTCCCGACCGCATCACGGCCGCGGCTCCGCAGGTCGGCCGTCCCGCCGCCGCTCCCCCGTCACGCCGCTCGCACGCGGCCTCGCCCGCGGCCGGCGCCACCGGCGACGCGGTGAAGTCGCCGATGCAGGCGACGATCGTCAAGGTCGCCGTCGAAGAGGGCCAGCAGGTCGTCAAGGGCGACCTCGTGGTCGTGCTCGAGGCGATGAAGATGGAGCAGCCCATCCAGGCGCACAAGGACGGCACGATCGCCGGCATCGACGCCGCGCCCGGCACCACGGTCTCGGCCGGTCACCAGCTGCTGCTGATCAGCTGACGCCTCGCTTCCCCACGGCGCCGCGCTCCTTCGGGGGCGCGGCGCCGTGCGTCGTTCAGCGGGGCGCGGGGCGGCGCGGGGCGGGGCGCGGGGCGGGGCGCGGGGCGGGCGCGGGCGGACGCGGTCTGGCGGGACGCGGGCCGGCGCGGTTTTGCGGGGCGGGGGTCGGCGCGGCGCGGCGGCGATAAACGGCATCCGTGCCGAAACACGCTGCGAGACCGCGTTCCTCGACAGGGACGGCGTTTATCACGACGAAGAGGGCGTGCTCCGGCGTCGACAGGCAGTGGGGCGCGGCGCCGTGCGCGGATCAGCGGGGCGCGGGGCCGGCTGCGGCGCGCGGGCCCGGCTGCGGGGCGGCAGGCCCGGCTGCGGGGCGGCGAGAAACGGCATCCGTGCCGAAACATGCTGCGACACCGCGTTCCTCGACAGGAACGGCGTTTATCGCGACGGAGAGGGCGTGCTCCGGCGTCGATAGGCCGTCGGGACGCGGCGGTGTGCGCGGTTCAGCGGGGCGCGGGCCCGGCTGTGGGGCGGCGAGAAACGGCATCCGCGCCGAAACACGCAGCGACACCGCGTTCCTCGACAGGAACGGCGTTTATCGCGACGAAGAGGGCGTGCTCTGGCGTCGACAGGCCGCCGGCGAAGGAGGGCCGTGCCACGTCCAGCGGGCGCGGGCCGTGCGCGGTTCAGTGGGGCGCGCGCCCGGCCGCGGGGCGGCGAGAAACGGCATCCGTGCCGAAACACGCTGCGACACCGCGTTCCTCGACAGGAACGGCGTTTATCGCGCGCGAAAGGGCGTGCGCCGACGCCGGCAGGACGCAGGCGCAGACCGGAGGGCGGCGCCGGCAGGATGGAGGACGGCGCCGGCAGGACGGGGGACGGCGCCGGCAGGACGGAGGACGGATGCCGCAAGGCGCGGCATCCGGAAGGGTCAGTCCTCGCCGGGGTCGTCGCGGTCGACGATGTGCATCGCGCGCGCGGCGTCGGTGATGCTCGAGGTGAGCGAGGGGTACACCGCGAACACGCGGGCGACCTGATCGACCGTGAGGCGACGCTCGACGGCGATCGCGATCGGGTAGATCAGCTCGGACGCCTTGGGGCCGACGATCACGCCGCCCATCACGGTGCCGCTGCCCTCGCGGGCGATGAGCTTGACGAAGCCGTCGGTGATGCCCTGCATCTTGGCGCGCGGATTGGCCGAGAGCGGGAGCTTGCGCACCTTGCCGGCAATCCGGCCCTCGGTCACGTCCTGCTCGCTGAATCCGACCGTCGCGATCTCGGGCGCCGTGAAGATGTTGGCCGTGATGCGACGGGTCTCGAGCGGGATGACGATGTCGCCCAGGGCGTGGAAGATCGCCTGGCGCCCCTGCATCGAGGCGACGGATGCCAGGGGGTAGAAGTTCGTGCAGTCGCCGGCGGCGTAGATGTTGGGCACCGAGGTGCGCGCGACGCGGTTGACGCGGATGTGCCCCGAGGGGGTCATCTGCACGCCGGCCTGCTCGAGACCGAGACCGGCGGTGTTGGGGATCGAGCCGACCGCCATGAGGCAGTGGCTGCCCTCGATCGTGCGACCGTCGGCGAGTGTGACGACGACGCCCTCGCCGGTGTTGACGACCGACTCGGCGCGCGCCTTGGCCAGCAGCGTCATACCGCCGCGCTGGAACACGCGCTCGAGGACGGCGGCGGCGTCCTGGTCCTCGCCGGGCAGCACCTGGTCGCGGCTCGACACGAGCGTGACCTTGGCACCCAGGTTCATGTACGCCGAGGCGAACTCCGCACCCGTCACGCCCGAACCGACCACGATGAGGTGCGAGGGGACGGACTTCATGTTGTAGAGCTGCGTCCACGTGAGGATGCGCTCGCCGTCGGGCTGCGCCGAGGGCAGCTCGCGCGGGGACGCGCCCACCGACACCACCAGGGTCTCGGCCTCGATGCGGTCGAAGTCGGTGCCGCCGGCCTCGGTCGACACCACGACCGCGCCGTTGCCGTCGAGGCGCCCGTGACCCGAGATGATGCGGACGCCGGCCTCGAGCAGCGAGGAGCGCATGTCGTCGGACTGCTGGCGGGCGAGGGAGAGCAGACGCTGGTTCACCGCGGCGAGGTTGATCGCGACCTCGGGGGTCAGCGGCTTGCCGCGGTCGTCTTTGGCGAACAGCTGCACGCCAAGGCTGCTGGCGTTGCGGATGGCGACGGCGGCGTCGGCCGTGGCGATCAACGTCTTCGAGGGCACGACATCCGTGATGACGGCCGAGCCGCCCACCCCGGCCCGCTCGACGAGGGTCACGTCAGCGCCGAGCTGAGCGGCCGACAGCGCCGCCTCGTACCCGCCCGGGCCGCCGCCGACGATCGCGACGGACTGCTTGCGCTCGAAGCTCTGCACCATGGCATCCATTCTGTCAGCGCGGACGTGCGCGCCCGTCACCGCGGGCGTATTCCCCGACCGACACGGGCCCGCCGTCTGGCCCGCGCGCCCCGCGTTTTCTAGAGTGGGGGGATGTCCAACAGCACTTCTCACCCGCTCGATGACCCGGCGGTCGACCCGTTCGAGGTCGCCACGGCCGCAGCGGCCGACATCGCCCGCCTCTCGGGCGTCGAGCATCACGACATCGCCGTCACCCTCGGGTCCGGCTGGGGACGCGCCGCCGAACTCATCGGCGAGGAGACGGCGTCGTTCCCGGCGACCGAGGTGGTCGGCTTCTCTAAGCCCGCTCTCGAGGGTCACGTCGGCACGCTCCGCAGCGTGCGCACCCCCGGCGGCAAGAACGTCCTGGTCATCGGCGCGCGCACGCACTACTACGAGAACCACGGCGTCCGTCGGGTCGTGCACAGCGTGCGCACCGCGGCCGCGACGGGCGCGTCGACGATGATCCTCACCAACGGCGCGGGCGGTATCCGCGAGACCTGGAAGCCCGGCCAGCCCGTGCTGATCAGCGACCACATCAACCTCACGGCCGACTCGCCCCTCGAGGGCGCCACGTTCGTCGACCTGACCGACCTGTACTCGAAGCGCCTGCGCGACATCGCCCGGCAGATCGACCCCACCCTCGACGAGGGCGTCTACACCCAGTTCCGCGGTCCGCACTACGAGACCCCCGCCGAGGTGCAGATGGCGAAGACGATCGGCGGCCACATCGTCGGCATGTCGACCGCCCTCGAGGCGATCGCCGCTCGCCAGGCCGGCATGGAGATCCTCGGCTTCTCGCTCATCACGAACCTGGCCGCCGGCATCCAGCAGACGCCGCTCAGTCACGAAGAGGTCCTCGAGGCCGGCCGCGAGGCCGAGCCCGTCATCTCGGCCCTGCTCGCCCGCGTGATCGGCGCGCTGTGAGCGCCCATGTCGAGGCCGCCCGCGCCTGGATCGCGCAGGACCCGGATGCCGTGACCCGCGAGGAGCTCACGGCCCTGGTCACCCGCGTCGAGGACGGGGATGCCGAGGCATCCGCCGATCTGGACGACCGCTTCGCCACCCGCCTCGCGTTCGGCACGGCGGGCCTGCGCGGCACCCTGGGCGCCGGTCCCAACCGCATGAACCGGGTGCTCGTCGCCCAGGCCGCCGCCGGTTTCGCCGCGTACCTGGCCGAGCGCGCCGACGGGGCGACCCCGACGGTCGTCGTGGGCTACGACGGGCGCCGCAACTCCGACGTCTTCGCGCGGGACTCCGTCGAGATCTTCGCCGGAGCGGGACTGAACGCGATCCTGCTCCCCCGGCTGCTGCCCACGCCCGTGCTCGCCTTCGCCGTGCGCCACCTCGGCGCCGACGCCGGCGTCATGGTCACCGCGAGCCACAACCCGCCCGACGACAACGGTTACAAGGTGTACCTGGGCGGCGACGACCGGGGGGCGCAGATCGTCTCTCCGGCCGACGCCGAGATCGCGGCGCACATCCAGCGGATCGCCGATGTCGGCAACGTCACGACCCTCCCGCGCTCGGTGGGCTACGCCAACGCCCCCGAGTCGCTCGTCGAGGCGTACGTCGCCGCGACCGCCGCCGTCGCTCCCGCCCCCGCGGGCGCCGACGGTCTGCGCTGGGTCTACACCGCGATGCACGGCGTCGGGTGGGAGACCGTCTCGCGCGTGCTGAGCGAGGCCGGGTACCCGTCCCCCGTGCTCGTCGAGGCGCAGATCCACCCCGATGGGCGGTTCCCGACCGTGGCGTTCCCCAACCCCGAGGAGCCCGGCGCGATGGATCTTGCCTTCGAGACCGCCCGCGCGGCCGACGCCGAGCTGATCATCGCCAACGACCCCGACGCCGACCGGCTCGCGGTGGCGATCCCCGACGCCGACGCCGAGGGCGGCTGGCGCCGCCTGACCGGCAACGAGATCGGGCTGCTGCTGGGGTGGCGCGCCGCGCGTCAGGCGGCCGAGGCGCGGGATGCCGACACCCCGCCCGCGGACGACGAGAACCCCGACGCGGGAGCGACGGCATCCCTCGCCTGCTCGTTGGTGTCGTCACCGG
This sequence comes from Microbacterium testaceum, assembly GCF_003075375.1. Lineage (GTDB taxonomy): Bacteria > Actinomycetota > Actinomycetes > Actinomycetales > Microbacteriaceae > Microbacterium > Microbacterium testaceum_E. The sequence continues at coordinate 80,142 of NZ_QDFT01000001.1, read as the reverse complement.
GACTGCAGGCGGTCGCGGAGCACTACGGTCTGGCGTTCCACTCCACGCTCACGGGCTTCAAGTGGATCTCGCGCGCGCCGGGGATCGTGTTCGGGTTCGAGGAGGCCCTGGGTTACCTCGTCAACCCCGGGACCGTCCGCGACAAGGACGGCATCTCGGCCGCGATCGCCCTGCTGGGCATGGCCGCCGAGGCGCGTGGACAGGGGCGCACCGTCGCCGACCTGCTCCAGGAGTTCCGCGACACGTTCGGCGCGTTCGCGAGCGATCAGATCTCGGTGCGCGTCACCGACGTGAGCGAGATCGGCGGGATCATGGCATCCCTGCGCTCCCAGCCGCCGTCCGCGGTCGGCGAGGTCGCCGTCACCCGTATCGACGATCTGCTCGAGGGCGTCGACGGCTTTCCTCCCGGCGACGTGCTGCGCCTGTGGCTCGAGGACGGTTCGCGCCTGATCGTCCGTCCGAGCGGCACCGAGCCCAAGCTCAAGCTCTACCTCGACGTGCGCGGGTCGTCGGCGAAGAAGGCCGGTCGCCGTCTGGCCGCGCTGCGCGCCGGCGCAGAGGAGCTGCTCGCCTCGGTGCGCTGAGGTCGTGTTCTCGCCGCGTTCCCGCGGCGTGGGGCGGGGTTCTCTCGTCGGGGCGTGATCTCTGCGCCCCGACGAGGGGGATGCGCCCCGAACCCCTCCTTGCGGGGTTCCTCCACAGGGCGCTTTCCCGACGCGTCATCCCCCACGGACAGGGCAGTGGCGGATGCCGCGACCGCCGCGCCGCGACACTGTCGATCATGTCCGGTCTCACTGTTCTCTCTCGCGACGACCTCGCCGCGGACGGCGTCGGCTCATCGGCACTCGAACGGCTCCTCGGCACGGGGACGATCGTCCGGCTGCGGCCCGGTGTCTACGTCCGACCAGGCTCCGACGCCGCCGCGAAACCCGAGGAGTGGATGGTCGCGCGCGCGCAGGCCCTCGCGAAGATCAGCCGCCGCGCGCCCCTCTTCTCCCACCTCACGGCAGCTGCGTTGCACGGTCTCCCCGTCTACGCCCCGTCCTCGACCAGGGTGCACGTCATCCTCGATCCCGACCGTCCGGGAGCCGCGGCCGACGTCGTGAGGCACCGCGGCCACGTTCCCGCCGATCAGATCGAACACCGCCGTGGCCTTCGATGCACCAGCCTGGAACGAACGCTCTCCGATGTCGCGCGCACCGCGGCCTTCGAGACCGCGGTGTGCGCCCTGGACGCGAGTCTTCGGCCGATCGCCGTTCCCTCACCCGGCGTCTTCCTGCCCGACGCGGCGGCGGAATGGCTCGAGCGCATCCGCGAGATCGCGTCGATGTCCGCGCACGGACGGACCCGTGCGTTGCGCGCGCTGGTGTTCGCCGACGGTCGTGCCCAGCTTCCCGGTGAGAGCATCAGTCGCATCCGCCTCGCCGAACTCGGGTTCGCGCCGCCCGATCTGCAAGTCGCCGTTCCAGGGCCCGCGGGCCGCCCCTTCTACGTCGATTTCGGCCTCGACGACGTGCGCGCCTGGGGCGAGTTCGACGGCGAGTCGAAGTACCGAGACGAAGCCCTGCGTTCCGGTCTGTCTCTGGACGAGGTGCTTCTGCGCGAGAAGCAGCGCGAGGACTGGATCCGCGGGAGCACGCAGCGCCCGATGGCGCGGTGGCAGTGGACGCACTTGCGCAGCAGCGACACCCTCGGCCGGCGCCTCTCGAGCTTCGGCATCCGCCCCCGCTGAAGCCCCCGTCCGAGTCATAGGGCCGGCTGCGACCGCCCGGGTTCGGGGCGGGATGCTTCGCTCGGGCCGCGAATCCCCCGCCCCAGCGCGCGCGATCCGCCCCAAACCGGGCCGCACGGGTTCGGGGCGCGATTCCTCGCCCGGGGCGCGAATCCCCCGCCCCAACGCGAGCAACCCGCCCCAAACCACACCGCACGGGTTCGGGGCACGATCCGTCGCCCGGGGCGCGAATCGTCCGCCCCAACGCGCGCAATACGCCCCAAACCCGAACCGCCGGGTTCGGGGCGCGATTCCTCGCCCGGGGCGCGAATCCCCCGCCCCAACGCGCGCAACCCGCCCCAAACCCAAACCGCCGGGTTCGGGGCACGATCCGTCGCCCGGGGCGCGAATCGTCCGCCCCAACGCGCGGGATGCGCAGCAAACCCAGACCGCCGGGTTCGGGGCGCGATTCCTCGCCCGGGGCGCGAATCCCCCGCCCCAACGCGAGCAACCCGCCCCAAAACCAAACCGCACGGGTTCGGGGCGCGATCCGTCGCGCCCCGAACGGAAGAAGGAGCCGCGGACCGGACGGCGAGCCCGGCGTCAGCCGTCGATCACCGCGACCAACTCGTCGAGGAACGCGGGGAACGACACCGCGCGGCGCACGATGCGCTGCACGCTGTCTCGCTCGCTGAACACCTCGACGAACTGCTCGAACACCGTCTGGAACGCCTCGCGGTCGGTCTCGCTGAACGCCACCAGCGCCACGACCTGCACGCGCCCCTCGCCCCAGGCGATCGAGGGGTCGGCGATCCCGATCGCGATCCGCGTCTGCGTCGCGGTCATGCCCATCGCGTGGGGGACCGCGAGCGCGTCGGTGAACGCCGTCGACGAGATCCCCTCGCGCTCGACGGCACGGTCGACATAGGCCTCGTCGATGACCCCCTGCTCGACCAGCAGCCCGCCCAGGCGCCGGATGACGCCGGCTTCGCCGGTGGTGGCATCCACTCCCCGGACGAAGGCCTCGGGGGCGAAGTAGCGCTCGAGCTCGGCCCGCAGTCGGGCGAGGCGACGCCCCCGGCGGATGCGCCCGGCGGCCGCTTGCACGCGCTCGACGTCGGCGTCGGTGAGGAAGGGCTGGATGCGCACGAAACGGTCGCCGGGCCGCGGCGGGTCGATGGTCGTGAGCACGAGGTCGGAATCGATCGCGTCCCACGCCGGGTCGATGCGCGTCTCGACGCCCACGACCTCGATCGCCTGGCCGAGCGAGCGGTCGACGCTCGAGCGGAGCAGCTCGTGCAGCTCGTAGTAGCCGGGACACACGATGGTCGCCGTCAGCAGCTGATCGGCGCGACGGCTGCGCTCGAGGCGGCCGCCGACGTGCATCGCGATGTAGGCGATCTCGTCGTCGAGGATCGGGATGCCCAGGCCGTCCTGCAACCCCTTGGCGATGTAGACGGCGACCTCGAAGATCATCGGGTACGTCGACTTCAGCGAGCGGGTCAGGGGGTTGCGCGACCACGCCTGCTCGCGCGAACGCGCCAGCAGGTTCTGCACGTGCAGCGCGAGGCGCAGGATGAAATCGTCGTGGGCGATGTCGACGAGGAACTCGGATGCCGCGTTCTCGACGACCAGGCGGACCGCCGCCTCGACCGCGGGGTCCAGGCGCGCGCGCACGTCGTCGCCGGCGGGCGTCCCGGGTGCGACGATGCGCGTCAGCACGAGGGTCGCGAGGTGGCGCAGGTCGCCGGAGCCGAGCTGCACGCCGATGTGCTTGCGCGTCAACCGGTCGAGCAGGTCGACGACCGCGGCGGCCGCGTCGGACGAGTCGCCGCCCGGCGAGCCGAGCGCGCGGTCGCGGGTGGTGCGGTCGGCCGCGATCGCGATGTGCATGACGACGTCGCCGATGCCGATCTCGTTGACGTAGTAGCCGAGACCGCCGAGCTCGGCGACCAGCTCGGCCTTGAAAGGGCCGAAGGCCCGCGCGCCGACGGAGCGCTCCCCCAGCGTCCGGCGCAGCGCGTCGAGGTCGAACAGACCGGCGTCCATCTCGTCGTGCGCGAGCTTGGACAGCAGGCGGCGCTGGGCGACCTCGGTCCCGCGCAGACGGGCGGTGGATGCCGAGCGCTCCAGCGTCAGCTCGGTTCCGCCCAGCAGACCGCGCACGCGCGCCAGGTCGGCCTCGAGGGTGGCGGTGCTCACGTGCAGGGCGTCGGCGGTGTCGAACACGTCGATGCCGTCCGCGGCATCGAGCAGCCGGCGGACGAGGGTGTGGAGGCGATCGCGGGGCGTGCCGGCGTCGGCGCCGGGCGCGGCGCGCAGCGCCGAGGCCGCCTCGGAACCGGCACGGTAGCCCAGGGGACCCGATTCGATCGCGGCCGCACCGGCGACGCGGGCGTTGATCGCGGTGACGTACGACCGGATGCTGCGGGGCGTGACGCCGAGGGCGTCCGCCAGCGAGGCCGCCGTGGACCATTCCGCGTCGCGCATCAGCAGAGCCAGCAGGCGGTCCTGGCGAGCCTTGGTCGTCACGATCCGTCCTTTGCGCCGCGTCGGTCGGCGGCGTTCTTCCCATCCAACCACGCTGTGCAGCGCTCGGCCCCGCTCCGCGCGAACGCGGGCGCGGCGATACGCGGAACACACGTTCCGGGGGGTGGGAAACGAACCTGGTTGTCCGCTGTGAACGCCGTGCGCAGAATCGAGAGGAAGAAAGGCCGGTCGATGAAGATCCTCGTGGTGTGTGGAGCGGGTGCGTCGAGCACGTTCGTCGCGCAACGCGTCCGTCGTGCTGCGCTCGACCGGGGCCTCGATCTCTCTGTCATGGCGGGCACGTCCCGTTCGGTCCCGAACGACCTGGATGCCGCCGATCTCGTGCTCGTGGGCCCGCACCTGGCGCTGGACGTCGAGCGCATCCGCGCCGAAGCCGCGCCGTGGAACGCCCTCGTCGTCCTTCTGCCCGACGACGTCTTCACCGACCTCGACGGCACCCGAACCCTCGCCCTGGTCGAGGACGCGCTGCGTTCACGCCAGCACGCGGACACGATCTGAGAGCGACGGAGAGACCATGCCCCACCTGACCCGCACCGTCCGCATCGGTTCGTCGCGCGGCCTGCACGCGCGTCCGGCCAAGCTCTTCGCGCAGGCCGCGAAGGACGCCGGCATCCCGGTGACCCTCGCCAAGGACGCGGGCGCCCCCGTCAACGCGGCGAGCATCCTGGGCATCATCGCGCTCGGACTCGAGCAGGGCGACTACGTCACCCTCACCGCCGACGGCGACAACGCCGACGCGACGCTGGAGCGCCTCGCCGAGCTCCTCACCACCGACCACGACGCCGAGTAAAGGAAACACAGCACCATGACGGAACTCCGTGGAGTCGGAATCGGACTGGGCGTCGCCCAGGGACCCATCGCGCGTATGGCCGAGCCCCTGCCCGCCCCGAAGGACGCGAAGAGCGAGCTCTCGGTCGAAGAAGAGACGGCGCGCGTGCGCGAAGCCGTCGGCGCCGTCGCCCGCGAGCTCGAGGCCCGCGGCGCGCAGGCCGGTGGAGCCGCCCGCGACGTCCTCGAGGCGCAGGCGATGATCGCCGAAGACCCCACCCTCGAGGCCGAGGTCGACAGCCGCCTCGCGGCCGGCAAGACCGGCGAGTTCGCCGTCCACGACGCCTTCGCCTCGTTCCGCGAGCAGCTCATCGCCCTCGGCGGGTACCTCGGCGAGCGCGCGGCCGACCTCGACGACGTCGCCCAGCGGGTCATCGCGCGCCTGCGCGGCGTCGCCGCCCCCGGCATCCCCGATCCCGGACACCCCTTCGTGCTCGTCGCGAAGGACCTCGCCCCGGCCGACACGGCCCTTCTCGACCTCGACAAGGTGCTCGCCCTGGTGACCACCGAGGGCGGGCCGACCTCGCACACCGCGATCCTCGCGCGCGAGAAGTCGATCGTCGCCGTCGTCGGAGCGAGCGGCGCGAAGGACCTCGCCGACGGGCGGACGGTGATCGTGGATGCCGCTGCCGGCGTCGTGACCGTCGACCCGAGCGACGACGACCTCGTCCGCGCGCGGAACCGAGCCGACGCCCGCAAGGCCGCGGCATCCGCTCCCCTCACCGACGGCGCCCTCGCCGACGGCACGAAGGTGCCCCTGCTCGCCAACCTCGGCAAGCCCGGCGGCGCCGCCGAGGCCGTCGCGCTCGGCGCCGAGGGCGTCGGACTGTTCCGCACCGAGTTCCTGTTCCTGAGTTCGAGCTCGGCCCCGACCGTCGAGGAGCAGCGCGCGGCCTACATCGAGCTGCTCAGCGCCTTTCCCGGCAAGAAGGTCGTCGTGCGCGTCCTCGACGCGGGCGCCGACAAGCCGCTGCCCTTCCTCAACGACGCGCACGAGGAGAACCCCGCCCTGGGTCTGCGGGGACTTCGCGCCCTCCGCGCCAGCGAGGACATCCTGCGCGAGCAGCTCACCGCCCTCGCCGAGGCGGATGCCGCCACCCGCGCCTCCGAGGCCGGTCCCGCCGACCTGTGGGTCATGGCACCCATGGTGTCGACCGTCGAAGAGACCCGCTACTTCACGGCCCTCGCCCAGGACTACGGCCTCAAGACGACCGGCGTCATGGTCGAGGTGCCCTCGTCGGCGCTGCTGGCCGACCGCATCCTGCAGATCGCCGACTTCGCCTCGATCGGCACCAACGACCTGACGCAATACACGCTCGCCGCCGACCGCCTGCTCGGTTCGGTCGCCTCGTTCCAGGACCCGTGGCATCCCGCCGTCCTCCGCCTCATCCGCGAGGTCGGAGCTGCGGGCCGCGCGAACGGCAAGCCCGTCGGCATCTGCGGAGAGGCCGCCGCCGACCCGCTGCTGGCCGTCGTGCTCGTGGGCCTGGGCGCCACGACCCTGTCGATGGCCCCGACGGCCCTCGCCGACGTGCGCGCCAGCCTGCTCACCCACACTCTCGACGATGCCCGCCGCATCGCCGAGGCCGCCCTGGCCGCGGACGACGCGGCCTCCGCCCGCGAGGCAGCCCAGGCCGCCTCGTCCTCACCCGTCGCGGCGTAAGCCGCACCCTCATGCGGCTCACGCCGCACAGCTGAACAAGGAGACACAGCAATGACGACGACGTCACCCACCAAGAAGCCGGGAGGAGCCCGGATCGCCGTCCAGCGGTTCGGCACGTTCCTGTCCGGCATGATCATGCCGAACATCGCGGCCTTCATCGCATGGGGATTCATCACCATGCTCTTCATCCCCGCCGGGTTCTTCGGCGCCAACAGCCCCTTCGGCTGGCACTGGGCCCCGGTCGCCGAGATCATCGGCGGCGGCGGCGACGCCGCGACCATCGGCTGGCCCGGAGCGGCGACCGCGCTGACCGCGAACGCCGACGGCACGACCTACCAGGGCTACGTCGGCCTGGTCAGCGTCATGATCACCTACCTGCTGCCCCTGCTCATCGCCAACACCGGTGGACGCATCGTCTACGGTGCGCGCGGTGGCGTGGTCGCGACCATCGCCGTGATGGGCGTGATCGTGGGCACCAACATCCCGATGTTCCTCGGTGCGATGATCATGGGCCCGCTCGCGGCCTGGATCACCAAGCAGATGGACAAGCTGTGGGACGGCAAGATCCGTCCCGGCTTCGAGATGCTCGTGAACAACTTCTCGGCCGGCATCCTCGGCATGATCCTCGCGATCGTCGGCTTCTTCGCCTTCGGCCCGGTGTTCCTCGGCATCAGCGCGGTCCTCGGCAGCATCGTCGCGTTCCTCGTGCAGTTCAACCTGCTGCCGGTGCTGTCGATCATCGTCGAGCCCGCCAAGGTGCTGTTCCTCAACAACGCCATCAACCACGGCGTCTTCACCCCGCTCGGCATCGAGCAGGCGGCCGACACGGGCAAGTCGATCCTGTTCCTCATCGAGGCGAACCCCGGCCCCGGTCTGGGTCTGCTGCTGGCCTTCACCTTCTTCGGTGTCGGTGCGGCGAAGGCGTCGGCCCCCGGTGCCATCGTGATCCAGTTCCTCGGTGGCATCCACGAGATCTACTTCCCGTACGCGCTCGCCAAGCCCATGACGATCCTCGCCCTGATCGCCGGTGGCGCCTCGGGCGTCGCGGTCAACATGATCTTCGGCGGCGGCCTGGTCTTCCCGGCCGCTCCCGGCAGCATCATCGCCGTGACCGCCGCGGCCGCCGGTGGTGGCGTGGCGAACGTGCTCGTGGTCTACCTGTCGGTCATCGTGGCCGCCGTCGTGACCTTCCTCATCTCGGGCATCATCCTGCGGGCCTCCCGCAAGCGCGACGCCGAGGCCGAGGGCGACAGCTTCGCCGCCGCGATCGATCAGACCGCGGCGAACAAGGGCAAGGAGTCCTCCGCCCTCGGCGCCCTGCGCACCCGCGCTGCCGGCACCACCGGCTCGGGCACCACCGAGACGGCCGACCGCGACGTCGACGGCACCCTGGGCGGCCTCGGCGGAGCCGTCGCGACGAAGCAGCTGAACAACATCGTGTTCGCCTGCGACGCCGGTATGGGCTCCTCGGCGATGGGCGCGAGCGTCCTGCGCAACAAGATCAAGAAGGCCGGCATCGACGGCGTCACGGTCACCAACCAGGCGATCGCGAACCTCGACGGCTCGGCCGACCTGGTCATCACGCAGAACCAGCTCACCGATCGCGCCAAGGCGCAGTCGCCCGGCTCGATGCACGTCTCGGTCGACAACTTCATGAACTCGCCGCGTTACGACGAGGTCGTGGAGATGGTCCGCGCGCAGCACGAGTCCAAGTAACACCCCCCTAGCACGCCAGGGGTCGGAGCGTCAGCCCGGCCCCTGGCGTCTTCCCGTCCGGCCCGTGTTTTGCGAGGCTGGACAGCACGACGAGAAAGGCGAGAACAATGTCAGACGTCCTCCGCATCGAATCCGTCCGCATCCACCCCGGGAGCGCCACCCGCGAGGAGGCGATGAAAGAGGCGGCCGACCTGCTGCAGGCCACCGGCTCCGTGACCGACGAGTACTTCGCCGCCATGCAGCAGCGCGAAGAGACCGTGTCGACCTACATGGGCAATGAGCTCGCCATCCCGCACGGCACCAACGAGACCAAGCAGGCGATCCTCGCCTCGGGCCTGTCCGTCGTGCGCTACGACGGCGGCGTCGACTGGGGCGGCGAGCCCGTCACCTTCGTCGTCGGCATCGCCGGCAAGGGCGACGAGCACCTCGAGATCCTGTCGCAGATCGCGATCCTCTTCTCGGAAGAGGACGACGTCGCCCGCCTCAAGGCCGCCTCCACCCCGGAGGAGCTCTTCGAGGCCCTCTCGGGCTCCGTCAACGCATGAAGGCCGTCCACTTCGGCGCCGGCAACATCGGCCGCGGCTTCGTCGGACTGCTGCTGCACGAGGGCGGCTACGACCTCGTCTTCTCGGACGTCTCGGCGGCGCTCGTCGCCGCCATCAACGACGCGTCGTCCTACACGGTCCACGAGGTGGGCGAGGGCGGCGTCGACAAGCAGGTGACGGACTTCCGCGCGATCGACAGCTCGGTGGATGCCGAGGCCCTGGTCGACGAGATCGCCACCGCCGACGTGGTCACCACCGCCGTCGGCCCCACGATCCTGAAGTTCGTCGCCCCGCACATCGTCGCGGGACTGGCGCTGCGCGACCCCTCCCTCGCGCCGCTGCAGATCATGGCGTGCGAGAACGCGATCGGGGCCACCGATCAGCTGCGCGAGCACGTGGTGGAGCTGGCCGGCGAATCGTGGGACGCCCTGGCATCCCGCTCCGTCTTCGCCAACACCGCCGTCGACCGTATCGTGCCGGCCCAGGCCCAGGGCGGCGTGGACGTCACGGTCGAGCCGTTCTACGAGTGGGCCATCGAGCGCGCGCCGTTCGGCGACACCCCGCCGCACATCCCCGGGGCGCACTTCGTCGACGACCTCGAGCCCTACATCGAGCGCAAGCTCTTCACGGTCAACACCGGTCACGCCACCACGGCTTACTTCGGCGCGCAGGCGGGGATCGAGCGCATCTCGGACGCCCTCGCCGACCCCGCGATCGCCGCGAAGGTCGAGGCTGCGCTCGAAGAGACCAGCGCTCTGCTGGTGCAGAAGCACGAGTTGGATGCCGCGGTGCAGGCCGAGTACCGGGCGACCATCCTGCGTCGATTCCGCAACGCCGCCCTGCCCGACACGGTGTGGCGCGTCGGTCGCCAGCCGCTGCGCAAGCTCTCGCGGCACGAGCGGTTCGTCGGCCCCGCCGCCGAGGCCGTCGAGCGGGGTCTGCCCGTCGACGCCCTCGTGGCCGCGATGGCCGCCGCGCTGGAGTTCGACGACGCCGAGGACGCCCAGGCCGTCGAACTGCAGCGCCTGCTGCGCGAGAGCGACGCCGCGGCCTTCACGGCCGAGGTGACCGGCCTCGACCCCGAGCACCCGCTGTACGGGCGCGTGGTCGAGATCGTCTCGGCGCGCCAGGCGGCGCTCACGGCCTGACACCGTCCCCCTCGACCTCGCCGCCGACGTGCCGCCCTCGGGCCACGTCGGCGGCGTCGTGTCGAGGGCCGGCAGCGTGTCGGCGGCCGGGGATACGCTCGAGACGTGACCGACCGAGACACCCCCGCCGACTCCGCTCCCGCCCGTGCTCCCCGCCGTCGTCGGCGGTGGCTGCGGTGGACCCTCGGCGGCCTGGGCGCCCTGGTGGCGCTGCTCGTCGGCGGCATCCTGATCTACAGCCAGGTCGGGGTCATGGGAGCCGAGCCCGGTCCGCTCGCCGAGGCCCGGGCGAACCCGGGTCTGACGATCACCGACGACGGCGCGGGCATCGTGCTCTCACCCGCCGGCGGCGCGACCGGCCAGGGCCTGGTGTTCATACCGGGCGCGAAAGTGCAGGCCGAGGGCTACATCGCGACCTTCGCCGACACGGTCGTGGACGACGGCGTGACCGTCGTCATCACCCGCCCGTGGCTCAACCTCGCGTTCTTCGACCCGCGCCCGCTGACGACGTTCACCGACCTCGCCCCCGACGTCACCTCGTGGGCCGTCGGCGGGCACTCCCTCGGCGGAGTCCGCGCCTGCCAGCTCGCGACCGACGCCGACGCCCTCGTCCTGTTCGCCTCGTACTGCGCGAACGACCTCTCGGCATCCGGCCTCCCCGTACTCAGCCTCTCGGGGTCCGAGGACGGCCTGTCGACCCCGCAGAAGATCGCGGATGCCAAGGCCGAACTGCCCGCGAACGCGACCTTCGTCGAGATCCCCGGCGCCTCGCACGCCTCGTTCGGCGCCTACGGCCCGCAGCCCGGGGACGGGACGCCGACCGCCGACCCGGCCGAGGTCGACCGCGTGATCGCGGAGGAGCTGGCGACCTTCCTGCCGCGTCCGTGAAGCGGGCCGCGCGACCAGTAGTCGGCCAGTAGTGCGACCCGTAGCGAAACCGGTAGTCGGCGCCTGGAGGCGGCACCCAGCGGTTTCATAGCATTTTGCTCACGGGTTCCTCGCGAGTCGCGAACAGACGAGAGCCTCATCCCCCACCGCTCTCGTTCGCCCGGTGTCATCGCGACGCCGGCTTTCGTCGACCCCCACCACGGCGTTCGCTCGCGCCGTGCGAGAGGCCCATGATCTCTTCGCGCTACCCTGCCGCGCACCCGCATCGCCGTGCGGTGGCGCGGGACCGGCGTTCCCCGCTGCGGCGCTGGACGTCGAGCGTGGCGGCGGTGACGGCGGCGGCGGCCCTCGTGGCCGGACTGACCGCGGCCCCGACGGGGGCGGCCGCCGGGGCGACGGCGGCGACGCCCACTCCCGCCCCGACGTCCGCGTCACCGGCCACCGCGTCCCCGGCACCCACCGCGTCCCCGACGCCCACGGCCTCCTCGACACCCACCGCGTCCCCCGCGGCGACAGCGCAAGCGACTCCCCCTGCCCCCACCGCGCCGACGCAGACGGCGACCCCCGCCCCGACGGCCTCCGCGAGCGCGACCCCGGCTCCCGCTCCGACGGCCAGTCCAGCGACGCCGTCGACCCGTTCGTCGGTCACCGGCGTCGGCATCCTGGCAGCGGGGGTCCCGGAGAACCCCGCGGAGGTGTGGGGTGAGAACTTCGACGGCGTCGCCGCCAACTCGGCATCCTCCGTCACCGACTTCCCCACCCGTCGCTACACGACCGTGGGGTGGAATGCGGGTACCAACTGCACGGGCGTCCTGCTGAACTTCGGTGCCCCCTACCCGAACTCGAGCTTCTGCCCGAGCCAGGCCCTGCTCAACATCCCGGTCTCGTCGGGCTCCGCCCGCGAGGTGCGCCGTCTGGCCGACGTCCTCGGCCAGGTCGCCGCCGGGTCGTCGGGCGGGTCCGCCGCGAACGCCCCCGCCAACTCGTCCACGGCGGCGACCCGGGCGAATGTCGCGCTCGTCAACCTGCCCTACTCGGGCACCGGAACGGGTAACACCACCGTCCTGCAAGCGGCGTCCGGTATCGGCATCACCTCCAGCACCTCCCGCTATTACGCGATGCGCATGGACGTGGCGGCCGCGCCGTGCGGCAGCAACCCGCCGTCCCTGTCCCTGGCCCTCGTCTCGGGTGGGACCTCCGTGCTGAACGCCTATTCGTCGCCCGTCCTGCCGTGCAGCGCGGTCGGCGCCGGCTTCTACACCTCGAACGATCAGGCCCGGCTCAACCTGCTCGACCCCGCCATCAGCACCTCCGTCCGCGCCGCCCGATACGTCGGCAACACCGCCGCGCTCCTCACCCCCGCGCAGATCTCCGGGGCTCAGGTGCGTCTGACGAACACCGCCACCGGCGCCGGTAGCGGGTTCGGCGTCGACAATCTGCGCATCCTCGACGTCACCCCGAGCCTCGACTCGTCGTTCGCCCCGTCCACGGTGGCGGTCGGAACCCCGACGACCCTCACCTACACGGTCACCAACACCAGCGATCTCATCGCCAAGAACGACTGGTCCTTCACCAACACCCTGCCGACCGGCCTCACCGTGGCACCGACCCCGGCCGTCGGCGGCACCTGCACGAACGTCGCGGGCGCGGCATTCGCCGTCACCGCGGTCGCCGGAGCGAGCACCATCGCCGCCGTGGGGGGCGACCTCGCCGCCGGGACCTCCTCGTGCACGATCACGGTGAACGTCGTGGCATCCACCGACGGCACGGTCACGAACGGCCCCGCGAACGTGGCCACGGTGCTCGTCGCTCCCGAGGCGGCATCGCTCACCGTCGTTCCCGCCACCCGCCTCACGGTGCGCAAGAACCTCCCCGCCCGTCTCGCCTCGACCGACCAGTTCACCCTGTCGGTCCGCAGCGGCTCGACCGTCCTGGGCTCGGCCACCACCACCGGTACTGCGACGGGCGTGCAGCCCGCGCAGGTCTCGCGCCTGATCGTCGACGCCGGCGGGACCTACACGATCAACGAGGCACCGACGTCCGGCGCCGGTCTCGGCTACGCGAGCTCCTACGAGTGCGTCCGGGACGGCACGGTCATCGCTGTGGGATCGTCGCGCTCGGGTTCGCTGACGATGCCGAGCGACCCCGGCGCAGAGGTGGTGTGCACGTTCACGAACACCGTGCAGCAGGCGCGTCTGGCCTGCGACAACAGCCTGTTCTACGGCATCACGGCCGCCGGCGCCCTCATCCAGGGCGACAGCGCCTCGGGCGGTCAGGCGACCGTCGGCAGCTGGGCGAACACCACCGGCGCCAACGCCCTCGGCATCGGTGCCGGCGGAACCACGGCGTACGCGGTCAACAGATCGTCGGATGCCACGACCGTGCTGTCGATGCTCAAGTGGACGACCGCCGGGGGGTTCGAGACCCTGGCGAACACCGCTTACACGCCGGTCGGCGCGAACGGTGCGGCGGTGGGGGGCAGCATCGTGGCGGGCGCCGTGGATCTGGCGTCGGGACGTTACGTCTTCGGCAAGTTCGACGGCGGCGTGTTCTCGCTGTGGAGTTTCACCGAGTCCGCCCCGAGCGCCTCGCGATTCGCCTTCCTGGGTTCGTTCAACGCGGGCTCCGGCCCGAACGGCAACGGCGACATGGCATTCGATTCGCGCGGCAACCTGTACGTGCTCGGCGCCGCGGCCAACAACAGCGTCGCGATCTTCTCGGTCACGGCCGCGAACCTGGCCGCCGCGAACGGGGGGCTGCTCCCGGTGAGCACGTCGAACACCCGGATCCTGAATCCCGGGCTCGGCAACGTGAACGGCCTCGCCTTCTCGCCGCGCGGAACCGCCTACCTCTCCAACGCGACCACGACGTACGAGTACGACCAGACGACGTGGACCCGCATCCCCGGCTCGGCGGGCGTCGACTTCGCCTCCACCGACCTCGCCACGTGCAACTCCCCCGCGACGGTGTCTCTGCTGAAGAACGTCGTCGGTCGCGCCGCGGCCGCCGACCAGTTCCAGATCACCCTGTCGGACTCCAGCGGCACCGCGATCGGTTCCGCGACCACCTCCGGCGCCGCGACCGGGCGGCAGGCCGCGCAGGTCGGCCCGTTCCCCGTTCAGGTGGGCACCTCGCTCACGGTGTCCGAGGCGATGGCGAGCGGGTCGACGTCGACCATCGGCGCGTATACCGTCCGACTCGAGTGCTGGTCCGACGGCATCCGGGTCTCCGCCTCGAACACCACCAGCAGCGCGCTCACGATGCCCGACCGACTCGGCGCGAACGTGGTGTGCACGTTCTTCAACTCGCCGAGCCCGGTGACGACGGTGACGGTCACGAAGCTCGTCCTCGATCCCGCGACAGGCCGATCGGCTCCGGCGGCGGGGTGGAGCCTGGGTACCGCCGCCGCCGCGACGAGCGGCACCGCGACGGCGCTGCCCAGCGAAGCCCCGCGGCAGAACTCCGACGCGTCGGGCAACGCGGTGTGGACGGTGCTGTTCGGTTCGGCCACCTCGCAAGCCACCCTGACCATCTCGGAGGTGCAGCAGTCGCGCTTCTCGTTCGTGAGCGGGTCCTGCTCGGTCGGCGGGCAGAACAGAGCGATCACGTTCACCACCAGCGGTGGGGTGGTCAGCGGCACGCTGACCAACATCGGCCCCGGGACCACGGTCGCGTGCACGCTCACGAACCAGGCGGTCACCACTCTGACCCTCGTCAAAGCCGTCTCGTTCGGCTCCGCAGCGGCGACCGACTGGACCCTGACCGCCACCGCGCCCGCCGGTTCTCTGGCCGGGCCGACCGGCCGCACGGGAACCGCCGCCGTGACCGGTGTCGCGGTGTCGCCGGGGCGCGCGTACCGCCTGTCCGAGACCGGTACGGACGCCGCCTACGTGCAGGTCGGGACGTGGCGCTGCGTCGAATCGACCGGCACGGAGGTCGCCGTCACCGCCGCGAGCGACGTCACGCTGCGGACCGGAGCAGCGGTCACGTGCACTGTCACCAACGCCACGGCCACGATGACGCTGCTCAAGGACGTCGTGTCGCCCACCCCCGGCTTCGAACCCTCGACCTGGACCGTGACCGCCGCACCCACCGCGCTCAGCGGGGGGACCCTGCCCACGCAGAGCCGTGTCGGGGCGGCCTACGCCGCTGGGCAGAACGCCGCGAGCACCTTCGAGGTGCGTCCCGGTCACGGGTACACCCTGTCCGAGGCGCCCACCGTGTCGGGCACCCGACTGAGCTACCGGACCCTCCGCCTCGAGCGCCTCGACGGCGCGACGTGGACGACGGTGGACAGTCGCTCGGTCACCGCTCCCCCCGCCGGGCAGAACGTCGTCTACCGGTTCGTCAACGCCTCCGTCGTCGGGCCCGTCCTGCCTCTCACCGGCGGCGTGGGCGGCGACGCGTTCCTCATCGCCGGAGGCCTGCTCCTCGCCCTCGCCGTCGCGGGCGCCACGATCCACCGCAGACGCAAGGGAGGACGTGCTCCGACATGACCCCTCCCGTCGCGCGATGCCGCCGACCGCACCACTTCCTCATCCGCATCACTCACCACTCATCACTTCTCAAGGAGAGAACGCATGTCCATCCGTAAGAGAGCAGGCGCCGTTCTGAGCGTCCTCACGCTCGGCGCACTCGCCGCCGTCGGTGCCGTCGCACCGGCGTCAGCGGTGACGCTCCCGGGCAACATCGACTCGGCCGTCACCCGCACGCTGACCATCCATAAGCACGCGCTCGGTCCGTCGACCCCTCTGAACCCGTTCAGCACCGGCCAGCAGCTGGCGACTCCGCCGGCGGACCCGCTGGCCGGCGCCCAGTTCACCGCGACACTCGTCTCGGGTATCGACCTGACCACCGCGGCCGGTTGGACCCAGGCGGCGGCGCTGACGCCCGCCCAGGCGGCTCAGCGGGCGAACACCGTGAGCTTCGTGTCGACGGAGTCGAACACCGCGGGCGTCTCGACCTTCCCGGTCGATGCGGCGCAGTACCCCACGGGCATGCCCCTCGGCGTCTACCTCGTCACCGAGACGAAGCTGCCGCCCACGGCCACCAATCCGGCCGCACCGTTCCTGGTCACCCTCCCGACGCCCACCGGCGCCGCGGGCAGCCCGGCGAACCAGTGGATCTACGACGTCCACGTCTACCCGAAGAACGCCGTGACCCAGCTGACGAAGACACGCGTCCCGGCTCCCGCCGGCTCGATCGAGCAGCGCAACCCCGACCTCGTCCGCTGGGCGATCGCCTCGTCGATCCCGACCCTCGCGGCGGGTGACACGCTCGATGTCTTCACCCTGACGGACGCTCTGCCTGCCGAGCTCGCCTACCTCGACGCGACGACGACCCCGGCGGGCGTGACCCCGACCAACGTCGTCGTGGCCAACGCCGCGGGCACCGCTCAGACCTTCACGGCCGGTAGCGATTACACCGTCACGAACACCGCAGGCACGCTGACCCTCACGTTCACCCCGGCCGGTCTCGCCCGTCTGACCTCCCTCCAGGGCGGCACCGTCACCTTCAACGTGTTGACGCGCGCCACGGCGATCCCCGCCAACGGCGTCATCGTGAATACGGCATCGGCGAACGTCAACGGTGCGACCGAGACCGTCACGGGAAGCACGCCGATCGGTCAGCTCACCGTGTCGGCCTACACCACCTCGAACGGCACCCGCGTGCCTCTCGCCGGCGCCGTGTACCAGGTGTTCCTGACGGAACAGGATGCCATCAACGGGGCCAATCCGATCATCATCAACGGCGAGACCAACTGGACGACGGGCGCCGACGGCAACGTGATCATTCCGATCATCACCCCCGGCAACTACTACGTGCGCGAGATCACCCCGCCCAGCGGGTACCAGCTGCCCACTCCGTCGCAGGTGTCCACGACCGTGTCCCCCGGCCCCACCTCCACCACCGCGCCCGTGCGCAACTACGTGGAGTTCGCTCACAACCAGGTGCCCGCGTTCGCCCTGCCCCTCACCGGTGGTGACGGCGGCCTGTGGTTCGGCGTCGGCGGTGCGGCCCTGCTGACGGCGATGATCGGCTCCGCGCTCGTGGTCGCGCGTCGGCGCGCCCGCGGCGCTCAGGCTGCGGTCTGAGGGACGATCGCCAGGTGAACAGGGGGGCGGTGCCGCGGCAGGCCGTGGCGTCGTCCCCCTCCCCGGAGGGGAGGTCCGACGACAGGACCTCCCCTCCGTCGTTGCGCCGGGACCGGCGGCGCCCGCGATGGCGCCTCTCGGCGGTCTCGCTCCTCCTGGCCGTCGGTGCCCTCGTCGGTGTCGCTCTCCTGATGTATCCGACGGTGGCGGCGTGGTTCACCCAGTACGCCCAGTCGCAGACCATCGACGACTACTCCGACCAGATCAGGGATCTGGGAGCGCAGACGCTCGCCGACACCCTCGACAGAGCGCGCGAATACAACACCGGGCTCGTCGACGGCGGAGCGGAGATCGCCGCCAACGAGCGACTCCCCCTCGCCAACGCCCCCGACCAGACCAGCGCGTATGCGGAACAGCTCCGCGCCGACGCAGCCGGACTGATGGCGCGTCTGAAGATCCCCGCCATCTCGGTCGACCTGCCCGTCTATCACGGCACGAGCGAAGAGGTGCTCTACGAGGGGGTCGGCCACCTGGAGGGCACGGCCCTCCCCGTCGGCGGCGAGACCACGCACTCCGTGCTCACCGCCCACCGCGGCCTCGCGACCGCCGAGCTCTTCACCCATCTCGACAGGGTGCGTCTCGACGACGAGATCACCATCGAGGTCTTCGGAGAGGTCCTCGCCTACCGCGTCGTCGACACCCGTGTCGTCGAGCCGCAGGACACCGAGTCGCTCGTCCCCGTCGTCGGACGCGATCTCGTCACCCTGGTCACCTGTACGCCGCTGGGCGTCAACAGCCACCGGATCCTCGTGACCGGTGAGCGGATCATCCCCACGCCCCAGGCCGACCTCGACGGCGCCGGCGCACGACCCGACATCCCCACGTTCCCGTGGTGGATCCTCGTCCTCACGGCCGCGCTCATCGCCGCGGGAGCCTATGTGTGGTGGGCGGGGCGTCCCGCCCGGCCGAAGCGCGTCGATGAGTCCCCCTCGCGGGCGCACCGACGCACGGCCTCGGCCCGGGGTCGGTGACGCGCACGGGCGCGCACCGAGATCGGCGCGCGCCCGTGCGGATCAGACGTTCAGCGCCCGAAACCCTCGCTGATGATCTCGATGAGCTCCTCGCGCTCCTCGACCGGCAGGAAGGCGCCGGCCGCAGCGTTCAGCTGGAACGCCTCGAGGTCGTCGAGGTCGTACTCGAAGGCCTGCGCCAGCAGTCCGAGCTCGCGCGTCAGCGTGGTCGCGCTCATGAGGCGGTTGTCGACGTTCACCGTGACCGAGAAATCGAGCTGGTAGAGCAGGTCGAACGGGTGCGCGTCCAGGGTGTCGCCCCAGGCGGTGACGGCGCCGGACTGCAGGTTCGACGTCGGCGAGAGCTCGAGGGTGATCTCGCGGTCGCGGACCCAGCGCGCGAGGTCGCCGAAGGTGACCTGCACCTCTTCGCCCTCGCGCGACACGACGTCGAGGTCGTTGGCGACGCGCACGCCGTGACCGAGGCGCAGGGCCCGGCCGTCGATGAGGGCGGAGCGGATGGATGCCAGGCCCGCCCCCTCCCCCGCGTGCACCGTCGTGGGGAAGAACTGCTCGGCGAGGTAGTCGAACGCCGCGCGGTGGCGGCTGGGCAGGAATCCGTCCTCGGCGCCGGCGAGATCGAAGCCGACGACCCCGCGCCCGCGCCAGGCGACGGCGAGCTCGGCGATGTCGCGGGAGTTGTCGGCGTGCCGCATCGCGGTGAGCAGCTGGCCGACGCGGATGTCGTGTCCGCGGGCGTCCGCGGCATCCTCACCTTCTTCGATGCCCTCCTGCACGGCGTCGACGACCTCGTCAAGGCTGAGGCCGCCGGTCAGGTGCTGCTCGGGGGCCCACCGCACCTCGCCGTAGACGACGCCGTCGGCGGCGAGGTCCTCGACGAACTCCTTCGCCACGCGGACGAGCCCCTCACGCGTCTGCATGACGCCGACGGTGACGTCGAACTTCTCGAGGTAGTCCTCGAGCGAGCCGCCGTCGATGTGGTCCGAGAACCACGCCTCGAGGCCCTTCGCGTCGTCCGCGGGCAGGTCGAGGCCGACCTCGTCCGCGAGCTCGAGCACCGTCGCGGGACGGAGTCCCCCGTCGAGGTGGTCGTGCAGCGACACCTTCGGCAGCTCGCGGACCTTGCGGCCCCGGACCCGGAACTCTTCGGTGGCCATGGTGCTCCTCTTTCCGGCAGCCATCACGCGGTGATGCGTTCGCGCACGATCGGGGATGCCGCGGGCGCGGTGTCGCCGATCTCCCAGGCCCCTTCGACGGCGCCGAGGGCGCGGTCGAAACGCGACTCGTCGTCGGCCGAGAGGGTGAACAGCGGCTGGCCGGCGCTGACCGACTGACCGACCGTGACGTGCAGGTCGATGCCCGCCGCGTGCACGACGGCATCCTCGGCCCGCGCGCGACCGGCGCCCAGGCGCCACGCACCGATGCCGAACGGCAGAGCCTCCACGCGCGTCACCACGCCGGAGCGGTCGGCGACGACGGTGTGCGTCTCGCGCGGGGTCGGCAGGGCGGCATCCGGGTCTCCGTCCTGGGCGCGGATCATGCGCTTCCAGACGTCCATCGCCCGCCCGTCCGAGAGGGCGGCCTCGATGTCGGCGTCGGGCTGACCGGCGAGCGTCAGCATCTCGCGCGCCAGGGCGACGGTGAGCTCGACCACGTCGGCGGGGCCGCCGCCGGCCAGGACCTCGACCGATTCGCGCACCTCGTTGGCGTTGCCGATGGCCAGGCCCAGCGGGGTGTTCATGTCGGTGAGCAGCGCCGTGGTGTTGACGCCCGAGTCCGTGCCGAGCGCGACCATCGTCTCGGCCAGCTCGCGCGCGCGGTCGATGTCCTGCATGAAGGCGCCGGAGCCGAACTTCACGTCGAGCACGAGCGAGTCGGTGCCCTCGGCGATCTTCTTCGACATGATGCTCGAGGCGATCAGCGGGATGGCCTCGACCGTGCCCGTGACGTCCCGCAGCGCGTAGAGCTTCTTGTCGGCCGGGGCCAGGCCCGTGCCCGCGGCGCAGATGACGGCGCCGACGTCGCGCAGCTGCGCCATGATCTCGTCGTTCGAGAGAGCGGCGCGCCACCCCGGGAT
This sequence comes from Microbacterium testaceum, assembly GCF_003075375.1. Lineage (GTDB taxonomy): Bacteria > Actinomycetota > Actinomycetes > Actinomycetales > Microbacteriaceae > Microbacterium > Microbacterium testaceum_E. The sequence continues at coordinate 59,890 of NZ_QDFT01000001.1, read as the reverse complement.
CGACTCGAGCTTGTCGAGGGTGCCGCCGGTGTGCCCGAGCCCACGGCCCGAGAGCTGCGGCACCGCCACACCGAACACGGCGACCAGCGGGGCGAGCGGCAGGGTGATCTTGTCGCCCACGCCGCCCGTCGAGTGCTTGTCGACGGTGACCTTGCCCAGCGACGAGAAGTCCATGCGCTCGCCCGACGCGATCATGGCGTCGGTGAGGACGCGGATCTGGTCCCGGCCGAGGCCGTTCAACAGGACCGCCATCGTGAACGCCGACATCTGCGCGTCCATGACGTAGCCGCGCGTGTAGGCGTCGACCAGCCAGCGGATCTCGCCCTCGGTGATCGGTCGGCCGTCGCGCTGAGCGCGGATGATGTCGACGGCGTCGTACTGCTCGGCGCTCATCGGGCCGCCTCCTCGAGGTCGCGCGGGCCGAAGGCGTCGGGCAGCACCTCGTCGATGGTCCGGATGCCGCTGACGGTCTCGAGCAGCATCCCGGGGATCGCGTGCTCGAACAGCAACTGCCGGCAGCGGCCGCACGGCATGAGCGTGCGGCCCTCGCCGTCGACGCACACGAAGGCGACCAGCTGGCCGCCCCCGCTCATGTGCAGGTCGGACACGAGCCCGCACTCGGCGCACAGCGTCACGCCGTACGAGGCGTTCTCGACGTTGCACCCCGAGACGATGCGCCCGTCGGCGACGAGCGCCGCGGCGCCCACCTTGAAACGGGAGTAGGGCGCGTAGGCGCGGTGCATGGCATCCGTGGCGGCGACGCGGAGTTCGTCCCAGTCGATGTCGGTCATCGTGAAGTGCAGGGTCCTCTCGTGAAGGGGTAGGGGGTCAGCCCTTGATGTAGGGCTTTCCGGCGGCCGCGGGGCCCCGGATCTGACCCGCGAAGCCGGCCACCGCGATGATGGTCACGACGTAGGGCAGCATGAGCATGAACTCGCTGGGGATGGGGGTGCGCAGCACGGTCAGCAGGTTCTGCAGGTTGGTCGCGAAACCGAACAGCAGGGCCGCGAGCGTCGCACGGATCGGGTCCCACCGACCGAAGATGACCGCCGCGAGGGCGATGAAGCCGAGGCCCGCCGTCATCTCTTTGGTGAACTGCCCCACCGAGACGAGCGTGAAGTACGCGCCGCCGATACCGGCGATGGCGCCGGCGAGCGAGACGTTCCAGAACCGGCTCGAGTTGACCTTGATGCCGACGGTGTCGGCGGCCTGCGGGTGCTCGCCGACGGCGCGCAGGCGCAGGCCCCAGCGGGTGCGGTAGAGCCCCCACGCCACGACGGCGACGACGGCGTACATCAGATAGACGATGAAGGTCTGGTTGAACAGCACCGGTCCGATGATCGGGATGTCGCCGAGCAGCGGGATCTCCCACCGGGGGAAGCGCTCCGGGCGGTTCATGATGTCCTCGTTCGGCACGAGCAGGGCGCCGTAGAGGAAGCCGGTCAGACCGGTCACGAGCACGTTGAGCACGACACCGACGATCACCTGGTCGACCAGGTACTTGATCGAGAACGCCGCGAGCACGAAGGCCACGAGCACGCCGCCCACCATCGCCGCGATGAGCCCCAGGAAGGGGTTGCGGGTGAGGGATGCCACGAGTGCGGCGCTGAACGCCCCGAACAGGAACTGCCCCTCGATGGCGACGTTGACGACACCGACGCGTTCGCCGATCACGCCGCCGAGCGCGCCGAAGATCAGCGGGACCGAGAGCGACAGCGCACCGAACAGCAGACCCGTGACCGGCACGAGGCCGTCGGCCGCGGCCCAGACGAGGAACGCGAACACCGCCAGCGCGCCGAAGGCGATCGGCAGCCACAGCGGGGTGCGGCGGTAGCTCACCGCGTCCCAAACCGACCAGGCGGTCAGCAGCACGAGCACGACGAGCACGCCCCAGCTGGTCGCGGCGGTGGGAACGCCCACGCTGCCGAGGTCGATGTTCGAGGCCGGGTCGCCGAGGCGGAAGGTGCTCTGGCCGTCGCGCGGCACGAGGGCGAAAAGCAGGGCGAGCAGCACGGTCACGACCGCGAGGCTCACCGCCAGCTTGATGTGGCGCACGCGCACCGTGGTCAGCTGGATCGCGTCATCCGCGAGATGCGTCGCGGTCATGCCGCCACCGCCTTCTTGGCCGCCTTGGCCCGGTCCTTGGCCGCGCGCTCGGCCTCGCTCTTGGGGAGGAAGAAGATCGTGCGCACCAGGGGCGGAGCCGCGATGAACAGCACGATGAGGGCCTGCACGACGAGCACGATGTCGACGGGGATGCCCTGCGACGCCTGCATCGTGAACGAGCCCGACTTCAGGGCGCCGAACAGGATGCCGGCGGCGAACACGCCCCACGGACGGCTGCGTCCGAGCAGCGCCACGGTGATGGCGTCGAAGCCGATGCCCGCGTCGATGAGTCCGTCGAAGCCGGTGGTGACCGATCCCTGGATCTGGTTCATGCCGGCCAGACCCGCCAGCCCACCCGCGAAGAGCATCGCGTAGACGTACATGCGAGGTACCGAGATGCCCGCCGCGCGCGCCGCGTGGGGGTTCTCGCCCACCGCGCGGAGGCGGAAGCCGAGGCTCGAGCGCTCCATGAGCCACCACACGAAGACGGTGGCCGCCACGACGAAGACGAAGCCCAGGTCGAGCAGCGGGAACTGGGGACCGAACAGCTCGGGGAACTGCGCGTTCGCGGGAGTGGCCGACGAGATCGGCTGGTCGCCGGCAGGACGCTGCAGCAGACCCGGGGTGCGCACCATCCACGTCACCAGGTAGTAGGCGACGTAGTTGAGCATGATCGTCAGGATGACCTCGTGCGCGCCGGTGCGCGCCTTCAGCAGACCGACGATCCCGCCCCAGAGGGCACCGCCGGCGATACCGACGATGAGGGTCAGCGGCAGCTGGATGATCATCGGCAGGTCGAGGTTGAACGTGATCAGGCCGGCGAAGGCACAGGCGACGAGGATCTGACCGCGTCCACCGATGTTGAACAGGCCCACCCGGAACGCCAGCGCCACACCGAGGCCGGCCGCGATGAGCGGAGCCGCGAAGCCCAGGGTATTGGTGAGGGGCCGGATCTGCGCCCCGAAGTCCGACACGCGGGAGTTGAAGATCGCCCCGCGGAAGAGGGCCTCGTATCCGCCGTAGACGGAGTTCCACACGGCGGCCAGCATGTCGCCGGGACGCGCGAAGAAGTACCCCGCCGTCACGCGCACCTGGTCGTTCGTGGCGGCCATGAGGATGCCGCCGACGATCATCGCCGCGACGACCGCCAGAACCGTGGTGATCCACGACGAGCGCAGCAGCTCCGTGAGGAACTGGTTGGTGCGCGGGGGCGCGGGGGTCTCGGCCGGGGCGTGACCGGTCAGCGGCCCCGACGCGCCGGGCAGCTGCTCGGGCGGCAGGCCGGAATCCCCGGTCGCGCCCGTGCTCGGGATGTGGCCGCTCACGCTGTCTCCTCCGCGGGCTGCTCGCCCGCCATCATGAGCCCGAGCACCTCGCGCGGGGTGTCCCCCGGCACGATGCCCACGATGCCGCCGCGGTACATGACCGCGATGCGGTCGCCGAGGGCGGCGATCTCGTCGAGCTCGGTCGACACGACGATGACGGGCACTCCGGCATCGCGCGCGGCGACGATCTGCTTGTGGATGAATTCGATCGAGCCGACGTCGACGCCACGGGTGGGCTGGGCGGCGACGAACAGCTTCAGCGGGCGGCTCATCTCGCGGGCGATGACGACCTTCTGCTGATTACCGCCCGAGAGGGTGCCGACGGGGGTGGATGCCGACTGCGTACGGATGTCGTACTCGGTGATGCGCTCGCGCGCGAAGGCGCCCAGCGCGGCCCGCTTGATCGTGCCGCCCGACACGAAGGCGGAGTCCGACGACCGGTCGAGGATGAGGTTCTCGGCGACCGAGAAAGCCCCGACCAGTCCGTCCTCTTTGCGGTCCTCGGGCACGAAGCCCACGCCCGCGTCGAGGATGGCGCGCACACTCTTGCCGACCAGGTCGGTGCCGTCGAGGTCGACGGTGCCGGTGACGCCGTCGGCCAGGCCGACGATGGCCTCGACGAGCTCGGTCTGCCCGTTGCCCTGGACGCCCGCGATCGCGACGATCTCGCCCGGGCGCACGTCGAGGTCGACGTCGTCGACGACCACCGCTCCCTCGGGGGTTACCACGCGCAGGTTGCGGATGGACAGACCGCCGGATGCCGCCGCCTTCGGCGCATCCTTGACGACGGTGAGCTCGACGGCGCGGCCGACCATGAGCGAGGCGAGTTCGCCGTTGCTCGCGGTGGGCTCGGCCTGGCCGACGATCTTGCCCAGGCGCACGACCGTGATGCGGTCGGCGACCTCGCGCACCTCGCGGAGCTTGTGCGTAATGAAGACGATCGACGTGCCCTCGTCGCGCAGCTGGCGCATGATGCCCATGAGCTCGTCGGTCTCTTGCGGGGTGAGGACGGCGGTGGGCTCGTCGAAGACGAGCACCTTGGCGTCGCGCGAGAGCGCCTTGATGATCTCGACGCGCTGCTGCACGCCCACCGGCAGGTCGCCGACGAGGGCGTCGGGGTCGACCTCGAACCCGAAGCGCTGCGCGACGTCGCGCACGTGCTTGCGGGCGGCGTTCAGGTCGAGCGCGCCCAGCGCCTTGGTGTTCTCGTGTCCGAGCATGACGTTCTCGGCGACGGTGAAGACGGGGATGAGCATGAAGTGCTGGTGCACCATGCCGATTCCCGCGGCCATGGCGTCGCCGGGGCCGCGGAAGCGCTGGACGGCGTCGTCCAGCAGGATCTCTCCCTCATCGGCCTGGTACAGGCCGTAGAGGACGTTCATGAGTGTGGATTTACCGGCACCGTTCTCTCCGAGGAGAGCGTGGATCTCGCCAGGCTGGACGACCAGATCGATGTGATCGTTCGCAACCAGGGACCCGAACCGCTTGGTGATGCCGCGGAGCTCGAGCTTCATGCTGTGCACCCTATTCGAAGACTTTCAGAAGACGGACGGAAACCGCGGCCGCTCGGACGGATCCGAGCGACCGCGGTTTCGTGGAGATGCCTTACGGCGAGCTGGGCGAGGTGACCTCGAGCGAGCCCGAGACGATCTGCTCGCGCAGGGCCGAGAGCTCGTCGGTCAGACCGGCCGGCAGCGTGAACTTCGAGTTGAAGTCGGCCAGGCCGACGCCGTCGTTCTCGAGCGTGCCCACGTAGGGGGTCACGTCGAACTCGCCCTTGGCGGCCTGCGTCACCGCGTCGTACACGGCGGTGTCGATGCGCTTGAGGATCGAGGTGAGCACCAGGTCGGACACGTTCGGGTCGGCCTTGGCGAGGTCGGAGTCGACACCGAGCATGACGCTCTTCGAGCCGCTGTCGCGGATCGCGTCGGCGGCGCTGCTGTAGATCGGGCCACCGACGGGCAGGAGCACGTCGACACCCTGGTCGAGCAGACCCTGAGCGGCCTGCTTGGCGGCGTCGTTGGCGGCGAAGCCACCGGTGAACGAACCGTTCTGCGCGGCGACGTCCCAGCCGAAGGTCTGGACGTTGCCGCCCTTGTCCTCGTCGTACTTCTTGACGCCGTCGACGAAGCCGTCCATGAAGATGGTGACCGGCGGGATCGGGATGCCACCGACGGTGCCGACCTTGTTGACGCCGTTCTCGGCGGAGTAGGCGGCGGCGGCGTAGCCACCGAGGTAGGCGGCCTGGACCGTGTCGAACAGCAGCGGCTTGATGTTCGGGGCGTCGGTCTCACCGTTGTTGTCGGTGTCGGCGCGGTCGTCGATGATGGCGTACTGCAGGTTCGGGTTGGCCGTCGCCGAGGCCACGGTGTCGGCGCTCAGCTTGAAGCCGACGGCGACGATGAACGTGCAGCCCTCGGCCACGAGGTTCTCGAGGTTGGGTGCGTAGTCGTTCGCCGAGCTGGACTCGACGTCGATCGACTTGACGCCGAGCTCGGCGGCGGCCTTGTCGATGCCCTCCTTGGCGGACTGGTTGAACGAGCGGTCGTTCCAGCCACCGTCATCCGAGATGATGCAGGGGGTGAAGCCGTCGACGACGCTTCCTCCGGCCGCGCCGGACGCGCCGTTGCTCTCGGGTGCGGCGCCGCAACCGGCGAGCAGCGCAGCGGCGCCGATCATGGCGAGGCCGCTGACGACGGCCTTCTTCGTGGTCTTCACGAATGGTCCTCCAAAACGGATTCCCCCGACGGGTTCGGGGGACGATGCCGTCACGTTACCTACTGTGTCGCTCCGCTTGCGCCCCGAGAGGCCCTGCGCAGGCCAATGGTTACAAAGACGCAATCTCGCGTGATGCGCCCGCCACACGCGCGGGTCGAAGCGGGACTGGATGCCACGGAGTGTGGCATCCGGTGTCAGAGGACGTCGCCGCGGCCGGTGAGCTTGAGCGCGTCGACGACGCCCTTGACGCGCTGGGCGTTCTCGCTCGTCGTGACCAGCAGCGCGTCCGGGGTGTCGACCACGACGATGTCGCGCACGCCGATGAGGCTGATGACGCGCTTGGTCTGCGAGACGACGATGCCGCTCGAGGCGTCCGACAGCACGCGCGCGTCCTCGCCGAGGATCGCGAGCTCGTTGCGCCCGCCCGAGGAGTTGAGCTTGGACAGGCTGGCGAAGTCGCCGACGTCGTCCCAATCGAAGTGCCCCGGGATGACCGCGAGTCGGCCCTTCTCGGCGGCCGGCTCGGCGACCGAGTAGTCGATCGCGATCTTCTTCAGCTCCGGCCAGATGCGGTCGACGGCGGGGCCGCGGCGATCGCGGTCGTCCCACGCCTCGGCGAGCTCGAGGAGCCCCGCGTGCAGCTCGGGCTCGTTCACGGCGAGCTCGGCCAGCAGCACGTCGGCACGGGTGATGAACATGCCCGCGTTCCACAGGTACGAGCGGTCGGCGAAGTACTGCTTCGCGGTCTCGAGGTCGGGCTTCTCGACGAAGCGCTCGACCATGTACGCCTCGGGGGCGCCGTCGACGATCAGCTCGTCGGCCTGCTTGATGTACCCGAAGCCGACCGACGGCTCGGCGGGCTGGATGCCGATCGTGCAGATGTACCCGGCGCGGGCGACGGCGACGGCCTGGCGCACGGCGAAGTCGAACTGGCGCGTCTGGCGGATGACGTGGTCTGCGGCGAACGACCCGATGATGACATCGGGCTCGCGACGCACCAGGATCGCGGCGGCCAGGCCGATCGCGGCCGAGGAGTCGCGGGGTTCGGACTCGAGGAAGACGTTGTGGTCGGGGACGCCGGGCAGCTCCCGCTCGACCGCGGCGCGGTGCGCGCGCCCGGTGACGACCGCGATGCGGTCCTCTCCCGACAGCGGCGCGAGGCGCTCCCACGTGTCGCGCAGCAGCGTCTGCCCCGACCCGGTCAGGTCGTGCAGGAACTTGGGCGCGTCGGCGCGCGAGAGCGGCCAGAGGCGGCTCCCGATGCCCCCGGCGGGGATCACGGCGTAGAAGTCGTCGATAGCGAGGTCGGCCATGGCTTCGACCCTACTGCCCACGCCCTGGACACCCCGATCGGCCCCGGTCGACGAGAGAGTCGCGGCATCCCGGAACTATCTCGATATCGAGAGAGTCTTAGGACGGCCTAATCCCCGCGGTTCATAGGCCGGACGTAGTATTCAGGAGCGCCCGTGTGACGCTCGGGGCCTGTGCGGGCCCCCACACCGTGTTCGATCAGGGAGGACGACCGTGTCAGCACCAGCACGTGCCACGCCGTCGGTGAAGGAAACGACGTCGAAGAGGCCGCGCGGCACTCTCTACCGCGGTCGCGAGGGGATGTGGTCCTGGGTCCTGCACCGCATCACCGGTGTGGCGATCTTCTTCTTCCTGCTCGTGCACATCCTCGACACGGCGCTCATCCGCGTCTCGCCCGAGGCGTACGACGCCGTCATCGGCACGTACAAGAACCCGGTCATGGGTCTCGGCGAGGTCGCTCTGGTCGGCGCGATCGCCTACCACGCCTTCAACGGCCTGCGCATCATCCTGGTCGACTTCTGGCCCTGGGCCACCCGCCACCAGCGTCAGCTCTGGTGGGGCGTGCTCGGCCTCTGGGTCGTCACCATGGCGGGCTTCACCCCGCGCCACCTGATCAACGTCTTCAGCGCCGTCACCGGGAGCCACTGATGTCCGTCGCCCAAGAAGCCGCCACGATCCCCGCCCCGCGTACGCCCAGCGTCCGCAAGAAGGGCTCCAACCTCGAGAAGTGGGGCTGGATCTACATGCGCGCCTCCGGCGTGCTGCTGATCGTCCTGATCTTCGGCCACCTGTTCGTCAACCTGATGACGGGCGACGGCATCCACCAGATCGACTTCGCGTTCGTCGCGGGCAAGCTCGCCTCGCCGTTCTGGCAGTGGTGGGACGTGCTGATGCTGTGGCTCGCGCTGATCCACGGCGCCAACGGCATGCGCACGATCGTCAACGACTACGTCACGAACGCCAGGATCCGCACCATCCTGGTCGGTTCGCTGTGGGTGTCGGCCGGGTTCCTGATCCTGCTCGGCACGCTCGTCGTCTTCACGTTCGACCCCTGCCTCGGCGTGACCGAGAGCAGCTCCCTGTGGGACGTGTGCCAGGCGGCGTGAGCCGGCGGCATCCCTTCTTTCCCCTGACAGCAGAGGTATTGCACACGTGAGCACTCAGACCAGCTCGGACTCGATCGTCAAGGACGGCGTCCACTACCACCAGTTCGACGTCGTCATCGTCGGCGCCGGCGGTGCCGGCATGCGCGCCGCCATCGAGGCGGGCCCCGGCGCCAAGACGGCCGTCATCTCGAAGCTGTACCCCACCCGCTCGCACACGGGTGCGGCGCAGGGCGGTATGGCCGCGGCCCTCGCCAACGTCGAAGAGGACTCCTGGGAGTGGCACACCTTCGACACCATCAAGGGCGGCGACTACCTCGTCGACCAGGATGCCGCCGAGATCCTCGCCAAAGAGGCCATCGACGCCGTCATCGACCTCGAGAACATGGGCCTGCCGTTCAACCGCACGCCCGAGGGCAAGATCGACCAGCGTCGCTTCGGCGGCCACACGGCCGACCACGGCAAGACGCCCGTGCGCCGCGCGTGCTACGCCGCCGACCGCACCGGCCACATGATCCTGCAGACGCTGTTCCAGAACTGCGTCAAGCTCGGCATCAACTTCTTCAACGAGTTCTACGTGCTCGACCTGATCACGGTGAAGGATGCCGCGGGCAAGACCCAGATCGCCGGCGTCGTCGCCTACGACCTGGCCACGGGTGAGCTGCACGTCTTCCAGTCCAAGGCCGTCGTCTTCGCGACCGGTGGCTTCGGCAAGATCTTCAAGACCACCTCGAACGCGCACACCCTCACCGGTGACGGCGTCGGCATCGTGTGGCGCAAGGGCCTGCCGCTCGAGGACATGGAGTTCTTCCAGTTCCACCCGACCGGCCTGGCCGGTCTCGGCATCCTGCTCACCGAGGGTGCCCGCGGTGAGGGCGCGATCCTGCGCAACGCCAGCGGCGAGCGGTTCATGGAGCGGTACGCCCCCACCATCAAGGACCTCGCCCCGCGCGACATCGTCGCGCGCTGCATGGTCCAAGAGGTGGCCGAGGGACGCGGCGCGGGCCCCCACCGCGACTACGTGCTGCTGGACTGCACGCACCTGGGCGCCGAGGTGCTCGAGACCAAGCTCCCCGACATCACCGAGTTCGCCCGCACGTACCTGGGCGTCGACCCGGTCGTCGAGCCCGTGCCGGTCATGCCGACCGCGCACTACGCGATGGGCGGCATCCCCACCAACATCAAGGCCGAGGTGCTCGCCGACAACGACACCGTCGTCCCGGGTCTGTACGCCGCCGGCGAGTGCGCGTGCGTCTCGGTGCACGGCTCGAACCGCCTGGGCACCAACTCGCTGCTGGACATCAACGTCTTCGGAAAGCGCGCCGGACGCAACGCGGTCGAGTACGTCAAGACCGCCGAGTTCGTGCCGCTCCCCGAGGACCCCGCCGCCGAGGTGCGCGGTCTCATCGAGAGCCTGCGCAACAACACCGGTACCGAGCGCATCGCGGTGCTGCGCAAGACCCTGCAGGACGAGATGGACAAGGGCGCGCAGGTCTTCCGCACGCACGAGTCGCTGTCGAAGGTCCTGGACGTCATCGCCGACCTGCGCGAGCGCTACAAGAACATCCACGTCGACGACAAGGGCAAGCGGTTCAACACCGATCTGCTCGAGGCCGTCGAGCTCGGCTTCCTGCTCGACCTCGCCGAGGTCGTCGTCTACTCGGCGCAGAACCGCGAAGAGAGCCGTGGCGGTCACATGCGCGACGACTTCCCCACGCGCGACGACGAGAAGTACATGCAGCACACCATGGCGTACCTGTCGGGCGACCCGCACTCGTCGCACCCCGCCGACCACATCGAACTCGGTTGGAAACCCGTCGTGTTCACCAAGAACGAGGCCGGGGAGCTGCGCTACCCGCCGCTGGAGAGGAAGTACTGAGATGGCATCCACCGTCATCGAGCAGGTCGACACCTCGGAAGAGGTCGAGCAGACTCCTGAGGACACCGGCATCCAGTCGTTCCTCGTCACCTTTAACATCCGCCGCTTCGACCCCGAGGTCGACGACGAGCCCCGCTGGGTCGACTACGACGTGGAGCTGTACTCCACCGACCGCGTGCTCGACGCCCTGCACAAGATCAAGTGGGAGGTCGACGGCTCGCTGTCGTTCCGCCGCTCGTGCGCGCACGGCATCTGCGGGTCCGACGCGATGCGCATCAACGGCCGCAACCGCCTGGCCTGCAAGACGCTGATCAAGGATCTCGACATCTCGCAGCCGATCTACGTCGAGGCGATCAAGGGCCTGCCGCTCGAGAAGGACCTCATCGTCGACATGGAGCCGTTCTTCGCCTCCTACCGCGAGGTCCAGCCCTTCCTCATCTCGAACTCCAAGCCCGAGGCGGGCAAGGAGCGCGTGCAGTCGATCGTCGACCGCGAGGTCTTCGACGACACCACCAAATGCATCCTGTGCGCCGCGTGCACCTCGTCGTGCCCCGTGTTCTGGACCGACGGGCAGTACTTCGGCCCCGCCGCGATCGTGAACGCGCACCGCTTCATCTTCGACTCCCGCGACGACGCCGGCGACGTGCGTCTGGACATCCTCAACGACAAAGAGGGCGTGTGGCGCTGCCGCACCACCTTCAACTGCACCGAGGCGTGCCCCCGCGGCATCGAGGTCACCAAGGCCATCGCCGAGGTCAAGCAGGCCGTCCTGCGCGGCGGTCGCTGACCAACACTCTCGAACGGCGGGGGCGCTCCGGTGCCCCCGCCGTTCGGCGTTCCCGGCGTTCTCCGCCGAAACGACAGGATCTGGCGGTTCACGCGGCGAAGAACGGGGACGGATGCCGGGGGCGGGTGGCATCCATTCATTAGGCTTTCCGAGTGACCGACGCGACCTCCGATCCGCGACCGCTGCCCGCGGTGCGCGACGACGAGACGACGCTGCGCGATCGGCTCAGCGAGGCGCAGTCCGCCGTGCGCGGCCGACTGGACCAGCCGATCGCTCGTGCGGCGCGGATCGCGCAGTGGTTCCCGATCCGCGTGTGGCGGCACTTCCTGCAGCACAACGGTTTCCTGCTCGCCGCAGGGATGAGCTACCAGGGCTTGTTCGCCGTCTTCTCGGCGCTGTACCTCGCGTTCGCGGGGGTCGGCATCTGGCTGGGCGGCAGCCGAGCGGCGGTCGACGGGCTCATCCGCATCGTCAACGGCTACATCCCCGGGCTCATCAGCGCCCACGGCCTGGTCAAACCCGAACAGGTGGAGGCCGCCACGCAAGAGAGCGGGCGACTGCTCACCATCACCGGTGGCGTCGCCGCCGTGGTGGTCATCTGGACCGCCATCGGTTTCGTCACCTTCACGCGACGCGCGGTGCGCGACACGTTCGGTCTGCCGTTCGACATGCGCAACTACGTGATGCTCAAGGCGCGCGACTTCCTCGCGTCGATCCTCTTCGGCATCGCGCTGCTGATCGGCGCCCTGCTCGGATCGATCACCACGGGCGCGGTCGACCTGGTCTTCGGTCTCATCGGCTGGGACAGAGAGACGCTGGGATGGTCGGTGGGCGCACGCCTCATCTCGATCGTCGTGGCGTTCGGGGTCAACACGGTCGCGCTGGCGTCGCTCTTCCGCTTCCTGACCGGCACCACCCTCACCTGGCGACGGGCCTGGCCGGGCGCGGTGGTCGGGGCGATCGGCATGGTGGTGCTGCAGATCGGTGCGGGCTTCCTGTTCGTGTACACCCCGTCCAATCCGCTGCTGTCGACGTTCACGGTGCTGATCGGCTTCCTGCTGTGGTTCCGCTTCATCGGGATCGTCATCCTGGTGTCGGCGGCGTGGATCGCCGTGGCCGCGGGCGATCGCGACGTCCCCCTGCGCTCCCCCGAGGACCGTCGTGCGATGGAGCAGGCGGCGCTGGTCATCGCGGCACAGGTCGGGGTGCGCGACGCCGAGAAGCAGCTCGCGCTCTCGCGCTGGCCGTGGCGCTGGCGCGCGCGCCGACGCCTGGCGGCCGCCGAGAAGACCCTGGCTCGCGCCGAGGCCGACGTGCCCGCGCCGCGTCGGATGTCGCTCATCCCCGACTGAGCGGGGCCCCGACCCGGTGTCGGAGGTCGCGGCTAGGCTCGTGGGGTGGCTCGCTCCGTACGCATCGTCTCGATCAACGTCAACGGCATCCGTGCCGCCGTCCGCAAGGGCATGACCGAATGGCTCGATGCCGCGGGAGCCGACATCGTGGCCCTGCAAGAGGTCCGCGCCACCGCAGAGCAGCTCGCCGAGGCCCTGCCCGGCTGGCAGATCGTCAACGACGAGGCCCTGCAGAAGGGGCGCGCGGGCGTCGCGATCATCAGCCGCCTGCCCGGCGTCGAGACGCGCACGCACCTGGGTCCCGAGCCCCTCGACGCCTCGGGCCGGTGGATCGAGACCGACTTCGACATCGACGGCGAGACCCTCACCGTCGTCAGCGCCTACGTGCACAGCGGCGAGGTCGACACCCCCAAGCAGGATGCGAAGTGGCTCTTTCTGGATGCCATGGAGCGTCGGCTGTCCACGTTGAGCGCCGAGCGCGAACTGGCTCTGGTCGTCGGGGACCTCAACGTCGGCCACCGCGAGCTCGACATCAAGAACTGGCGCGGCAACCGCAAGAACGCGGGGTTCCTGCCGCGCGAGCGCGCCTACTTCGACCGCTTCTTCGGCCCCGCGGGCGAGCAGGTCGAGGGCGTCGACGGCTCGACCGGCACGGGTCTCGGCTGGGTCGACGTCGGCCGCCGCGCCATGGGCGAGGTCGACGGCCCGTACACGTTCTGGTCCATGCGCGGCAAGGCGTTCGACACCGACAGCGGGTGGCGCATCGATTACCACGTCGCCACCCCGGCCCTGGCCGAGCGCGTCACCTCGTACGCCGTCGAGCGGGCGCCGTCCTACGACACCCGCTGGAGCGATCACGCCCCGGTCATCGTCGACTACACGCTCGGCACCTGACCCGGCGGCGGTCCGGGTGGCGCGCGCCGCCTAGGATCGAACGGTGACCACCGAGCGCCTCTACTCCGGAATGCAGCCCTCCGCCGACAGCCTCCAGATCGGCAACTACATCGGGGCCCTGCTGCAGTGGCGCGACCTGCAGGACGAGTACGACGCCTTCTTCTCGGTCGTCGACCTGCACGCCCTCACCCAGCCCGGCGATCCCGCCGAACGTCGCGAGAAGACCCGCCGCACCGCCGCCCAGTACATCGCCGCCGGCATCGAGCCGTCGCGCTCGACGCTGTACGTGCAGTCGCACGTGCCCGCGCACGCCGAGCTGCAGTGGGTGCTGTCGACCCTGACCGGCTTCGGCGAGGCGGGGCGCATGACCCAGTTCAAGGACAAGTCGGCACGGTACGGCACGGATGCCACCAACGTCGGACTCTTCACCTACCCGGTGCTGATGGCCGCCGACATCCTGCTGTACCAGACCGACGTCGTGCCCGTCGGTGACGACCAGAAGCAGCACATCGAGCTGACGCGCGACCTCGCAGAGCGCTTCAACCAGCGGTACGGTCAAACCTTCACGGTGCCCAAGCCCGTCATCCAGCGCGAGACGGCCCGCATCTACGACCTGCAGAACCCGACCTCGAAGATGTCGAAGTCGGCCGAATCCGACGCGGGCGTGCTGTGGCTGCTCGATGACCCCAAGGTCAGCGCGAAGAAGATCATGCGGGCCGTGACCGACTCCGAGGGCGCGGTGCGTTTCGACCGCGACGAGAAGCCCGGCGTCTCGAACCTGCTCGTCATCTACTCGGCCCTCACCGGCCGCGAGATCACGGCCATCGAGGACGAATACGCCGGCCGCGGCTACGGCGACTTCAAGAAGGGCCTCGCCGAGGTCGTCGTGAGCGAGTTCGAGCCGGTGCGCGCGCGGGCCCTCGAGCTGCTCGACGACCCCGCCGAGCTGGACCGGGTGCTGGCCGTCAACGCCGGGCGGGCGGCATCCGTCGCCGAGAAGACCCTCTCGGACGTCTACGACCGCATCGGACTGCTGCGCCGCGGCTGATCCGCCCGCCTGACGGCGGGTTCGCCCGCGCCGCGGCAGAACCGGGCGCGCACGAAACTCGGAGAAGCGCACGAAATTCGGAGAACCCAGCCTGGAACGTCCGAGATCGGCGCATTGCTCCGAGTTACGGGCGACGACCGCCGGCTCGGCCGGGCGGGGCCGGCGCTAGGGTGACCGAATGCACGCCGAGACCCTGCGCACCGCCCGCCTCGAGCTGTCGGCTCCGCTCGATGCCGACGCCCCCGCGATCCATGCGGAGTGCCAGGATGCCGCGATCCAGCGGTTCACGACGGTCCCCTCGCCATACCGGCTCACCGATGCCGAGACGTTCGTCGAGCTGACGCGCGCCTGGTGGGACGAGGGGTCGGAGGCGACCTGGGCGATCCGGCTCGAGGAGCGGCTCGTCGGCATGGTCGGCCTGGCGAAGCTGCCGAGCGGCGCGCCCGAGATCGGGTACTGGGTGTCGTCGCGCGTGCGGGGGCAGGGTGTCGCGACCGAGGCGGCGCGCGCGGTGGTCGAGTGGGGCTTTTCACCGGCGCGTCCCGCGCTCGCGCGCATCGAGTGGCGCGCCGTGGTGGGCAACGTCGGATCCGCCCGCGTCGCCCGTGCGCTGGGATTCAGGTACGAGGGGCTGCTGCGCCAGGCGGGGGTCAACGCGTTCGGGCGCTCCGACATGTGGGTGGGCGGACTGCTGCGCGACGACGACCGCGCGCCGCAACCGTGGCCCGTGGGATGACGCGGCGCAAGTCCCGCCCGCGATGTCGGGGGTGCGTGGCACCATGGCGGCATGCCGGAGATGCCTGAGGTCGAGGGACTCGTCGAGTTCTTGCGGGGTCGCATCACGGGGCTGCGCATCGACAAGGCCACCGTGTCGGCGATCAACGCCCTGAAGACCTACGATCCGCCGCTGACCGCGCTGGTCGGGACGACCGTCGTGGGCGTCGAGCGGCACGGCAAGTTCGTCGACGTCGCGACCGAGGGTGGCATCCATCTGATCTTCCACCTCGCCAAGGCGGGATGGCTGCGGTGGTACGACGCCCTGCCCGCCACCGTGATCAAGCCGGGCAAGACCCCGATCGCGCTGCGCGTCGGCTTCGACGACGGCGCGGGTTTCGACCTCACCGAGGCCGGCACCAAGAAGTCGCTCGCCGTGTACGCGGTCCGCTCCCCCGACGAGGTGCCGGGGATCGCCCGCCTCGGTCCCGATCCGTTGAGCCCGGGTTTCGACCGCGCGGCCTTCGGGGCGCTGCTCGAGGGCCGCCGCACGCAGATCAAGGGCGTGCTGCGCGACCAGTCGATCATCGCGGGGGTCGGCAACGCCTACTCCGACGAGATCCTGCACGTGGCCAAGATGTCGCCGTACGCGCTCGCGGCGAACCTCTCGGCCGAAGAGGTCGATCGCCTCTTCGCCGCGATGACCGCCACGCTCGCCGAGGCGATCACCGAGGCGCGGGGTAAGCCGCCCGCCGACCTCAAAGACGCCAAGCGGCGCGGCATGCGCGTCCACGGTCGGCGCGGCGAGGCGTGCCCGGTGTGCGGCGACGAGGTGCGCAGCGTCTTCTTCGCCGACAACTCCCTCGAGTACTGCCCCACCTGTCAGACCGGCGGCAAGCTCCTGGCCGACCGGCGCCTGTCGCGGCTGCTGAAGTAGCCGGGGGACGCACCCGGGACTGCAGCGGGTGGCCACCACGTACCACGAAACGTCGCCAGATGACGGGGAATGAAACCGGCTGATGCACGTTGACTACACTTCGAAGTGCAACAACGTGCTCCGGGGTCGGTGAGAATCCGAACCGGCGGTGACAGTCCGCGAACCCCTCCGCGAAGCGGTGGGGCCGATCCGGTGGAACTCCGGAACCGACGGTGATGCGAGGGTCCGCCCGCGCTAGTCCGGATAGGAGGCAGCACGGACGGCGCGTCGCGCCTTCCCGCTGACCCTGCCCCGACTTCGCGGGAAGGACAGGGAAATGGCATCCGCCGTCGAGATCGACGCCATGCGGCGAGCGCTGCAGCTCGCCCGGCGCGGCCCGCGCGGGCTCAACCCGCAGGTGGGTGCCGTCATCCTCTCGACCGATGGCGATGTCCTGGCCGAGGGGTACCACCGCGGGGCGGGAACCGCCCACGCCGAGGTCGACGCCCTCTCGCGACTCGCCCCCGGTGCCGCCCGCGGAGCGACCGCCGTCGTCACCCTCGAGCCCTGCAACCACACCGGCCGAACCGGCCCCTGCGCCCTCGCCCTGATCGAGGCCGGCGTCGCCCGCGTGGTCTACGCCCTCGATGACCCCACCGACGCGGCGTCCGGCGGGGCCGACAGACTGCGCGCGGCCGGAGTCGACGTCGAGTCGGGAGCCGAGGCCGCCGCGGCCGAGGAGGTCGTCCACGACTGGGTGCATCTGCAGCGCACGGGCCGCCCGCGGGTGACGGTCAAGTGGGCGCAGAGCCTCGACGGCCGGGCCGCCGCCGACGACGGGTCGAGCCAGTGGATCACCGGTCCCGCCGCCCGCCGAGACGTGCACGACCGTCGCGCGCAGGCCGACGCGATCGTCGCCGGCACCGGCACGGTCCGCTCCGACGACCCCGCCCTGACGGCGCGCGCGGCCGACGGCTCGCTGCTCGACGCGCAGCCGATGCCCGTCGTCATCGGCGAGAGCGAGACGGCTCCGGATGCCGCCGTGCGCCGCCACCCGCGCGACCCGCTGTTCTACGCGACGCACGACCTGCACGCGGTGCTCGCCGATCTGGCCGAGCAGGGCGTGCAGCGCGTGTTCGTCGAGGGCGGTCCGACCCTCGCGAGCGCCTTCGTGCGCGAGGGCCTGGCCGACGAGCTGCTGGTGTACGTCGCCCCCGTCCTGCTGGGCGGTTCGCGCCTGGCGCTCGGCGACCTGGGCGTGCCCACGATCGACGCCGCGCGGCGGTTGGACGTGGCATCCCTGCAGACCCTCGGCGACGACCTGCTGATCGTCGCCGTCCCCCGCCCGAGCGGCCACGAGACCGCCGGTACCCACGAGAACAGAGGAGAAGCCTGATGTTCACCGGAATCGTCGAAGAGATCGGCGCCGTCACCGCCGTCGAACCGTCCGGCGACGGCGTCCGCCTCACCCTGCGCGCGCCGCTGTCGGTGTCGGATGCCGGCCACGGCGACTCGATCTCGGTCAGCGGCGTGTGCCTGACCGTGGTCGACCAGGGCGAGGACTGGTTCACCGCCGACGTCATGAAGCAGACCCTCGACATGTCGACGCTCGCCGACGTCGCCCCCGGACGCGCGGTCAACCTCGAACGGGCCACGGCCGCGCACGGGCGCCTGGGCGGCCACATCGTGCAGGGCCACATCGACGGCACCGGGACCGTGCGCGAGGTGCGGCCGGGTGCGCAGTGGAGCGTCGTGCGGGTCGGCATCCCGGCCGTCCTGGCCCCGCTGGTGGTCGACAAGGGCTCCATCGCGATCGACGGCGTCTCGCTGACGGTCAGCGCGGTGAGCCCCGTCGAAGAGCCCGAGCCGTGGCTGGAGGTCTCGCTCATCCCCGAGACGCTCGCCGCCACGACCCTGGGTCGCGCCGAGGCCGGGACGCCCGTGAACCTCGAGACCGACATCCTCGCCCGCCACGTGCAGCGCATGCTCGCCTTCCGTACGACAGAGAACCCCGCGGCCGCGGCCGCGCAGACCGAGAGGGGCTCCGCATGAGCCTGTCCACCATCCCCGAGGCCCTCGAGGCCCTGCGCCAGGGCCGGCCGATCCTGGTCGCCGACGACGAGAACCGCGAGAACGAGGGCGACGTCATCCTCTCGGCGCAGCTCGCCACCCCCGAGTGGCTCGCGTGGACCGTGCGCTGGTCGAGCGGCTACGTCTGCGCGCCGATGCCCGCCGAGTGGGCCGACCGTCTGGACCTGCCGCCGATGGTCGAGGTCAACCAGGACGCCCGCGGCACCGCGTACACGGTGAGCGTCGACGCCGCGTCGGGCGTGACCACCGGCATCAGCGCCGCCGACCGCGCCCACACCCTGAGCGTGCTGGCCGACCCCGCGTCGGTGCCGACCAGCCTCATCCGCCCCGGTCACGTTCTGCCCCTGCGCGCGGTGGACGGCGGCGTGCGCGAGCGCGCCGGGCACACCGAGGCCGCGGTCGATCTCATGCGGCTCGCGGGGCTCGAGCCGGTCGGCGCGATCGCCGAGGTCGTCGCCGAGGACGGCAGCATGATGCGCCTGCCCGGGCTGTTCGAGCTCGGCGAGCGCGACGGCATCCCGGTCATCACCATCGAGCAGCTCGTCGCCCACCTGAACGAGACCGACCCGCTGCCGGCGACGGCCGCACCCCGGCGCCGCGTGAGCCTGCGCGCGGAGTCGAACGTGCCCACCTCGCACGGGACCTTCCGCTTCCTCGCGTACAAGGACCGCGTCACCGGCACCGATCACCTGGCCGTGGTCTCGGGCGACCTCACCGAGCAGGCTCCCCTCGTGCGCGTGCACTCGGAGTGCCTGACCGGCGAGGCGTTCGGTTCGCTCAAGTGCGAGTGCGGTCCGCAGCTGGAGGCCGCCCTCGACACGATCGACCGCGACGGCGGCATCGTCATCTACATGCGCGGACACGAGGGGCGCGGCATCGGCCTCATCAACAAGCTGCGCGCCTACAACCTGCAGGAGCGCGGAATGGACACGGTGGATGCCAACCTCGCCCTGGGTCTGCCCGCCGACGCGCGCGACTACGCCGCCGCCGCCGGCATCCTCACCGACCTGGGCGTCGAGAAGGTGCGCCTGCTGACCAACAACACCGACAAGGTCGCGCAGCTGCGCGGCTTCGGCCTGGACGTCGTCGAGCAGGTTCCTCTGCTCGTGGGCGTGGGACCCAACAACCACCAGTACCTCGAGACGAAGCGCGACCGCATGGGTCACATCATCGCCGAGGACGACCTGCGCGACGCCCTCGCGCACATGAAGGAAGAGAGCGCCTGATGGCCGGTAGTGGAGCACCCGAGACCGGTGGCGTCGACGCCTCGGGCCTGAACGTCGTCGTCATCGCCGGCACCTGGCACGAGGTCATCACCGACGGTCTGATCGCCGGCGCGAAGCGCGTGCTGGATGCCACCGGAGCGACCTACCGCGTGGTGCGCGTGCCCGGATCGTTCGAGCTGCCCGTCGCCGCCCGCGCGGCGTTCGAGGGCGGGGCCGACGCGGTGGTCGCCCTCGGCGTGATCATCCGCGGTGGCACGCCGCACTTCGAGTTCGTCTCGTCGGCGGCCACGGACGGCCTGACCCGCGTCGCCCTGGATGCGGGCAAGCCCGTGGGCTTCGGCGTGCTCACCCTCGAGGACGAACAGCAGGGCCTGGACCGTGCGGGCCTCGAGGGCTCGAAAGAGGACAAGGGCGAGGAGGCCGCGGACGCGGCGATCCGCACCGCCCTGGTGCTGCGCGACCTGCGCGGCTGAGGCCCGTCCTTCGACAGGCTCAGGAACCACCCGCCGAGGTGGCTGAGCCTGTCGAAGCCGTCGGAACCCGCGGTGAGGCCCCCCTTGCTGGCGCCGAGGGGACGGCATCCCTACCCTGACGGGTATGGAGATCCTGCGGAACGTCGTCGTCCTCGTCCACCTCGTCGGTTTCGCCATCCTTTTCGGCGCCTGGGTCGTCGAAGCCGCTGCGCGCCGCATCCGCGTGACCCGGTTGATGAACGTCGCCCTCGCGATCTCCCTGCTGACCGGCCTGATCCTGTCGGCTCCGTGGGGCCTGGACCACGACCTGAACTACGCCAAGATCGGGATCAAGCTGGTCGTGCTGATCGTGATCGGCGCCCTGCTGGGCATCGGCTCGGCCCGCCAGAAGCGCAACGGGTCGCTCTCTCCCGCGATCTTCTGGCCCATCGGCATCCTCACGCTGCTCAACGCCGCCCTCGCGGTGATCTGGCGCTGATCGCGACGATCGGCGGGCCCTCAGCCGGCGCATAGACTGGAGGGTCTAAACGTCCCCCACTCGGGGACGTCGCCGGTGCCTCCGCCCGTGCGCTCCCTCACCACCACCCTCGTGACTGCGGCGCACCACCGCTGCGCCCCATCCCGGACGCGATTGCAGAATCCTCTCGTCAGGCAGTCATGACCACCTCATCCCCCTCCACCCGCTCGACCTCCGGCGCACCGGCGAACCCGCGCTCGCGCGTCATCACCGCGAGCCTCATCGGCACCACGATCGAGTTCTACGACTTCTACGCGTACGCCACCGCGGCGGTGCTGGTCTTCCCGATCCTCTTCTTCCCGACCGGCAACGAGACGACCTCGCTGCTGCTGTCGTTCAGCGTGTTCGGCGCCGCCATGGTCGCGCGCCCCCTGGGCGCCGTGGTCTTCGGCCACTTCGGCGACCGCTTCGGACGCAAGGCCACGCTCGTGGCATCCCTTCTCACCATGGGTGTGGCGACGTTCCTCATCGGATGCCTGCCGACCTTCAACGAGATCAACGTCTGGGCCGCGGTGCTGCTGCTGATCATGCGCCTCGCGCAGGGCTTCGCGCTCGGCGGCGAATGGTCGGGCGCGGCGCTGGTCGCCACCGAGAACGCCCCCACGGGCAAGCGCGCCCTGTTCGGCACGTTCCCGCAGCTGGGTGCGCCGATCGGCTTCATCATCGCCAACACGGTCTTCCTCGTGATCAACTTCGCCCTGCCGCACCCCGACGGCACCGCCCAGCGGTCGGCGGAGTTCCTCTCGTGGGGCTGGCGCGTGCCGTTCCTGTTCTCGGCGATCATGGTGATCGTCGGCCTCTACGTGCGCCTCAAGCTCGTCGAGAGCGAGTCCTTCGCCAAGGCCGAGAAGAGCGGCGCGATCCGCAAGTTCCCGCTGGGCGAGGTCATCCGCCGCAACGGGAAGCAGCTCATCCTCGGCACGTTCATCATGCTCGCGACCTACGTGCTCTTCTACCTGATGACCAGCTTCACCCTGTCGTACGGCACCAAGCCGACGGTCGAGGGGGCGGCCGCCGCGGCCGAGAAGGCGGGCACCGCGTTCGACGCCGCCGCCTACGTCCCCGGTCTCGGCTTCGGGTACACCGACTTCGTCATCATGCAGATCATCGGCGTCGTCTTCTTCGGTGTCTTCACGATGCTGTCCGGCCCCGTCGCGGACGCGATCGGACGCAAGCGCCTGCTGATCGGCGTGACCGTCGGCATCATCGTCTTCGGCCTGCTGTTCTCGGTCTTCCTGCTGCCCGCGGCCGACCCGAAGTTCACGGGCGCCCTCGTGCAGGCGTTTCTGGTGTTCGGCTTCCTGCTGATGGGGGCGACCTTCGGGCCGATGGGCGCCGTGCTGCCCGAGCTGTTCCCCACCAACACCCGCTACACCGGATCGGCGATCTCGTACAACGTGTCGTCGATCCTGGGCGCGGCTCTCGCGCCCCTCGTCGCGGTCGCCCTGTGGGCCGCGGGCGACGGCAACCCGTGGCTGGTGGGTTTGTACCTGTCGGCGATGGGCGTGCTGACGCTGATCGCGCTGGTGCTGTCCCCCGAGACCAAGGACGTCGACTACGACGACAACATCGCCGCCGGAGCCACCGCGCCGTAAGCGCAGCTCTTCTCGGCATCGGATGCCACGGGGCCTCGGCCTCGTGGCATCCGTCGTTCCGGCGGCGCGACGCGGCCGATGGCGGCGGCGTCGGGAGGTACGGTCGAAGTACCCCGATCCCTTTCCCGAGGATGAGCATGTCCGTTCCCGCTCCCGCGCGCGGTCGGCGCGGCCGCCGCGCGCCCGAAGGCCCGCGCGCCTCGTTCCGTCAACTGCTGCCGTTCCTCCTCGAGCACAAGCGCACGCTCGTCGTCGTCGCCGTGCTCAGCGTGCTCGGCGCGGGCGCCACCCTCGCCCAACCCCTCGTCGTCGGGCAGGTCATCACCCGGGTGCAGAACAGCGTGCCGCTGGGCGCACTGGTCTGGTTGCTGGTCGGCTTCGTGGTGCTGTCGTCACTGATCTCGGGTTGGCAGCACTACCTGCTGCAGCGCACCGGCACCGCCGTGGTGTTCTCGAGCCGCCGCCGGCTCATCGCGCGCATCCTGCGTCTGCCCATCAGCGAGTTCGACGCCCGCCGCACCGGCGACCTCGTCTCGCGCGTCGGCACCGACACGACGCTGCTGTACGCGGTGCTCACGCAGGGATTCGCGGATGCCGTGGGCAACACCCTCATCCTCGTCGGCGCGGTCATCGCGATGGCGTTCATCGACCCCCTGCTGCTCGCGCTCATCGTCGTGGTCGTCGGCGCCTCTCTCGCCGTGGTCGTCCTGCTGAGCACGCGGATCCGGGCGGCCTCCGCCGAGCAGCAGCAGAAGGTGGGCGAGCTGTCGTCGGGCGTCGAGCGGGCGGTCGGGTCGATCCGCACGATCCGCGCCGCGGGTGCCACCGAGCGCGAGGTCGCCGCCGTCACCGAGAACGCGACGGCCGCCTACGCCGCGGGCGTGCGCATCGCGCGGGTGTCGGCATTCATCGTGCCGATCGCCTTCGTCGCTCTGCAGGTCTCGCTGCTCGTCGTGCTCGGCGTGGGCGGGTACCGGGTGGCATCCGGAGCCATCGACGTCGCCTCTCTCGTGACGTTCGTCATCTTCCTCTTCCTGCTCGTGCAGCCCCTGGCCTCGGCGATCGGGGCGATCACCTCGGTCAATCAGGCCCTCGGCGCGCTCGGACGCATCCAAGAGGTGCTCGATCTGCCGCTCGAGGCGGACGGCGACCGAGCCGGTTCGACCCCCTCTGTTCCGGATGCCGCGGCCCTGGCGTTCCGCGAGGTGCACTTCCGCTACCCCGACCACGTCGTGAAGGCGCGCGAGGCCGCCGCGGCCGAGGCGCGCTCGGTGCTCGCGCAGGTGCACCTCGAGCCCGCGGCGGAAGACGACGCCGCCGGGGTCGTCGAGGACGACCGCGAGGTGCTGCGCGGGGTGTCGTTCGAGGTCCGGCGCGGTGCGCGCGTGGCGCTGGTCGGGCCGTCCGGGGCCGGCAAGAGCACGATCCTCTCGCTCGTCGAGCGCTTCTACGACCCCACCGAGGGTGCGATCCTCGTCGACGGCGTCGACGCTCGCGACCTCGCGCGCGACGACCTGCGGGCGCGCTTCGGCTACGTCGAGCAGGACGCCCCGACCCTCGCGGGAACCATCGCCGACAATCTGCGGCTCGCGACCCCCGATGCCACGGACGCAGACTGCGAGCGGGTGCTGCGGGCGGTCAACCTGGGCGACGTCCTCGCCCGCAGCCCCCTCGGCGTCGACGCTCCCGTCGGCGAGGACGGCGTGATGCTCTCGGGCGGAGAGCGCCAGCGCCTCGCGATCGCCCGTGCCCTGCTGGCCGCTCCCCCGGTGCTGCTGCTCGACGAGTCGACGTCGTCGCTCGACGGCGTCAACGAGCAGCGCATGCGCGAGGCCATCGACGCGGTCGCCGCGGGCCGGACGCTGCTGGTCATCGCGCACCGGCTGTCGACGGTCGTCGACAGCGACCTCATCGTCGTCCTCGACAAGGGACGGGTCGTGGGCCAGGGCACGCACAGCGAGCTCGTGGCATCCACTCCCCTCTACCGCGACCTCGCCAAGCACCAGCTGCTCGTCTGACCGCGCGGGTCGCTCGCTCCCGGCGGGTCGCTCGCGACGGGCCGTGAGACTGCGTCCCGCTGACGAGTCGGTTGCAGAATGTCGCTGAGTTGTCAGCCGGATGCAGTCTCGCGTGCACAGGGCGGGCGCGGGCGGGCGCAGGACGGGCACGAGCGCAGGCGGGCGGGCACGGGCACGGGCGCGGGCGCCGCGCACGCGCGACGACGCCCCTCCCGCGCGCCAAGAACGGGAGGGGCGTCGAGTCACGGCCCGCCCGCCCGCGACACGGCGGGCGGACGGGAGCGGTCAGTCGCGCGTGAGGCGGTACCGCAGCGACGCGAGCTCGGCACGCAGGGCGGCCGGCAGGTGGGTTCCAAAGGTGTCGTAGAACTCCTCGGTCAGATCGGCCTCGGCGAGCCACGAGTCGCGGTCGATCGAGAACAGCTCCTCGAGGTCGGCGGCCGGCAGGTCGAGGCCCGACAGCTCGAGGTCCTCGACGCGGGGCAGGCGTCCGATCGGGCTGTCCACGGCATCCACCTGTCCATCCACACGGCGGATGATCCAGTCGATGACGCGCGCGTTGTCGCCGAACCCGGGCCACAGGAATCGGCCGTCGTCGCCCTTGCGGAACCAGTTGACCTGGAAGATGCGGGGCGCGCGGTCGAAGCGCAGCTTCTGGCCGACCTCGAGCCAGTGGCCGAAGTAGTCGCCCATGTTGTATCCGCAGAACGGCAGCATCGCGAACGGGTCGCGGCGCAGCTCGCCGACCGTGCCCTCTTGCGCCGCGGTCTTCTCGCTCGACACCGTGGAGCCGAGGAAGACGCCGTGCGACCAGTCCGTCGCCTCGAGCACGAGCGGGACGTTCGTGGCGCGGCGACCGCCGAACAGGATCACGTCGAGCGGAACGCCCTCGGGGGCCTCCCAGTCCTCGGCGATCTGGGGGCACTGCGCGGCACCGACGGTGAAGCGCGAGTTGGGGTGCGCGGCGGGGCGACCCGACGCGGGCGTCCAGGGCTTGCCCTCCCAGTCGATGAGCTGCGGCGGCGCCTCGTCGGTGAGCCCCTCCCACCACACGTCGCCGTCGGGACGCAGGGCGACGTTCGTGAAGATCGTGTTGCCCCACAGCGTCTCGATCGCGGTGACGTTGGTCGACTCGCCCGTACCGGGTGCGACGCCGAAGAAGCCGGCCTCGGGGTTGATCGCCCACAGGCGTCCGTCCTCGCCCGGGCGGATCCAGGTGATGTCGTCGCCGAGGGTCTCGACGCGCCAGCCGGGGATGGTGGGGCGCAGCATGGCGAGGTTGGTCTTTCCGCACGCCGAGGGGAAGGCGGCGGCGACGTGGTAGGCCTTGCCGGCAGGGTCGATCACGCGGATGAGCAGCATGTGCTCGGCGAGCCAGCCCTCGTCGCGACCGATGACCGAGGCGATGCGCAGGGCGAAGCACTTCTTCGCCAGGATCGCGTTGCCGCCGTAGCCCGAGCCGAACGACCAGACCTCGAGAGTGTCGGGGAAGTGGACGATGTACTTCTCGTCGTTGCACGGCCAGGCGACGTCCGCCTCGCCCGGGGCCAGCGGCGCTCCGACCGAGTGCACGGTCTTGACCCACGGCGCACCCGCCGCGATCCGCTCGGTGACGGCGGTGCCGACGCGGGTCATCACGCCGATGGATGCCACGGCGTAGGCGCTGTCGGTGATCTGCACGCCGATGTGGCTGAGGGGTCCCCCGACGGCTCCCATCGAGAACGGGACGACGTACATCGTGCGCCCGCGCATCGAGCCCTTGAAGACGCCGTTCAGCGTCTCGCGGATCTCGGCGGGGGCGATCCAGTTGTTCGTGGGTCCGGCATCCTCTTCGCGCTCCGACGCGATGTAGGTGCGCGACTCGAGACGGGCCACGTCGCCGGGGTGCGAGCGGGCCAGGTACGAGCCGGGACGCCACTCGGGGTTGAGCTTGATGAGCTTGCCCTCGTCGACCATCTCGCGCAGCAGCGCGTCGTTCTCGGCGGCCGAGCCGTCGACCCAGTGGATGCGGTCGGGCTGCGTGAGGGCGGCGACTTCGTCGACCCAGGCGGTGAGAGCGGCCAGACCCGGACCCTCGACGGCCGGCTTCACGCCGTAACCGGGGCCGACGGGGGCGGCGGGAGCCGCGGCGGCGCGGCCGGTGGTGCGGGACGTGAAGATGTCGGCGAGTGCCATGTCGTTCTCCTCGGTGGGGAGTCAATTCGGTGGTCTTCCCCCATGGTGCGGGCATTCGCACGCCTCTTTCGAGGGTTTATCCGTGTAAGAAGTTCGAATCTTTCGATATGGTCAAGGAATGGCGTCGTCCTTCGAACTCACCACCTTGGGCCACCGCATCCGGCATCACCGCCTCGCCCGCGGTTACACCCTCGACGAACTCGGCGCCCTGGTCGGCGTCGCCGGCAGCCAGCTGAGCCTCATCGAGAACGGCAAACGCGAGCCGAAGCTCTCGCTCCTGCAGGAGATCGCCCGCGCGACCGAGACCGAGGTCGCCGAGCTGCTCTCTCAGGAACCCCCCAATCGCCGCGCCGCCCTCGAGATCGAGCTCGAGAAGGCGCAGACCAGCCCGTTCTTCCGCCAGCTCGGCATCCCCCCGGTCAAGGTCAGCAAGGGCACCAGCGACGACACCATCGAGGCCGTCCTGGGCCTGCACCGCGAACTGCAGCGCCGCGAGCGCGCGACCATCGCCAGTCCCGAAGAAGCGCGCCGCGCCAACACCGAACTGCGTCTGCGCATGCGCGGCATCGCCAACCACCTGCCCGAGATCGAGCGCCTCGCCGAGAAGCAGCTCAAGGCCGCCGGCCATTCGACCGGCGCCCTCACCCACCGCACCGTCAGCATCATGGCCGAGCAGCTGGGCTTTGAGCTCATCTACGTCAGCGACCTGCCGCACTCGGCACGGTCGGTGACCGACCTCGAGAACGGCCGCATCTACCTTCCTCCCGCCTCGATCCCCGGCGGTCACGGCCTGCGCTCGATGGCGCTGCAGGCGATGGCGCACCGCCTGCTCGGTCACCGCCCACCCACCGACTACGCCGACTTCCTGCAACAGCGCCTCGAGATCAACTACTACGCCGCCTGCTGCCTCATGCCCGAGACGAGCTCGGTCGCCTTCCTCGCGCAGGCGAAGAAGGATCGCAACCTCGCGGTCGAGGACTTCCGCGACGCGTTCGGCGTGACCCATGAGGCCGCCGCGATGCGCATGACCAATCTGATGACGACGCACCTCGGCATCCATCTGCACTTCCTGCGCGTGGACGGCGACGGAGCCATCTCGCGCGTCTACGAGAACGACGGGCTGCCGCTGCCCACCGACGTCACCGGCAGCGTCGAGGGGCAGATCGTGTGCAAGAAGTTCTCGGCGCGCTCCGCCTTCTCGGAGCACAACCGCACGACCGAGCACTACCAGTACACCGACACCCCGGCGGGGACGTTCTGGTGCTCCACGCAGACCGGGACCACGAGTGACGGTGATTTCTCGATCACCGTGGGCGTGCCGTTCGACGACGCGCGGTGGTTCCGCGGCCGCGAGACCGTGACGCGCGGCATCTCGCACTGCCCCGACGAGTCGTGCTGCCGACGCCCCGACACCGAGGCCGCCGCGCGCTGGCAGGGCAAGGCGTGGCCGAGCGCGCGCGTGCACCGGCACATGTTCTCGCCGCTGCCGCGCGGCATGTTCCCCGGCGTCGACGACGCCGAGGTCTTCGCGTTCCTCGACCGTCACGCCGACGGCTGACGCCGCACCCGCGTGAGGCGCCCTCGACGCTCGGCACGGGCCGGGGGCGACACGCTCTGGCGACTCGCGCGCGGGGGACGGAACGACGGATGCCACGACCCCGGGCCCTCGTGGGGCGCCGGGGTCGTGGCATCCGGTGTCTTACGCGTAGGGATTGGCCGTCAGCGTGTACTTCGTCTGCATGTACTCGTGGATGCCCTCGTCGCCGCCCTCGCGGCCGAGGCCGGACTGCTTCCAGCCGCCGAAGGGCGCCGCGGCGTTGGAGACGACGCCGACGTTCAGGCCCATCATCCCGGTCTCGAGCTTGTCGATCATGCGCTGACCGCGCGCGAGCGACTCGGTGAAGACGTACGAGACCAGGCCGTACTCGGTGTCGTTGGCGATGCGCACCGCGTCGTCCTCGTCGTCGAAGGGGACGATCGCGAGCACCGGTCCGAAGATCTCCTCGCGCAGGATGTCGCTGCCCGGCTGCACGTCCGACACCACGGTCGGCTCGAAGAAGGTTCCGGGGCCGTCGACGGGCGAGCCGCCGGTGGTCACCGTGGCGCCGCGCTCGACGGCATCCCCGACGAGGGTCTTGGCCTTGTCGACCGCGCGGTCGTCGATCAGGGGGCCGATCTGCACGCCGTCCTCGGTACCGCGGCCGATCTTCAGGCCCTGCACGCGCTCGGTGACCCGGCGGGTGAACTCCTCGACGACGCTGCGCTGGACGATGAAGCGGTTGGCCGCGGTGCAGGCCTGGCCGATGTTGCGGAACTTGGCGAGCATCGCGCCCTCGACGGCCTTGTCCATATCGGCGTCCTCGAACACGACGAAGGGGGCGTTTCCGCCGAGCTCCATCGAGGTGCGCAGCACCCCGGGGGCCGCCTGCTGCAGGAGCTTCACGCCGACCGGAGTCGAACCCGTGAACGAGAGCTTGCGCAGGCGGGGGTCCGAGATGATGCGCTCGGACACGGGGCCGGTGTTGGTCGTGGTGACGACGTTGACGACGCCGGCGGGGAGGCCGGCATCCTGCAGGATCTGCGCGAAGAACAGGGTCGTGAGGGGGGTCAGCGTCGCGGGCTTGATCACGACGGTGCAGCCGGCGGCGAGCGCGGGCGCGATCTTGCGGGTGGCCATCGCGAGCGGGAAGTTCCACGGCGTGATCAGGTAGCAGGGACCCACGGGGTGCTGCGAGACGATCATGCGCCCGGTGCCCTCGGGATTTGCGCCGTAACGGCCCTGGGTGTGGGCGGTGACCTCGCTGAACCAGCGCAGGAACTCGCCGCCGTAGCCGACCTCGCCGCGGGCCTCGGCGAGGGGCTTTCCCATCTCGAGGGTCATGAGCAGCGCGATGTCCTCTTTGCGCTCCTGCAGCAGGTCGAACGCCCGGCGCAGGATCTCGGCGCGCTCGCGCGAGGGGGTCGCCGCCCACGACGGGAACGCGTCGGCCGCGGCATCCATCGCCGCGACGCCGTCGTCGATGCTCGCGTCGGCGATCTCGTGGATGACCTCACCGGTGGACGGGTCGTTCACGGCGACGGTCTTGCCGCCCTCGGCCGCGCGCCACTCCCCGTTGATCAGCAGGCCGGTGGGTACGGATGCCAGCAGCTCGCTCTCGCGCGAATCGGTCATGAATCCTCCTGGATCGATGCGGTGTCTGCGCCCATTCTTCTCGCGGCGATGGGCGGTGCCGATATACGACGTGTACAACACGGGCGGTGTGATCACCGCCGCGGCCGGTGCGGGGGCGACCGCGCCGCCGCGTCACCCTGCCGCCGTGCCGCGCCGTGCCCCGCCAAGCCGTGCCGTGCCGTGCCGTGCCGCGCCGCGGCGTGCCGTGCCGTGCCGTGCCGCGGCATCCCCACCGATAAACGCGATCCGTGCGCAGAAACGCGGTGCGCCCGCGTTTCTCGACACGAATAGCGTTTATCGGCGGAGGGAGGGGGCGGATGCCGCGACCTTCGCGGGCGGCACGGCGAGGGAGGGGGCGGATGCCGCGACCTCAGCGTGCGGCGAGGGCGGCGGGCTCGGCGAGGGCGGCGGGTTCCCGCACCACCCCGGCGAGGAAGCGCTCGAGGGCGGCGGGGTCGGTCAGGGGCAGCACGGTGGCGACGTACTGGTCGGGGCGGACCACCACGACCGCGCCGCTGTCGCCGATCCCCCGCTCGACGAAGATGTCGCTGCTCGTCCAGGCTGAGGGGGCGGCGGCGAACACCTTCTCGAGGTCGGTCAGACCCAGCGGACCCGACCGCGGGCGGAACAGCGCGGGTACGTCGACGACGTCCTCCCACCGTCCGGGGAAGATCGCCTTGACGTCGAAGACGGCGTCGAGGTCGGCACCCTCGGGGGTGAAACGTTCCACGACCCCGCGCGCCTCGGCCGCCCACGACGCGAGGGCCGAGCCGTCGGCATCCGCGAAGGCATACACGCGCCAGCGACCGTCGGCTCTCGCGTGATGGCCGAGGTGCACGGCGTTGCCGTCGCACACCCGCACGACCTCCACGCTGTGGAAGCGCTTGCCGACGGGGAATCCGGATGCCAGCTGCTGCGCCGCGTCCGCCGCGACGATCCGCGAGGGGGCGTAGTGCGTCCCGAACCCGGACGGGAACTCCGCCGTGGCCAAGTAGTAGGTCGCAAGCTCGGCGGGATCGGTGATCTCGCCGGGCTTGCGCGCCATGAGCGACGACCACTCCCGGTCGAAGTCGATGAGCTGTTGGGCGACGGGGCGACGCTCCTCGTCGTAGGTGCGCAGCAGCGCGGCCGGGGCGAGCCCGGTGAGCACGTGTCCCAGCTTCCACCCGAGGTTGAAGCCGTCCTGCATCGAGACGTTCATGCCCTGCCCGGCCTTGGCGCTGTGGGTATGGCAGGCGTCGCCGGTGAGGAAGACGCGCGGGCTGTCGAGGTCGTCGACGAACCGGTCGGTCACCCGGTGCCCCACCTCGTACACGCTGTGCCAGGCGACCTGTTTCACGTCGATCGAGTACGGGTGCAGGATCTCATTCGCCCGGCGGATCACCTCGTCGATCGGGGTCTGCCGCACGCGGTGGTCGTCGTCCGCGGCCACTTCACCGAGGTCGATGTACATGCGACTGAGATAACCGCCCTCGCGCGGGATGTGCAGGATGTTGCCCGCGGCGGCGTTGATCGCGCACTTGATGCGCCAGTCGGGGAAGTCGGTCTCGACCAGCACGTCCATCACCCCCCACGCGTGCCGGGCCGCGGCGCCGACGTGGGTGCGGCCGATCGCTCGACGCACGCCGCTGCGGGCACCGTCGCACCCGGCGACGTACCGCGCGCGCACGGTGCGCTCGCCCTCCCCCGTCCGCACCCGCACGTCCACGTGGTCGTCGCGCACGTCGAGGTCGAGGAACTCGACGCCGTAGTCGGGGGCGATGCGCGCCGGGCCGTGCAAGGCGGCCTCGGCGAAGTAGTCCAGCACGCGCGCCTGGTTGACGATGAGGTGGGGGAACTCGCTGATCTTGTAGCCGTAGTCCTCGGTGCGGCTGGTGCGGACGATGCGGTCGGGGTTCTCGGGGTCGGGGGCCCAGAAGTTCATCCAGCCGATGTTGTAGGCCTCGGCGGTGATGCGGTCGGCGAAGCCGAATGCCTGGAAGGTCTCGACGCTGCGGGGCTGGATGCCGTCGGCCTGGCCCAGCGCGAGACGGCCGTCGCGCTTCTCGACGAGGCGCGTCGTGAGCTGGGGGAACTGCGACAGCTGCGCGGCCAGCAGCATGCCGGCGGGTCCGGAGCCCACGATGAGCACGTCGACCTCGTCGGGCAGGCGTTCGGGCCGGTCGCGGCCCGTGCCCGCGGCGTTCTGCACGCGCGGATCACCCGAGACGTAGCCATGGTGGTGGAACTGCATCGTCTCTCCTGACGTCGATGTCGGGTTGTGCCGTGGCACCTCGCGTTCTATATTCGAACGCAACGTTCAGCTATCGAACGAGAGGCTAACCGACCCATGTCGTCGCGGCAAGACTCCGCCCCCGCCTCGCAGACCCTCAGTCGTGGCATCCGCCTGCTCGAAGAGCTCGCCGACGCCCGCGCACCCCTGTCGATAGACGACCTCGCCGCCCGCGTCGAGCTGCATCGCTCGGTGGCGTACCGTCTGCTGCGCACCCTCGAGGACCACGGGCTGGTGACGAGGGATGCCGCGGGCGCGGTGCGACTGGGGACGGGCCTCGCCGCGCTGGCCGCGGGGGTCGCCGCCGACCTGCAGGCCGAGGCCCTGCCCGAGCTCACCGCCGCCGCGAACGACCTGGGCATGACGTGCTTCCTCGTGGTGCTCGATCACGACGAGTGCGTCACGCTCACCAGCGTCGAGCCGCGACATGCCGTCACGGCTGTGGCGCAGCGGCCGGGGGCGCGGCATCCGATCACCCGAGGAGCCCCCGGACGGGCGATCCTCGCGCAGCTGCCGCCGCGGCGGTGGCCCGACGAGGTCGACGCGCGACTCGCCGCCGAGGTCGCCGACGCCGCCGAACGCGGCTGGGCGACAAGCCACGACGAGGTCGTTCCCACGCTGCGCGCGGTCGCGGTGCCGCTGGCCGTGCAAGGGCGCGAGCCCGCGGCCGTCGCCGCCGTGCACGTGGCGACCGCCCTCGACGACCCCGCGATCGCGGCCCGACTGTCCGCCGCGGCCGAAGCCATCCAGTCCGCCTTGTAACCCCTCCCCGCACGAGTCGCCGGCATCTGTCGTCTTCGCGGCTCGGCTGGCGACGGACCTGGCGAGTCGCGCCCCTATACTCGAACCCGTCAGGCGCACGAGGTCGTGCGTCGCTGCTCGAAAAAAGGGCACGTAGCGGGCATCCGCGAGACACATACGGCATCCCTCCGTCTCCGTCTCGAAAGGCCCCGTTCGCCATGCCCACCGTCTCCGCGCACGTCGCGCACACCCTCGCCCACCACATCGACACCGTCTTCGGCGTCATGGGCAACGGCAACGCCTACTTCCTCGACGCCCTCGGCCGCGACACCGCCTCGGGCTTCGTCGCCGTGCGGCACGAAGCCGCCGGCGTGGTCGCCGCCGATGCGCACTATCGCGCGTGCGGACGGCTCGCCGCCGC
This sequence comes from Microbacterium testaceum, assembly GCF_003075375.1. Lineage (GTDB taxonomy): Bacteria > Actinomycetota > Actinomycetes > Actinomycetales > Microbacteriaceae > Microbacterium > Microbacterium testaceum_E. The sequence goes on along the minus strand of NZ_QDFT01000001.1, from coordinate 27,036 downwards.
GACCGCCACCTACGGCGCCGGCTTCACCAACACGCTGACGGCCCTCGCCGAGGCGGTGCAGGCGCGCACGCCGCTCGTGCTGATCGTCGGCGACGAGCCCACCTCGGGCCCCCGCCCCTGGGGCGTCGACCAGATCGCCCTGGCCGCAGCCGTCGGCGCCCGCACCTACACCGTGGGTCACCGCGACGCCGCCGCGACCATCGTCATCGCCATCGAGCACGCCCTCACCTACCGACTGCCGGTCGTCGTCGGCATCCCGTACGACGTCGCGACCCGCGAGGCGGGACCGATCCCGGATGCCGAGGCCCCCGGCGCCGCGGTACAGGTGACCCCCGAGCACCCCCCTCTGGGCGCACACGCCGAGGCGGTCATCGACCGGATCGCCGACGCGCTCGCGGCGGCCGAGCGTCCCGTGCTGCTCGGCGGTCGCGGCGCCTGGCTGGCCGGCGCGGGAGCGGCCCTCGACGACCTCGCCTCGCTCACGGGAGCCCTGACCACCACGAGCGCCCTGGGCCGGGGACTGTTCTCGGACCGCTCGCGCGACCTCGGCGTCGCGGGCGGCTTCGGCGCGCCGGGCGCGATGCGTCTCGTCGCAGAAGCCGATGTCGCCGTGGTCTTCGGCGCGGGGCTCAACCAGTTCACGATGCGCTTCGGCGAGCTGTTCGCCCCGGGCGCGCGCGTCTTCCAGGTCGACCTCGCTCCCACGGCGACGCACCCGCACGTCGGCGGCTACGTCCGGGGCGATGCCGCCGACGTGGCGACCGCGATCGCGGACCGTCTGCGCGCGCGCGGCGCGACCGCCTCGACCTGGGGGAACGGGCTCGACCTCGCGGCCGCGCGGCAGCAGCCCGCCGGGCAGGGCCTCGGTCCCGACGGCCGTCTCGATCCCCGCACGGCTGCGGCGCGCCTCGCCGAGCTGCTGCCCGCGGACCGCGTCGTCGTGCACGACGGCGGCCACTTCATGGGCTGGTCGAACATGTACTGGCCGGTCGAATCCCCCGACCGCATGCTCATGGTGGGCACCGCGTACCAGTCGATCGGCCTGGGCTTTCCGAGCGTCCCGGGCGCCGCGGTCGCCCGTCCCGACTCCGCGATCGTGCTGAGCACGGGCGACGGGGGCGGGCTGATGGCCCTCGCCGACCTCGAGACGGCGATCCGCGTAGCCGGCGGGCGCGGGATCGCGGTGGTGTGGAACGACGCGCAGTACGGCGCCGAGGTGCTGAACTACGGCATCAAGGGTCTGCACCCCGACCCCATGCTCATCCCCCAGGTCGACTTCGCGGCCGTCGCGCGAGGGTTCGGCGCCGAGGGCGTGGTCGTCGAGTCGGTCGACGACCTCGACGCGTTGGCATCCTGGGTCGCCCGTCCGGAGTCGGACCGCCTCTTCCTGCTGCTGGATCTGCGGGTGAGCGCTGCGGTCGTGGCGCCCTTCTGGGAGGAGATCGCGGCGCGCTGAGCCGCGGACGGGGGGCCGTCCGCTCTTGCTGGGCCGCTGAGTGATCGTATACGATTTCGAATACGACGCAAGGGAGCCTCCATGACCGACACCGACCCCCGGTTCGCCGCCCTGGGCGCACGCCCGGGGAAGATCGTGGCCGTCCACCTCTCGTACGCCTCGCGCGCCGACCAGCGCGGCCGTCGACCGGCCGCCCCCTCCTACTTCTTCAAGCCGTCGAGCTCGCTGGCCCCCTCGGGCGCCGAGATCGTCCGCCCCGCCGGAACCGAACTGCTCGCCTTCGAGGGCGAGATCGCGCTCGTCATCGGTGCACCCGCCCGATGGGTCACCCCGGACGTCGCGTGGGAGCACGTGGCATCCGTCACCGCCGCCGACGACTTCGGCCTGTACGACCTGCGCGCGAACGACAAGGGCTCGAACGTCCGCTCCAAGGGCGGCGACGGCTACACCCCGCTCGGCCCGGCGCTCATCGACGCCCGCGAGGTCGATCCCGCCGACCTGCGCCTGCGCACGTGGGTGAACGGCGAGCTCGTGCAGGACGACTCCACCGCGGGCCTCATCTTCTCGCTCGCCCAGATCGTCGCCGACCTCTCGCAGCACTTCACCCTCGAGACGGGCGATGTGATCCTCACCGGCACCCCCGCGGGATCCTCGGTCGTCGTGCCGGGCGACGTCGTCGAGGTGCAGGTGGATGCCGGCACCCTCTCGACCGGTCGGCTCCGCACCGTCGTGGTTCAGGGCCGGCAGCCCTTCGACGCCGCGATCGGCTCGCTCCCCTCCGTCGACGACACGCAGCGCACCGAGGCGTGGGGCTCGGCCGAGGCGGCCTCCGCCGCCTCGAGAACAGGAGATGTCACCGGAACAGGCGAGAACCCGGCGGATCAGCCTGTTCCCGTCGCATCCCCTGTTCTGGTGACGGATGCCGCGGCACCCCGTACCGGCGACGTCGCCGAGGCGGCAGAACAGGCGACGGATGCCGCGACGTCGACGCTCGATCCCGCCCTGCGCGCCAAGCTCGAGAGCGTCCCGGTCGCCGCCCTCAGCGGGCAACTGCGCAAGCGCGGCCTCAACGACGTCACCATCGACGGCGTGCACCCGCTCACCCCCGGCAGCCGCTTCGTCGGCACCGCGCGGACGCTGCGCTTCGTCCCCCACCGCGAAGACCTCTTCGCCGCGCACGGCGGCGGCCAGAACGCCCAGAAGCGCGCGTTCGACGCGGTCGGCGAGGGCGAGGTCATCGTCATCGAGGCCCGCGGCGAGACCGGCTCGGGCACGCTCGGCGACATCCTCGCGATCCGCGCGCACGTCCGCGGAGCTGCAGCGATCGTCACGGACGGCGGGGTCCGCGACGCCGAGGCCGTGGCCGCGGTGGGCATCCCCGTCTTCACGGCCGGGGCGCACCCGGCCGTCCTCGGCCGCCGCCACGTGCCCTGGGAGACCGACGTGGCCGTGGGCTGCGGCGGCACGACGGTCGAGCCCGGCGACATCCTCGTCGGCGACGGCGACGGCGTGATCGTCATCCCGCCCGCGATCGCCGAAGAGGTGGTCGACGCCGCCCTCGCGCAAGAGGCCGAAGACGCGTGGATCGCCGAGCAGGTGGCATCCGGGCACCCGATCGACGGGCTGTTCCCCATGAACGCGGAATGGCGCGCCCGCTACCAGAGCGAGACCGCCCGATGAGCGACGTCGCCAGCAGGAGCAAGTCGCAGCAGGCCTACCACTGGATCAAGCAGCGCATCGCCTCGCAGGACTTCACCCCCGGCTACCGCCTGGTGCTCGGCTCGATCGCCGGCGAGCTCGACATGAGCGTCGTGCCCGTGCGCGAGGCGATCCGTCAGCTCGAGGCCGAGGGGCTGGTGATGTTCGAGCGCAACGTCGGCGCACGCGTGTCGATGGTCGACGACACCGCCTACCGCTTCAGCATGCAGGCCCTCAGCCTGCTCGAGGGGGCGGCGACGGCCCTGTCGGCCCGCTCGCTCACCGCCGACGACGTGCGTCGCGCCCGCCGGGTCAACGAGCTCATGGTCGAGACGCTCGAGCACTTCGACCCCCGCGCCTTCACCGCGCTGAACCGGGAGTTCCACGCGATCCTGTTCGAGAAGTGCGCCAACCCGCGCATGCTCGAGCTCATCGAGGCCGAGTGGGCACGACTCGGGCACCTGCGCGACTCCACCTTCAGCTTCGTCCCGGGCCGCGCCGCGGAGTCGGTGCGCGAGCACGAGAACATCCTCGTGCTCATCGAGAACGGCGCCCCGCTCGGCGAGATCGAGAAGGTCTCGCGCCGCCACCGCTCGGCCACCCTCGACGCCTACCTCATCCACGAGCACCCCGACGAAGTGCTCGGCCTCCCCGCTTTCTGATCCCGGATGCCACCCACCCCGCGCCCCGCCGACGTCGCCGTCGCGCAGCCGCGGGACACGGCATCCCCCCTCTCCACCGAGGAGCACTCATGACCACCCCGCTCACCTCCGCCCGCCGCATCCCGGCCGATCTGCCGGAGCGCATCCAGCACTACATCGGCGGTCGCTTCGTCGATTCGGTCGACGGCGACACCTTCGACGTCCTCGACCCGGTGATCAACACGACATACGTGACCGCGGCGGCGGGCAAGAAGGCCGACGTCGACCTCGCCGTCGCCGCCGCACGGAAGGCATTCACCGAGGGGCCGTGGCCGCGGATGCTGCCCCGCGAGCGCTCGCGGGTGCTCCACCGCATCGCCGACCTCGTCGAGGCGCGCGACGAGCGCCTCGCCGAGCTCGAGTCCTTCGACTCGGGTCTGCCCATCACGCAGGCGCTGGGGCAGGCGCGTCGCGCCGCCGAGAACTTCCGCTTCTTCGCCGACCTGATCGTCGCCCAGACCGACGACGCCTTCAAGGTCCCCGGACGCCAGCTCAACTACGTCAATCGCAAGCCGATCGGCGTCGCGGGCCTGATCACGCCGTGGAACACCCCGTTCATGCTCGAGTCGTGGAAGCTCGGTCCCGCGCTCGCGACCGGCAACACCGTGGTGCTCAAGCCCGCCGAGTTCACGCCACTGTCGGCGTCGCTGTGGGCCGGGATCTTCGAAGAGGCGGGACTGCCCGAGGGCGTGTTCAACCTCGTGAACGGCCTCGGCGAGGACGCCGGCGACGCGCTCGTGAAGCACCCCGACGTGCCGCTCATCTCGTTCACCGGCGAGAGCTCGACGGGCCAGCTCATCTTCGCGAACGCGGCGCCGTTCCTGAAGGGACTGTCAATGGAGCTCGGCGGCAAGAGCCCCGCGATCGTCTTCGCGGATGCCGACCTCGACGCCGCGATCGACGCGACCATCTTTGGCGTCTTCTCGCTCAACGGCGAGCGCTGCACCGCGGGCAGTCGCATCCTCGTGGAGCGCTCGGTCTACGACGAGTTCGTCGAGCGCTATGCCGCGCAAGCCGATCGCGTGACGGTCGGATACCCCGACGACCCCGCGACCGAGGTCGGTGCTCTCGTGCACCCCGAGCATTACGCCAAGGTCATGTCGTACGTGGAGCTCGGCAAGACCGAGGGGCGTCTGGTCGCCGGTGGCGGCCGTCCCGACAAATTCCCCGAGGGCAACTTCGTCCGTCCCACCGTGTTCGCCGACGTCGCCCCTGACGCGCGCATCTTCCAGGAGGAGATCTTCGGTCCGGTCGTCGCGATCACGCCCTTCGACACCGAAGAAGAAGCGCTCGCCCTGGCGAACGACACGAAGTACGGCCTCGCCGCCTACGTGTGGACGAACGACCTGAAGCGCGCCCACCTCTTCGCGCAGAACGTCGAGGCCGGCATGGTGTGGCTGAACTCCAACAACGTCCGCGATCTGCGCACCCCGTTCGGCGGGGTGAAGGCCTCGGGCCTGGGCCACGAGGGCGGCTACCGCTCGATCGACTTCTACACCGATCAGCAGGCCGTGCACATCACGCTCGGCGGCGCCCACAACCCCACGTTCGGCAAAGGAGCCTGAGATGACCGACCGCAGCACGATGACCCGCACCTCGTCGGGATTCTTCGTCTCGCAGGAGGCCCCCATCGAGGCCTCGAACCCCATCCCCACCCCCACCTCGCCCGCTCCCGACATCCTGCGCTGCGCCTACATGGAGCTCGTGGTCACCGACCTCGCGGCATCCCGTGTCTTCTATGTCGACGTGCTGGGCCTGCACGTCACCGAAGAGGACGACCAGGCGATCTACCTGCGCTCGACCGAGGAGTTCATCCACCACAACCTGGTGCTGCGCCGGGGCGACGTGGCCGCGGTCGCCGCGTTCTCGTATCGCGTGCGGTCCTCCGACGACCTCGACAGGGCGGTGGCGTTCTACGAAGAGCTCGGCTGCGACGTCCGCCGCGAGCCGAACGGTTTCACGAAGGGCATCGGCGACTCCGTGCGCGTGGTCGACCCGCTCGGCTTCCCGTACGAGTTCTTCTTCGACACCGAGCACCAGGAGCGCCTGTCGTGGCGCTACGACCTGCACTCCCCCGGCGAGCTCGTGCGCCTGGACCACTTCAACCAGATCACCCCCGACGTGCCCCGCGCGGTGAACTTCATGCAGTCGCTCGGCTTCCGCGTGACCGAGGACATCCAGGACGAAGAGGGCACCGTCTACGCCGCCTGGATGCGCCGCAAGCCCACCGTGCACGACACCGCCATGACCGGCGGCGACGGACCGCGCATGCACCACGTGTGCTTCGCCACGCACGAGAAGCACAACATCCTCGCCATCTGCGACAAGCTCGGCGCCCTCCGCCGATCGGATGCCATCGAGCGCGGCCCCGGCCGCCACGGCGTCTCGAACGCGTTCTACCTGTACCTGCGCGACCCCGACGGCCACCGCGTCGAGATCTACACGCAGGACTACTACACCGGCGACCCCGACAACCCCGTCATCACGTGGGACGTGCACGACAACCAGCGTCGCGACTGGTGGGGCAACCCCGTCGTCCCCTCCTGGTACACCGAGGGCTCGCTCGTGCTCGACCTCGACGGCAACCCGCAGCCGGTCCGCGCCCGCGAGGACTCCAGCGAGATGGCCGTGACCATCGGCGCCGACGGCTTCAGCTACACCCGCGCGCCCGAGGACGCGGCATCCGGTCCCGGCGAGTTCAAGCTCGGCAACCAGCTCTGACCCCTCTTCGCGCGAGATGCCAGGTTTCGTCGCCGGGGACCCCTCCGAAGCGACGATTCTCGGCGCCTCACGCGGCACGAACAGGAGACCCATGCTCACCGACGCACAGATCGACGCCATCGCGGCCGAGCTCGCCGAGGCCGACCGCACCCACGCGGTGATCCCGCGCATCACGGCCAGGTATCCGGATGCCGTGGTCGAGGACTCCTATGCGATCCAGGGCCGCTGGCGCGATACGCAGATCGCCGCGGGTCGCACGCTCGTCGGGCGCAAGATCGGCCTGACGTCCAAAGCGATGCAGCAGGCCACGGGCATCACCGAGCCGGACTACGGCGTGATGTTCGACGACACCGTCTACCGCTCGGGCGACGACATCCCGGTCGCTTCGTTCTCGAACGTGCGCATCGAGGTCGAGCTGGCCTTCGTGCTGAAGACAGCGCTCGAGGGCCCCGACTGCACGCTCGACGACGCCCTCGCCGCGATCGACTACGCGGTGCCCGCGCTCGAGGTGCTGAACTCGCACATCGAGCTCGAGGGGCGCACGATCGTCGACACGATCAGCGACAACGCCGCCTACGGCGCGATGGTGCTCGGCGACGTGCGCAAGCGCCCCGACGAGATCGACCTGCGGTGGGTGCCGGGCGTGCTCAGCCGCAACGGCGAGATCGAAGAGACGGGCGTCGCCGCGGGCGTCCTCGGCCACCCGGCGACGGGCGTGGCGTGGCTCGCGAACAAGTTCCACCAGCACGGCGCGCGCCTGGAGGCGGGCGAGATCATCCTGGCAGGATCGTTCACCCGGCCCATGTGGGTCTCCCGGGGCGACGACGTGCTCTGCGACTACGGACCGATGGGAACCATCTCATGCCGCTTCGTCTGAACCCGACCTTCCGCGCCGCGCTCGCGGCATCCGATCGCCCCCTCGCGGGCATGTGGCTGTGCACCGGCAACCCGGTGATCGCCGAGGTCGCCGCGGGCTCCGGCCTGGACTGGCTGCTGATCGATATGGAGCACTCCGCGACCTCGGTCGAACAGGTGCTCGTGCAGCTCCAGGTCGCGGCCGCCTACCCGATCACCGCCGTCGTGCGCGTCCCCTCGAACGACGCCGTCACGATCAAGAGGGTGCTCGACGTCGGCGCGCAGAACCTCATCGTGCCGATGGTGTCGTCCGCCGACGAGGCGCGCGCCGCGGTCGCGGCCACCCGGTATCCGCCCGCCGGTGTGCGCGGCGTCGGCAGCGCGCTCGCCCGCAGCGCGCGCTGGAACCGCGTCGACGACTACCTCGCCGACGCCAGCGCGCACGTCTCGTTGACCGTGCAGATCGAAACGACCGCGGGGGTCGACGCGGCTGCCGAGATCGCCGCCGTCGACGGGGTGGATGCCGTCTTCGTCGGTCCCGCGGACCTCTCGGCATCCATGGGCCTGTTGGGTCGGCAGTCGCACCCCGACGTGGTCGCGGCGGTGCACGCCGTGTTCGCCGCGTGCCGGGATGCCGCGACCCCCGTCGGCGTGAACGCCTTCGACCCGGCGGTGGCCGAGGCCTACCTCGACGCGGGCGCGGACTTCGTCGCGGTCGGTGCCGACGTGGCGTTGCTGGCCCGGGCGTCCGAGGCGTTGGCGGCGCGATTCGTCACGGGTCGGCGGGATGGCGGGCGCGCGAGCTACTGACGGCCGCGGCACCCCCGGCCGGCCGGCCGCGGCGTCGGCCCGACCACGGCGCCCTGCCGACCGCGAGGTCTCGGAACGGGCACGGTCGTCACGGGGCCCGCGACGCCCCGAGCGCGACGAGTTCCGCGCGGGTCGCGACGCCGGCCTTGCGCAGCAGGTTCGACACATGGAACTTCGCGGTGTTCTCGCTGATGCCCAGCTGGGTCGCGATGGCGCGATTGCGCGCACCCGCGACGACGAGGGTCAACACCTCCCTCTCGCGGGGACTCAGGTCGACCGCGTCGTCCAGCATCTCGGGGCGGGCCGGCGGATCGAGAGGGAGCCGCACCGACAGCTCGGATCCCCAGCCCACGGTGGAGGCGACCTCGAAGTCGCCGTTGAGCGCGCTCACACGCTCCACGATCGGGCGCAGCGAATCGTCGTGCGCGGTCAGGCGCCCCTCGCCGTCGTCGCGGATGCCGATCAACAGGTTCAGCCCGTCGCAGTCCCACTGGATGCGGACGCGGTGCGGCGCCCCGCGGTCGAGCAGGGCGAGGACGGCGCTGCGCACGATGGCGCGCGCCTCGTGCGCCACCTCTCCGGGAAGCGCGCGACCGGTGGTGGGCGGCTCGACGAACTGCACATCGAGGTCGCCGTGGCGGACGAGCGGGCGCAGGTCGCTGCGCAGCCGCGCGAAGGCACCCGTGACGGGCTCCAGCAGGGCGCTGCGTTGGCGATCCGTCGAGGTCCGCAGCACCACCAACGCCGCCGCCGCCGCTTCGATCGCGAGGGCTCGAGCCGCACGGTCGTCCAGACGGGGCGAGCGCAGGATGGCCAGCACGGACTCCAGCGTGACGGCGTGGCGGTCCGCCTGCTCGGCGACGACGCGTTCGTGCTCGATGACGAGCGCGCGCGAGGCAGGCGACGGCAGGGGTCCACTCTCGATCATGACCTCAACCTAGCCCAGCGGATACACCTACCCGTTCGGGTAGGCACCCCTCTGCCGTCGACCGGCGTCGCCGCGCGCCGGCCGCGCCGAGCATGGAGCCATGCCCTCCTCCGCCGCCGCCCCCGTCGAGACCTCCCTCGCCCGCATCGCCGCCGAGGTGGCATCCGTCCTCGACCGTCTCGTGGCCGAGCCCGGCGATCTGGAGCGCGTCCTGGACGTCCTCACCGAGGCGGATCGCGTCTTCGTCCTCGGGGCCGGACGCTCCGGCTCCGCACTTCGCATGACCGCGATGCGTCTGATGCACCTGGGACTCGACGTCCATGTCGTGGGCGAGACCACGACGCCCGCGATCCGCGCCGGCGACGCGCTTCTCACGGCCAGCGGGTCGGGCACCACCCCCGCGATCGTCCGGGCCGCCGAGACCGCGGCCGCGGTGGGTGCGCGGATCGCGGCGATCACCACGGCATCCGACTCCCCCCTCGCCGCCGCCGCCGACGCCCTCGTCGTCATCCCCGCGGCGGCCAAGCTCGACCGCTCGGCCACGGCCTCGGCGCAGTACGCCGGGGCCCTGTTCGAGCAGGTCGTCGTCCTCGTGGGCGACGCCGTGTTCGACGCCCTGTGGCAGCGCTCCGGTCTCGACGCCGATGACCTGTGGCCCCGCCACGCCAACCTCGAATGACCCACCCCAGAGAGTAAGGACACCCGCATGAAGCTCCAGTTCGCCATGGACACCCTGTCCACCGAAGCCGCCCTCGACCTCGCCGCCGCGGCCGCGCCGCACGTCGACATCCTCGAGCTCGGCACCCCCCTCATCAAGAGCGAGGGCCTCTCGGCCATCACCGCGATCAAGCAGGCGCACCCCGACAAGATCGTCTTCGCCGATCTCAAGACGATGGATGCCGGTGAGCTCGAGGCCGACATCGCCTTCTCCGCCGGGGCGGATCTCGTGACGGTGCTCGGTTCGGCCGGCGACAGCACGATCGCCGGTGCGGTCAAGGCCGCGAAGAAGCACGGCAAGGGTGTCGTCGTCGACCTCATCGGCGTCGCGGACAAGCCCGCCCGGGCCAAGGAGGTCGTGGCGCTCGGCGCCGAGTTCGTCGAGATGCACGCCGGCCTGGACGAGCAGGCCGAGGAGGGCTTCACCTTCGGAACGCTGCTGCGCGACGGCGAAGCGGCCGGCGTGCCGTTCTCGGTCGCCGGAGGCGTCAACGTCTCGAGCATCGCCGACGTGCAGAAGTCGGGCGCCCAGGTCGCCGTTGCGGGCAGCGCCATCTACAGCGCCCCCGACGTGGGCGCCGCGGCCGCCGCGCTGCGCGCCGCGATCGTCTGACCGCACGGAGCGCAACGACAGAGGGACCGGGCCGTCACGGCCCGGTCCCTCTCGTCGTCTCGGAGGATCAGTCTTCGTCGTCGTCCTCTTCGTCGTCGTCGCCGATGATCTCGATGTCCTCGACCTCGAGCTCGGGCGTGAGCTGCACGTGCACGAGCGCGTCGGGGAACGAGGTCTGGCCCGCGAACACCACGATGATCGCGTCGGCGAACACGCCCACGCCGATGGCCTCGAGGTCGGTGCGCAGGTCGACGTCCGCGTCGAGTTCGTCGTCATCGAGGGCGTCCTCGATGTCGCTCGAGACCTCTTCGACGATCGCGCGCCAGCGGTCCTCGCTCACCGACAGGACGTCCTTGAGGTTCGACAGGATCGCGTCGAGGTCGGGCTCGTCGTCCTCGTCCAGCTCGGGGTCGAGATCGACCTCGACCTCGACGCCGGCGGCATCCAGGTGTCCGGAACCGATGACGCTGTCTTCGTCGATCTGGGCGTCTTCGAGCAGGCCGCTCTCGGTGACGCGGCGGAGGAGGTCGTTCAGCACGGACTCAGTCATAGAAGAACTCTGACACGTCCCGGCGCCGGGCGCCTCCCCCATTGCGCGCGACATCCCGTGTGTTCAGCGTGCGGCACGCCGTGGTTCACCGATCGACGGTGGCGACGGGATGCCGCGTACCCCGCGTCAGACGGATGCCGCCCGCTCCGCCGCCTCGACGACGTTGGTCATGAGCAGCGCGACGGTCATGGGCCCCACCCCGCCCGGGTTGGGAGAGACGAAGCCGGCGACCTCGGCGACGTCCGGATGCACGTCCCCGTGGACGCGGCTCTTGCCGGTCTCGGGGTCGGTCTCACGGGTCACGCCCACGTCGAGCACCGCGGCGCCCGGCTTGACGTCCTCGGCGCGGACGATGTGCTTGACGCCCGCGGCGGCGACGATCACGTCCGCCTCGCGCAGGTGCTTCGCCAGGTCGGCCGTGCCGGTGTGGGTCAGGGTCACCGTCGCGTTGATCTCGCGGCGCGTCAGCAGCAGACCGATGGAGCGGCCGATCGTGACGCCGCGCCCGACGACCACCACCTCTTTGCCCTTCAAATCGTAGTCGTTGCGCAGCAGCAGCTCGATGACCCCTCGCGGGGTGCACGGCAGCGGCGTGAGGATCGGGGCGTTGACGTTGAGCACCAGGCGCCCGAGGTTGGTGGGGTGCAGGCCGTCGGCATCCTTGGCCGGATCGATGCGCTCGAGTATCGCATCGGTGTCGATGTGCTTCGGCAGCGGCAGCTGCACGATGTAGCCGTGGCACGCCGGATCGGCGTTGAGGCGGTCGATCACGGCCTCGACCTCGTCCTGCGTGGCGTCGGCGGGGAGCTCGACCTGGATGGAGTTCATCCCGATCGCCTCGGACTGCTTGTGCTTCATGCCCACGTAGAGCTGCGAGGCGGGGTCGGCGCCGACGAGCACGGTCGCGATGCCCGGGACGATGCCCTTCGCGCGCAGCGCCGCCACGCGCTCGGTGAGCTCGGCCTTGATCGCCGCGGATGCGGCCTTTCCGTCGAGAATCGTCGCCGTCATGGCATCCCTCGTTCCGTGTCTGTCGTTCTCATGATGGTGTCGCTGCCGCTGTCCCGGCCGCCGCTGGTGCGTCGGGCGCCGTCGCCGTCGCCGTCGCCGTCGCCGGTGTCACCGCGCCGATAAACGCCGGTGCTGTCGAGACACGCGGCCTCGCACCGTGTCTCGACAGGAACACCGTTTATCGACGCTCGGGACCGCGCCGCTGCGGCTCGGGACCGCGCCACTGCCGCTCGAGACCGCGCGACTGCCGCTCGGGGCCGCGCGACCGCGGCGCCGCGAGCCCGACACGGCACGCACCGGATGCCGGGGCGGGGCCGTACACGCGGCCCCACCCCGGCGGGGGCTCACTGCTGCAGGTCGGGGTACAGCGGGAAGGCGGCGGTCAGCGCGGCCACGCGGGCGCGCAGGGCCTCGACGTCGGCGCCGGGGATCAGCGCGAGGGCGATGATGTCGGCCACCTCGGTGAACTCGGCGTCGCCGAAGCCGCGGGTCGCCAGCGCGGGCGTGCCGATGCGCAGGCCCGAGGTCACCATGGGCGGGCGCGGGTCGTTCGGCACGGCGTTGCGGTTGACGGTGATGTGGATGTCGTGCAGCAGGTCTTCGGCCTGCTTGCCGTCGATCTCGGCCTCGCGCAGGTCGACGAGCACGAGGTGCACGTCGGTGCCGCCCGAGCGCACGGCGATGCCGGCGTTCTTGACGTCGTCACGGGTGAGGCGGTCCGCCAGGATGGCCGCTCCCCGCAGGGTGCGCTCCTGGCGCTCCTTGAACTCGGGCGTCATCGCCAGCTTGAAGGCCGTCGCCTTGGCGGCGATGACGTGCATGAGCGGGCCGCCCTGCTGGCCCGGGAAGACCGCGGTGTTGATCTTCTTGGCCAGGTCGGCGTCGTTCGTGAGGATGAGGCCCGAGCGGGGGCCGCCGATGGTCTTGTGCACGGTGGTCGAGACGACGTGGGCGTGCGGGATCGGCGAGGGGTGGACGCCCGCGGCGACGAGGCCCGCGAAGTGCGCCATGTCGACCCACAGCAGCGCGCCGACCTCGTCGGCGATCGCGCGGAAGGCGGCGAAGTCGAGCTGGCGGGGGTAGGCCGACCAGCCGGCGATGATGACCTTGGGCTTGTGCTCGACGGCGAGGCGGCGCACCTCGTCCATGTCGATGACGCTGGTCTCGGGGTCGACGCCGTAGGCGACGATGTCGTACAGACGACCCGAGAAGTTGATCTTCATGCCGTGCGTCAGGTGACCGCCCTGGTCGAGGGCGAGACCGAGCAGCGTGTCGCCGGGACGCGCGATCGCGTGCAGCACGGCCGCGTTCGCCGAGGCGCCCGAGTGCGGCTGGACGTTGGCGAACTCCGCACCGAACAGGGCCTTGGCCCGCTCGATGGCGAGCGATTCGGCGACGTCGACCTCTTCGCACCCGCCGTAGTAGCGGCGGCCGGGGTAGCCCTCGGCGTACTTGTTGGTCAGCACCGAGCCCTGCGACTGCAGCACCGAGACCGGCACGAAGTTCTCGGACGCGATCATCTCGAGGAACCCGCGCTGGCGGTCGAGCTCGCGCTCGAGCACCTGGGCGATCTCGGGATCGACCTCGGACAGAGGGGCGTTGAAGTACGGATCGGTCATGCGATCTCCTTGACGATGGTTCCGGATGCCGCGGACTCGGCGAGCCCGCGAAGATACCGCATCGACCCAGGCGTGCGGTCGAATACCGTCAAGCGGTCGCTCCCCGGTGGTTACCCACCTCAACGCCAGTCGCGACGCTGCCACTTTAGCGGGTATCGGGGCGCGAACAGGGCTGCTTCCGGCATCCACTGGTCCTCCACAGGTGCGGCTGCGGCCGCGTCGACTCGACGCCGAGGGATCACGGATGCCGCGACCGCGAGCCCGCGTAAAATGGGGGCGTGACCGACTCCCCCCACGTGCGCGCGCAGGCGCCCCTCGCTCCCGGAATGCGCCCCCGGCCGTCGGCCGTCGAGATCGGCAGCGTCGTGTGCGGGCTCTTCGCCTTCGTCACGCTGGCCATCTGGGGCTTCACCGCGTGGCCGCTGCCGTGGAACATCGTCGCCGGTATCGGCGCCCCGGCTCTCGCGATCATCGTCTGGGCGCTGTTCGTCTCTCCCCGCGCCGTCCTCGCGGTCCACCCCTTCGTGCGCGCCCTCGTCGAGCTGTTCGTCTACGCCGCGGCGACCGTGGCCTGGTGGAGCATGGGGCAGGCGCTCATCGGTCTGGTCTTCGCGATCGTCGCCGTCACCTTCGGCGCGCTGAACGGACGCCGGCGCCTGGCATGACCGACGTCGTCGCGCTGCTCCGGGCCGAGCTCGGCGAGCGCGTCGACACCTCGGCGAGCGCCCTCGAGGCCGCACGCTCCGACAAGTCCGGCCACGCGGCCGCGGGCCTTCCCCTCGCGGTCGTGAACGCGGGATCCGTCGCCGACGTCCAGGCCGTGATGCGCATCGCCACCGCCACCCGCACGCCCGTCGTCCCGCGCGGTGCCGGCACGGGACTGGCCGGCGGGGCCAACACCGGCGGCGGCGAGATCAGCCTCTCGCTGCGCGGGATGGACCGCATCCTCGAGGTGCGTCCCGACGATCTTCTCGCGGTGGTGGAGCCCGGCATCCTGAACGCCGACCTCAACGCGCAGCTCGCCCCGCACGGCGTCTGGTGGGCACCCGACCCGGCCAGCCGCGCCATCTCGACGGTCGGCGGCAACATCGCCACCGGCGCCGGCGGCCTGTTGTGCGCAAAGTACGGCGTGGTGCGCGATGCGGTGCTCGGCGTCGACCTCGTGCTCGCCGACGGACGACTGCTTCACCTGGGACACCGCAGCGTCAAGGGCGTGACCGGTCTGGACCTCACCTCGCTCGTGATCGGCTCCGAGGGCACCCTGGGCGTGGTGGTCGGAGCAACCCTCAAACTGCGCCGCGCCGTCGAGGGCGAACGGGTCACGCTGACCGCCCTGTTCGACGGCGTCCGTGCCGCGGCCGTCGCCTCCGCCGCCGTCACCGCCTCGGGTGTGCAGCCCGCGATCATGGAGCTGATGGATGCCACGAGCCTGGCGGCCGCGCACCGCCTGCTCGGGCTGTCGGCACCCGCTCCCGGTGTCGCCCAGCTCACGGTCCAGACCGACGGACCCGTCGCCGCGGACGAGGCGCGGGCGATCGCGGACGTGCTGCGCGCGGCCGGGGGAACCGTCGCGGTCGCCCGTGACGCCGCCGAGGGCGAGCAGCTGCTGGCGGTCCGCCGGGCGATGCACCCCGCGATGGAGACGCTCGGCACGACGCTGATCGAAGACGTCTCGGTGCCGCGCAGCGCGCTGCCCGACATGTTCGACGAGATCGCCCGCATCGAGGAGCGGTTCGGTCTCGTCATCCCCGCCGTCGCCCACGCCGGCGACGGCAACCTGCACCCCAACTTCGTGTTCGAGGGCCCCGAGGTGCCCGCGGTGGTGTGGGAGGCCGCCGAAGACCTGTTCCGCGCCGCCCTCCGCCTCGGCGGGACGCTGACCGGCGAGCACGGCATCGGGGTGCTCAAGCGGCGCTGGCTCGCCGACGAGCTCGGCGACGACCAGTGGGCTCTGCAGCGTCAGATCGCGCGGGTGTTCGACCCCCTCGGCATCCTGAATCCGGGCAAGGTCTTCGCCGACTGAGCGGCGCGGCGGTCCCTCCCGGCTGACCATGTGATGAGACCGTGATGTGGAGGATCGATTCCCCGTCACATCCGCGCATAGCATGAGAAGACTGACTTCTGGGGGGTTTGACTATGACCGACGGCGCACCTGGCACCGACGGCGCGACGTACGCCTGGGCTCCCACCGAGCCCGCGAAGCGCAAGAACCGCTCCGGCCTGTGGATCGGCATCCCCGCCGGTGCGACGGCCGTGGCCCTCATCGCGGCCTCGCTCGTGCTGATCGCGCCGGGCGCGTCGGTCGCCGGCGTGCAGATCGGCGGCCTCACCGCCGGCGCCGCCGCGCAGGCCATCTCGAGCCGTCTGGCGGACACGACGATCACGGTCGACAGCCCGGCAGGTGCGGTCACGGTCACCGGTGCCGAGCTCGGCGCGACCGTCGACGCGGCGGCTCTCGCCGACAAGGCCTTCTCCGACAACCCGATGTGGAAGCCCGCCGCGTGGTTCCCCGAGGGCACGGGCGTGTCGGTGCAGATCGACGCCGCCGAGGCGGCCGCGGCCCTCAGCGCCAAGGCCCCCGGCGCGTACCGCGCCCCGGTCGACGCGACCCTGGCCTACGACGCCGGCTCGCAGGCCTACGTCACCACGCCCGCCCAGCCGGGCGAGGGCATCGACACGGCCGCCGTCACCGCCGCGCTGCAGTCGGCTTTCGACGCCGGCACCCCCGCGACCACGGTCGAAGCCACGCTCGTCCCGGTCGACGCCGCCGTCTCGACCGAAGAGGCCGACGCGGCCGTCGCCTCGCTGAACGGCATCCTGGACTCCGCCGGCTTCTACATCGGCGACGAGCGCACCGTGCCCGTCGACCGCGCGACCGCCGCGTCGTGGCTGACCGTCACCCCCGACGGCAAGGGCGACTTCGCGATCTCGGCCGACGAGTCCGCGATCGCCGCAGCCGTCCAGGGTCTTCCCGCCGCCGTGAACCGCGCCGCGGTCAACGCGGACGTGATCGTCGACACCGGCGGAGAGGTCATCAAGACCCTCACCGAGGGACAGACGGGCCGCACCCTCGGCGACACCGGCAGCGTCGCCGCCGCCTTCGCGAAGCAGCTCGCCGACGGCAACGGCCGCTACGCGCTCGACGTCGCCGAGACGGCCTTCGACACGACCAAGACCGAGCGCCGCATCGACGTCAACCTCAGCGCGCAGACCACGACGCTCTGGCAGAACGGCCAGGTGTACCGGTCGTACACGATCTCGTCGGGAGCGGGCGACCACGCCACTCACACCGGCGAGTTCCGCATCGGCTGGAAGACCGAGATGCAGGACATGGGCTGCGTCCCCGGCTACGACTACTGCACGAAGGACGTCCCCTGGGTCGCCTACTTCAACGGCGACGAGGGCTTCCACGGCACGTACTGGCACAACAACTTCGGAACGCCGATGAGCCACGGCTGCATCAACATGACGATCCCGCAGGCCAAAGAGCTGTACGACTGGGCCTACCGCGGCACCGAGGTGTCGGTCCACTACTGAGTCCTGCTCTGAGTCGAGGGGCGGATGCTTCGGCATCCGCCCCTCTGTCTTTCGTCCCGGCGGATCGGCGTCATCTCGTCCTGCGTCGCACCGCGGCACGTCCGCCCTGCGATCTTTCCCCGACACCATGCGTCGGTGGCCCCTGGCGAGCACAACTCGTGCACTCTGGCCCGTCCGGGGCTCCGAAGGCCCGAAAACCGGCAGATCGCAGGAGTTGTGCCGCGCCGACCAGCGGCCCGAACATGCAGAAGGGGCGGATGCCGATCGGCATCCGCCCCGTGCGGGTCGCGGGTCAGCGCAGGGCGTCGACCACGGCGTTCAGCGTCGCCGAGGGGCGCATGACCTTCTCGACGAGCGCCGTGTCGGGGCGGTAGTAGCCGCCGATCTCGGCGTGGTGGCCCTGGACGGCGTTGAGCTCGGCGACGATCGTCTGCTCCTCCGCCGCCAGCTTCTCGGCGACCGGTGCGAAGACGGCGGCCAGGTCGGCATCCGTCGTCTGCTTCGCCAGCTCCTGCGCCCAGTACAGGGCGAGGTAGAAGTGGCTGCCGCGGTTGTCGATCGTGCCCAGCGCACGACCCGGCGACTTGTCGTTCTCGAGGAACGTGCCGGTGGCGGCGTCGAGCGTCTGCGCGAGGACGCGCGCGCGGTCGTTGCCGGTGGTGTCGGCGAGGTGCTCGAGCGAGGCCGCGAGCGCGAAGAACTCACCCAGCGAGTCCCAGCGGAGGTAGTCCTCT
This sequence comes from Microbacterium testaceum, assembly GCF_003075375.1. Lineage (GTDB taxonomy): Bacteria > Actinomycetota > Actinomycetes > Actinomycetales > Microbacteriaceae > Microbacterium > Microbacterium testaceum_E. The sequence goes on along the minus strand of NZ_QDFT01000001.1, from coordinate 9,086 downwards.
TCGACGAGCTGCTGCACGTGCTTGGGAGCAGAACCGCCCGCACCGGTCTCGAACAGGCCGCCGCCCGCGAGCAGCGGGACGATCGAGAGCATCTTGGCGCTCGTGCCCACCTCGAGGATCGGGAACAGGTCGGTGAGGTAGTCGCGCAGGACGTTGCCCGTGACCGAGATGGTGTCCTCGCCGCGACGGATGCGCTCGAGCGAGTACCGCGTGGCCTCGGCCGGGGCGAGGATCTCGATCGTGAGGCCCTCGGTGTCGTGGCCGCCCAGGTACTCGTGCACCTTGGCGATGAGGTTGCGGTCGTGCGCGCGGGTCTCGTCGAGCCAGAACACGGCGGGCACGCCCGTGGCGCGGGCGCGGGTGACGGCGAGCTTGACCCAGTCGCGCACGGCGACGTCCTTGGTCTGGGTCGCGCGCCAGATGTCGCCCGTGCTCACCTCGTGCTCGAGCAACACGTCGCCGTTCGAGGCGACGACCTGCACGCGACCGGGGGCGGGGATCTCGAACGTCTTGTCGTGGCTGCCGTACTCCTCGGCCGCCTGGGCCATCAGGCCGACGTTGGGGACTGAGCCGATGGTGGCCGGGTCGAGCGGACCGTTCGCGATGACGTCCTCGATCGTCGCCTGGTACACCCCGGCGTACGAGGAGTCGGGGATGACGGCGAGCGTGTCGTCCTCTCCCCCGTCGGCGCCCCACAGCTTGCCGCCGTTGCGGATGAGCGCGGGCATCGAGGCATCCACGATGACGTCCGAGGGCACGTGCAGGTTGGTGATGCCCTTGTCGCTGTTGACGTACGACAGACGGGGGCCCGCGGCCAGCGCCTCGTGGATCTCGGCGGCGATGGCGTCGCCGCCCGCGACGTTCGACAGACCGGCGAGGATCGAGCCGAGGCCGTCGTTGGGGGTCAGGCCCGCGGCGGCGAGGGCGTCGCCGTGCCGGTCGAAGACGTCGGCGAAGAAGGCCTTCACGACGTGGCCGAAGATGATCGGGTCGCTGACCTTCATCATCGTGGCCTTGAGGTGCACCGAGTAGAGCACGTCGTCGGCCTTGGCCTGCGCGAGCGTGTCGGCGAGGAAGGCGTCCAGGGCCGCGGCCGAGAGGAACGTGGCATCCACGATCTCTCCCTGCAGGACCTTCAGGCCCTCTTTCAGCGTCTTCGTCTCGCCATCGGCCGACACGTGCTGGATCGTGAGCACGTCGTCGTCGGCGATGACGACCGACTTCTCATTCGAGCGGAAGTCGTCGTGGCCGAGGGTGGCGACGCGGGTCTGGGACCCCTCGCCGAAGGCCTTGTTGCGGTGCGGGTGCTTCTTGGCGTAGTTCTTCACGGCCAGGGGCGCGCGGCGGTCGCTGTTGCCCTCGCGCAGCACCGGGTTGACGGCCGAACCCTTGATGCGGTCGTAGCGGGCGCGCACGTCCTTGTCTTCGACGCTCGACGCCTCGTCCGGGTAGTCGGGGATGTCGTAGCCCTGCGACTGCAGCTCGGCGATCGCGGCCTTGAGCTGGGGGATGGATGCCGAGATGTTCGGCAGCTTGATGATGTTCGCCTCGGGCAGCGTGGCGAGCCCGCCGAGCTCGGCGAGCGCGTCGCCCACCTGCTGCTCGGGCGTCAGTCGCTGCGGGAAGGCCGCGAGGATGCGGCCGGCGAGCGAGATGTCGCGGGTCTCGACGTCGACGCCCGCCTGCTTCGTGACGGCCTGCACGATAGGCAGGAACGACGCGGTGGCGAGAGCCGGCGCCTCGTCGGTGTACGTGTAGATGATGGTGGAATCGGGCACGTCAGATCTCTCCGTAGAGGCGGCCAGGGTTGACGCCCAGCCTATCGCACCGCGGCAAAGTGTCTTGATATCAAGATAATTCGGATGCCGCCGCCCCGGCGTGGTCGGACGACGAACGCATGCGGGGGCATGCGATCTTGGGGGCGGGGTGGCCGTGCCGCTAGCCTGGGCGCATGGCCGACCTGCGTCTCGTCGAACTGTCCGCCGCCACGATCGTGGCCGTCAACACGCTCTCGCTCAAGCCCGGGCAGGAGCAGTTCCTCGCGCCGGTGAGCTACGGGATCGCCGCGACCGTCAGCAACCCGCAGACCTCCTGGCAGCGCGTCGTGCTCGACGGCGACGAGGTCGTCGGCTTCGTCAGCGCCAACTTCGACCGCGACGCGCACGAGGAGCACTTCCAGTCGGTGCTGTGGCGCATCAACGTCGACGCCGACGAACAGGGCCGCGGTGTCGGCAGCTTCGCGATCGCCGCGGTGATCGAAGAGGCGCGCGGGCGCGGTATGGACCACGTCGACGTCATCTACGAGCCCGGCGACGACGGCCCCGAGGCGTTCTTCCGCCGCGTGGGCTTCGAGCCCGTCGGCGAGACCGAGTACGGCGAGGTCATCGCGCGCGTCCACGTCTGACGCCGCGGGCGCGCGTGCTCGTGTGACGCTGCCGACGCCCGTCCTGGTGTGACGCCGCCGACGCCCTTCCTGGCTCAGCTCGCGGCGGGACGGAGCGCGCGCGGTCGCGCGCCATCGCCGAACTCGGAGAAACGCGCGAAACTCGGACGATCCCGGGCGAAGAGTCCGACTTCCGCGCGATGTTCCGAGCTCGGGGCGGGACGGAGCGCGGGCGGTCGCGCGCCCTCGCCGAACTCGGAGAAGCGCGCGAAAGTCGGACGTTCTCGGGCGAAAAGTCCGAGTTCCGCGCGATGTTCCGAGCTCGGGGCCACGGCCTCGTGCGCGGTCGCGCGCCCTCACCGAACTCGGAGAAACACACGAAACTCGGACGATCCCGGGCGCACGCACGAAAGTCGGAGAAACGCACGAAACTCGGACGATCCCGGGCGAAGAGTCCGAGTTCCGCGCGATGTTCCGAGCTCGGGGCCACGGCCTCGTGCGCGCACGCCTCCTCCCCCGCGCCGGATGCCTCCACCGGAGGGCCCATTCGGGCGGAACGCAGCCCCGGACTCCGCGACACTCGCGCCATGGAACTTCGTGAATGGCTCATACTCCGGGGCGGTATCGCGGCGCGGACGGCGGCGGGCGACGCGGGATTCGACGTGCGGCGGGTGCGCGACGCCGCGCGCGCGGGCGATGTCGAGATCGTCCGCCGACGGTGGATCGCCACGGGCGACGCCCCTCCCGACGATCTGGCTGCGGCGCGGGCGGGCGGCGTCGTCGCCTGCGTGTCCGCGGCCCGACGGCGAGGGTGGTGGATCCCGCCGGCAGTCGAGGAACGTCTGCATCTCCGCCTGGCTCCGAAAGCGGCGCGCGACGGTATCGGTGACGGCATCCTCGTCCACTGGACGCGCGCGATCGTACCGGTCGCCCGGGATGCTCTGCTCGAGAGCATCGAGGACACCCTCGCGCACGTCGCGCGCTGCCTGGGGACGGAGGATGCGCTGATCGTCTGGGAGTCCGCGATTCGGACCGAGAAGCTCGATCTCGAGGCGCTGCGGCGGGTGAGGTGGCCGTCGCTGGCCGCCCGAGCGTGCGCGGATGCCGCGGGCTCGCAGGCGGATTCCGGCTTGGAGACCATGGTGGTTTCGCGTGTCCGGGGGTGGGGTGTCCTCGTGCGCCAGCAGATCGTGATCGCCGGGCGGCCCGTCGACCTGCTCATCGGCGCCCGCCTGATCACCCAGTGCGATGGGTGGCAGTTCCACTCATCGTCCGCCCAGCGCAGCGCGGACATCGCGCACGACGCCGAGCTGCGGCTCCGCGGGTACACCGTCCTGCGGTTCAGCTACGCGCAGATCATCCACGACTGGCCGTCGGTGGAGCGGACGCTGCAGCGCGCCATCGCCGCCGGCCTCCACCTGTAGCGACCGCCGCGGGGCGCGCGAAACGCGGAGAAACGCATCATTCTCGGAACATCGCGGCCGGATGTTCCGAGTTACGCGTCGGATTCCGGGCGGCGCACGCGCGGCGGCGCACGCGCGGCGGCGCACGCGAAGCGGCGCACGCCGGAACCCCGGGAGCAGCGTCGGACCGCGCAGACGACGGATGCCACGCCCCGGCGGGGACGTGGCATCCGCGTTCGGACAGGGACTGGGCTAGACCAGCGACTCCCGCCACGCGGCGTGCAGCTGCGCGAACTTGCCCGTGCCGGCGATGAGCGCGGCGGGGGCGTCGTCCTCGATGATGCGGCCGTGCTCCATGACCAGCACACGGTCGGCGATCGCCACCGTCGAGAGGCGGTGCGCGATGATGATCGCGGTGCGATCGGCCAGCAGCGTCTGCAGGGCGTCCTGGATGAGGCGCTCGCTCGGGATGTCGAGCGACGCCGTCGCCTCGTCGAGGATCAGCACGGCGGGGTCGGCGAGGAACGCCCGCGCGAACGAGATCAGCTGGCGCTGACCCGCCGACACGCGACCGCCGCGCTTGTTCACGTCGGTGTCGTAACCGTCGGGCAGCTTGGAGATGAACCCGTCGGCACCCACCGCGCGAGCCGCCGCACGGATCTCGTCCATCGTGGCGTCGGGTTTTCCGAGCGCGATGTTGTCGGCGACCGTGCCGCTGAACAGGTACGCCTCTTGCGTGACCATGACGATCGCGCGGCGCAGGTCCTTCGGGTGCAGGCGACGCAGGTCGACGTCGTCGAGGGTGACAGCGCCCTTCGTGGGGTCGTAGAAGCGCGAGATGAGCTTGGCGAGGGTCGTCTTGCCCGCGCCGGTGGTCCCGACGAGGGCGATCGTCTGCCCCGCGGGGATGTCGAGCGTGAAGTGCGGCAGGATGACGCGCCCCTCGGTGTAGCCGAAGGTGACCTCGTCGAAGCGGACGTGCCCGCGGGCGCTCCACAGATCGACCGGGTCGGTCGGGTCGGGGACGGTCGGTTGCTCCTCGAGCACGCCCGACACCTTCTCGAGCGCCGCCGTCGCCGACTGGTACGAGTTGAGGAAGAACGCGACCTCCTGCAGGGGCGAGAAGAAGTTGCGCACGTACAGCACCGCAGCCGTCAGCACACCGATCTCGAGCGGGCCGGCGATGACGCGCCCGCCGCCCCAGAGCAGCACCACGGCGACCGAGACCGCGGCGACGGTCATGATGCCCGGCTCGAACGTGCCGAACAGGCGGATCGAGCGCATGTTGACGTCGCGGTAGTCGGCGGCGAGCTTTCCGAACTCCTCGTCGTTGCGGGGTTCCTTGCGGAACGCTTTCACGGCGCGGATGCCGGTCATCGACTCCACGAACTTGACGATCACCTGCGCGCTGATGACGCGCGACTCGCGGTAGATGACCTGCGAGCGCGCGTAGAACCAGCGCATGAGGAAGTACATCGGGATGCCCATGAGGGTGAGGATCAGCCCCGACTGCCAGTCGATGAGGAACAGCGCGGCCAGGGTGAACAGGCCGTAGAGCACGCCCGAGACGAGCTCGTTCAGCCCGCCGTCGAGCAGTTCGCGGATGGTGTCGAGGTCGCTGGTCTGACGCGAGATGATGCGGCCCGAGGTGTACGACTCGTGGAACTCCAGGCTCAGCCGCTGGGTGTGAAGGAAGATGCGCTTGCGCAGGTCCAGCATGACCGCCTGGGTCAGGCGGGCGGCGACGACGACGTACCACCCGATCAGCACGGCACCGCCGATGCCCGCGAGCAGGTACACCCCGACCACGCCGTAGGTCGGCATCCAATCGCTTCTCTCGATCACCGCGGGCAGGGCGTTGTCGATGCCGTAGGCGATGAGGGCGGGACCGGCCACGCGCAGCGCGGTCGAGACGACCAGGACGGCGGCGGCGAGCACGAGCTGCCACCGCAGCGGCGAGACGAGCGAGCCGAGCAGGCGCAGCGAGCGCTGACGGATCGCGCGACTCTCGGCGCGCGTGTAGTCGGAGCGGTCTTCGCCGCTGGTTCCGGCGACGGTGGCGGTGGTCATCGGGTCGCCTCCTTCTCGGTGAGGGCGTCGTCGTCGGCGGCGGAGACGATCGGGATGGCCCCGGTGCGCGCCTCGCGCTCGGCCTCTTCGAGGCTCGAGATGACGTAGCGGTAGTGCTCGCTGGTGCGGAGCAGGTCGGAGTGGGTGCCGACGGCGGTGACGCGGCCGTCCTGCAGCAGGGCGACGCGGTCGGCCAGCGTCACCGTCGAGGGGCGGTGCGCGACCACCAGCGCGGTCGTCTCGCTGAGCACCTCGCGCAGGGCGTCCTCGACGAGGGCCTCGGTGTCGACGTCGAGCGCCGACAGCGGGTCGTCGAGCACGAGCACGGCCGGGCGGGCCGCCACCGCGCGCGCGAGTGCGAGCCGCTGACGCTGGCCGCCCGAGAGGCTGAGGCCCTCTTCGCCGATGACGGTGTCGAGGCCGTCGGGCAGGTCGTAGACGAAGTGCGCCTGGGCGACCTGCAGGGCCTCGCGCAGGATCTCGTCCGCCTCGGCCGAGCCCGGCGTGAGGTCTTCACGACCGAGCAGGACGTTGTCGCGGACCGTCTGAGAGAACAGCGTGGCGTCCTCGAACGCCATGCCGACGTGACGGCGCAGCTCGGACAGCGACAGCTCGCGCACGTCCACGCCGTCCAGCAGCACGCGCCCTCCGGTGACGTCGTACAGGCGTCCCGGCAGGGTGGTCAGGGTCGTCTTGCCCGAGCCCGTCAGGCCGACGAGCGCCATGGTCTCGCCGGGCCGGAGCGTCAGGTCCACGCCGTCGAGCAGGTCGGGCTCGGTGTCGGCGGCATCCTGGTACCGGAAATGAGCACCCTCGAAGACGAGCTCCCCGCGGGGCTCCGCGATGGTGCGGGGCCGGTCGGGATCGACGATGGTGTTCTGCTCGTCGAACACCTCGAAGATGCGGTCGGTCGCCGTCCGCGCGTCGAGGAGGAACGAGAACAGGAACCCGATCGACTCCATCGGCCAGCGCAGGACGGTGGCCATGGCGAAGAACGCGACGAGCTCGGCCACCTGCAGCTGGCCGAGCTGCGTGAGCACGATGCCCGCGCCCAGGCACACGGCGAAGGCGATGTCGGGCAGCAGCACGAGCCAGAACCAGATCCAGCCGATCGCGCGGGCCTTGTCGATCTCGGTCTCGCGCAGCGATTCGGCCTGCCGGGTGAACTTCTGCAGCGCGTGCTTGCCCCGACCGAAGGCCTTGAGGACGCGGATGCCGTGGACGCTCTCTTCCACCGAGGTGGCGAGGTCGCCGGCCTGGTCCTGGCTCTGGCGCGTCAGAGCGCCGTAGCGCTTCTCGAAGCGGAAGCCGACGTAGATCACGGGAGCCGAGGTGACCAGGAACAGCGCGCCGAGCAGCCAGTGCCAGCGGAAGAGCAGGACCGCGCCGATCACGATGGTCAGCAGGTTGACGACGAGCAGGATGACGCCGAAGGCGAGCCACCGGCGCAGCATGCTGATGTCCTGCATCATGCGCGAGAGCAGCTGGCCCGACTGCCACCGGTCGTGGAAGGCGACGGGCAGACGCTGCAGGCGCGAGTAGAACGACTGGCGCAGGTCGTATTCGACCTTCGTGGCCGGCGCGAGCACGAACCACCGACGCAGCCACACCATCGCGGCCTCGGCGAGGCCGAGTGCGAGCACGGCGAGCGAACCCCACACCAGGGCGGTGGGGTCGAGCGAGGCGATGGGGCCGGCGACGATCTGCTCGAGGACGAGCGGAATGGCCAGCGCGAGCAGGCTCGCGATCAGCGCGGTGACGGCGCCCGCGATGAGGCGCGGCAGCACCGGGCGGGCGATGGGCAGCAGCCGCGCGAGCGCGCGCGGCGTCGAGAGGCGTTTTGCAGACGATGAGGTGGTCATGATCCTCGTGGGGTCGAAGCGGGCGCCGGGATCGGGCGCGGACAGGGATGCCGGAGGCGCGACAAAGTGCGTCGGTCGGGGCGGAGCGGGTGCGCCGGAGCGCGGACGCGGGCCCTAGGAGCGTCGGCCGGGACGCGCAGCGACGGAGGGCGCGGCGGCCGGGGCGACGGGGGCGTCGATCTGGTCCATGGCATCCTCCTTGATCGGTGTGAAGCCATCGCCGGGGGAACGACAGCCCTCCAGACTATCCCTGTGAGAACGCTGGGGGCAAGAGTGTCTTGCGCCTCACGCCGCGGATTCGCGCGCGAGCAGCCGTTCCTTCACGTCGGTCCCCCACGCGAAACCGCCCATCGTGCCGTCCGCGCGCAGCACGCGGTGGCATGGGACGAAGAGGGCGACCGCGTTACGGGCGCAGATGGATGCCGCGGCCCGCACCGCCGAGGGCGAACCCAGGGCGGTCGCGAGGCCGGTGTAGGTCAGCCGCTCACCGGGCGCGATGCGGCGCAGCTCCCGCCACCCCGCGAGCTGGAGCGCCGTGCCCTGCTGCGCGACCTCGACGTCGTCGATGGCCCGGACGTCGCCGGCGTAGTAGGCGCGGACGGCGTCCGCCGCCGCCGTCTGCCCTTCGACGATCCGGGCGGGGCGCCGGTCGGGCCGCAGACGCGCGAGCACGGCATCCGGGTCGGCCGTCCATCCCGACACGATCACGCGGTCGTCCGCGTCGGAGAGGATCGCGAAGCCGCCGTCGGGGGTGTCGACGATCTGCAGGGTCGCCGTGCGGGTCGGGGCGATGGTGGTCATGCGGGCATCTCGCTCTCGGGAGGACGGACGGGACGGGTGGGGGCGGCGGGCGACCGCCAGGCCTGCGTGACGGGGGCGGCGTACCAGTAGTGCGCCATCGCGTAGCTTCGCCACGGGGCGAGGCGTTCGGACCGGGCGGTGAAGCCGGCCGGGTCGGAGGGCAGCCCGAGGGCGGCGGCGCCCGCGCGGGCGGCGACGTCGCCGGGGAGCAGGACGTCGGGATCGCCGAGCACACGCATGCGCACGTAGTCGGCCGTCCACGGCCCGATCCCGCGCATCGCGAGAAGACGTTCGCGCTGCTCGACGCGGTCGTCGCCGGGCCCGAGGGTCAGTGACCCGTCGGCGAGGGCCGCCGCGGCCTCGACGATCGCGCGCATGCGCGCGGCGGGTCCGCGCAGCACCTCGAGACCGCGCTCGGCGATCACGGCCGGCGGGGGGAACAGGATCGAGGGTGCGGGACCGATGTCGACGCTCTCGCCGAGCTCGGCGGCGAGGCGCCCCTGCATCGTGCGCGCGGACGCCACGCTGATCTGCTGACCGATCATCGCGCGCAGCAGCATGCWGGGG